>NZ_VJZD01000291.1 GCF_009377175.1 Streptomyces adustus
AAGATGTCTATAAGAGACAGACCCTGCCCCGCGACGCCGACGGCCGGACCGAGTGGTGGGGCGGCCGCCAGCACTTCTCCCACTCCAGCGCCACCTACCGGCACTACGCCGCCGCCATCACCGAGGACCTGGCCGCCCGCTACGCCGGCCATCCCGCCCTCACCCTGTGGCACATCAACAACGAGTACTGCACCACCGACCACGGCGACGAGGCCGCCGCCGCCTTCCGCCGCTGGCTGCGCACCCGGTACGGCAGCCTCGACGCCCTCAACACCGCCTGGGGCACCGCCTTCTGGAGCCAGGGCTACGACACCTGGGACGGCATCCTGCCCCCGCGCCGCGCCCACTACCTGAACAACCCCGCCCAGGTGCTCGACTTCCGGCGCTTCACCTCCGACATGCTCCTGGAGTGCTACATCGCCGAACGCGACATCGTCGCCCGGCACACCCCGCACATCCCCGTCACCACCAACTTCATGCCGCTGTGGATCGGCCAGGACGGCTGGCGCTGGGCCGGGCAGGAGGACGTCGTCTCCGTCGACCTCTACCCCGACCCAGGCGACCCCCTCGGCGCCCAGCACGGCGCCCTGGTCCAGGACCTGACCCGGTCCCAGGCGAACGGCCCCTGGATGCTGATGGAACAGGCGGCGGGCGCGGTCAGCTGGCGCCGGGTGAACCGTCCCAAGCCGCGCGGACTCAACCGGCTGTGGTCGCTCCAGGCCGTGGCCCGCGGCGCGGACGCCGTCTGCTACTTCCAGTGGCGCCAGTCCCGGCAGGGCGCGGAGAAGTACCACTCCGCCATGCTCGGCCACGCCGGCGAGGAAGGCAGGTCCCACCAGGAGATCAGACAGCTCGGCGCCGAACTCGCCCTGATCGGCGCCGAGGTGGCGGGCCGCCACAGCCGTGCCGAGGTGGCCGTTCTGCACGACTGGAACGCCTGGTGGGCGGGCGTCCAGGAGGGCCGCCCCTCCGCCGAGGTCGACCCGGCCGCCGTCCTCGGCGCCTGGCACCGGGCCCTGTGGGAGGCCAACGTCGCCACCGACTTCGCCCACCCCGAGCACGACCTGACCGGCTACGCCCTGGTCGTCGTACCCCAGCTCCACCTCCTCACCGACGCGGCGATCGACAACCTCCTCGCCTACGTCGACGGCGGCGGCACCCTCGTCGCCGGGTTCCTGACCGGCGTCGCCGACGAGGACGACCGGGTGCGCCCCGGCGGCATGGACGCCCGGCTGCGCACCCTGTTCGGCATCCGCGTCCTGCACGAGTGGTGGCCGCTCGACGCGGGGGAGACCGTCGCGTGCGACGGCTTCCTGGGCACGCTGTGGTCGGAGGAGATCGAGGCGGCCGACGACGTCAGCGAGACGGTCCCCTACCAGGGCGGCGAACTCGACGGAATGCCCGCGGTCCTGCGCCGCGGCCGCGCCTGGTACGTCTCGACGCTGCCCGAGCCGGACGCGCTGCGCGGTCTGCTCAGTGTCGTCGCCGACGACGCCGGGGTCCGGCCGGTGCTGGCCGGACTGCCCGCCGGGGTCGAGGCCGTGCGCCGCGGCGAGCTGCTGTTCCTGCTCCACCACGGGCGCGACCCGGTCACCGTCGACGTCCCGGGCACCCAACGGGACCTGCTGACCGGGGAGACGGTCACCGGCCGGCTCACCCTCGGCCGCTACGGAGCGGCGGTGCTCAAGCCATGACGTCCGGTCCCGTCCACGGCACCTGGGAGCGCGCCCCGGCCGCCCGCTGGGAGGACGCCTTCCTGAGCGGCAACGGCCACCACGGCGCACTCGTGTTCGGCGACCCGAACGTCGACCGTGTCGTCGTCACCCATCACGCCCTGGTCCGCCCCAACGGCGGCGAACACGCCAGGCCCCCCGAACTGGCCGCCGAACTGCCCGCACTCCAGGCCCGGTTGCTGGCCGGCGACCTCACGGCCGCCGAGAGCTTCACCGACGGACGGCCCCTGCAATGGGTGCAGCCGTTCCACCCCGCCTTCCACACCGAACTGCGCGCCTCCGGCGACCCCCGCCCCCGTCCCCGGACCCGCGGCCGGGCGGCATCGGACCCGTACCGCCGTGCCGTCGACTTCGCCACCGGCGAGGCGACTGCCCACGCCGACGGCCGGACCAGCCGTGTCTTCGTCTCCCGCGCGGACGACGTGATCGTCCAGTACGTCACCGCCCCGGACCTCACCCAGGACGTCTCCCTCGACCACCGGCTGCCCGGCGCGCCCGCGGGCCTGGCCGTCGGCCACGGCGCCGTCCGCACCCCCGAGGGCGCCCTGCTCACCCTGCGCGTCCGCTACCCCGGCAGCGACCGCGCCTACACCGGGCTGACCCTGGTGGCCGTCGAGGGCGGCCGCACCACCCTCACCCCGCCGGGCGTCCGCATCGAGGGCGCCGCCTCGGTGCTGCTGCTGACCCGGGTACGGCGGCACACCGGCGAGCCGGACACCGCCGAGGAGGCCGGCGCCCTGCGCGCCCTGCTCACCGCACAGCCCTACCCGGACCTGCTGGCCCGCCACCTCGCCCACCATCGCACCGCCTACCGCCGTGTCACCCTCGACCTGCGCGCCGACCCGGCCGACCGCGCCCTGCCGGGCTCAGCACTGCTGCGGCAGCCCGGAAACCCGGCCCTCCTGGAACGGCTCTTCGCGGCCGGCCGCTACCACCTGCTGTCCGCGTCCGGCCTGCTGCCGCCCCGCCTCACCGGCCTGTGGACCGGCGACTGGGACACCGCCTGGTCCGGAGCCCTCACCACCGACGCCAACCTCAACCTCCAGACCGCCTCCGCCGTCCCCGCCGACCTGCCCGAGGTCACCGAGGCGCAGGCAGCCCTGGTGCAACGGCAGCTGCCGGACTGGCGCGAGAACGCCCGCGCGGTCTTCGGCGCCCGGGGCGTCGTGGCGCCCGCGCACACCGACGGCGAGTCCGGGCTCTCGTACCACTTCAGCCGCGAGTACCCGCTGCACCTGTGGACCGCCGGAGCGGACTGGCTGCTCAAGCCGCTCGTCGACCACGACGAGAGCCAAGGCACCCGTGACCCGCGCACCGCCGCCGCACTCGCCGAGACCGCCCTGTTCTACGAGGACTTCCTCACCCGCACCGACGACGGGGGCCGACTCGTCGTAGTGCCGTCCTACTCACCGGAGAACCGGCCCGCGGGCGGGAGCTGGGGCGCTCTCGACGCGGCCATGGACCTCTCCGCCGCACGGCACGCCCTGCTGACCGCGGCCGCCTACCACCCCGAACACGCCGACCGGCTGCACGCCCTCGCCGGCCGGCTGCCCGCGCACCGGGTCAACGCCGACGGCGCGCTCGCCGAATGGGCCCGCCCCGGACTCGACGACACTTACGACCACCGCCACCTCAGCCATCTGTACGGCGTCTGGCCGCTCGACGAGATCAACCCCTACGACACCCCGGACCTGGCCGCCGCCGCCCACCGCGCCCTGGCCCTGCGCGGCACCGAGAACGACTCGGCGCACGGCCGCCTGCACCACGCGCTGATCGCCGCCCGGCTGCGGGACGCCGACCGGGTCGCGCACGCGCTCGCCGACGTGCTCGGCGGCGACTACTTCCACGACTCCCTGATGAGCGCCCACTACCCCGCCCGCAACGTCTACAACGCCGACGCCGCGCACACCCTGCCCGCGGTGCTGATCGAGATGCTCGTGCAGTCCACCCCCGACCGGCTGGTGCTGCTGCCCGCGCTCCCGGCCGACCGTCCGGCGGGCGAACTGCGCGGCGTGCGCACCCGGTTCGGCGCCGGACTCGACCTGACCTGGAGCCCCGAGGGCGCCACGGCCGTGCTGCGGCCGACCCGCACCCGGCGCGTCGAACTCAGGACTTCCGGCGGCGCGCGGCCGCTCGACCTCGTCGCCGGAGAAGAGCACGTCCTCACCCTGAGGACGTGGTGACCCCACGCACCTCCCCCCACCCATGGAAGGGACACCATGGCAATACGCACGCCCGTCCGGGCCGTCATGGCCCTGCTCGCCCCCGCCCTCGCGCTCGGCGCCACCGTCGGCCTCGCCGCGGCGCCCGCCTCCGCCGCCGTCTGGTCCTCCTGCGACCAGTGGGGCAGCACCACCCTGAACGGCTACACGCTCTACAACGACATCTGGGGCTCCGGCGCCGGCAGCCAGTGCATCTGGGCCAACTCCGGCACCAACTGGGGCGTCTGGGCCAACCACCCCAACACCGGGGGCATCAAGGCCTACCCCAACTCCAAGAAGGTGATCAACAAGTCGATCACCTCGCTCACCTCGCTGACCAGCAGCTACAACGTCACCGTCCCGTCGTCCGGCGCGTACAACACGTCGTACGACATCTGGGACACCGACTACGACTACGAGATCATGCTCTGGGTCAACAAGACCGGCGCCGTCGGACCGCTCGGCACCTCGCAGGGCAACCTGACGCTCGGCGGCCACACCTGGACCGTCTACAAGGGCAACAACGGCGCCAACGACGTCTTCTCGTTCGTGCGCACCTCGAACTCGTCCTCGGGAACCGTCAACATCCTGCCGATCCTCAAGTGGATCAAGGACACCAAGGGCTGGTTCGGCAACGAGACGATCGGTGACGTGCAGTTCGGCTTCGAGATCACCTCGTCCTCCGGCGGCCTGGACTTCGCCGCCAACAGCCTCACCGTCAGCGGCAGCTGACCGCGGTGCCGGGCCGGCCTCCCCGGGCGGTCCGGCACCCCGGGGCAGTCTCAGGACGCGGCGGGCGCCGGCCCCGAGCTCGCCCTGACCGTCAGCTCGGGCGCGAGCAGGACCACTTCACCGGCCGCCCGCCCCTCGAGCGTCGCGATCAGGCGCTCCACGGCGTACCGGCCCATGTCGGGAGCGGGGATGCCCACGGACGTCAGCCGCACCGAGGCCTGGACGGCGACCTGGTCCGGGCAGATCGCGACCACCGAGACGTCCTCGGGCACGGCACGGCCCTGCTGGCGCAGCAGGGCGAGCAGCGGCTCGACGGCCGACTCGTTCTGCACGACGAACCCCGTGGTGCCCGGACGTTCGTCGAGGATGCGGGCCAGGGTCACGGCCATCGCGTCGTACCCGCCCTCGCACGGCCGGTGCAGCACCCGCAGGCCCAGCTCCCGGGCCCGGACGCGCAGTCCGTCGAGCGTGCGCTCGGCGAAACCGGTGTGCCGCTCGTACACCGCGGGAGCCTCGCCGATGACGGCGATGTCGTGATGCCCCAGCTTCGCCAGATGCTCCACGCACAGCGCTCCGGTCGCGCTCCAGTCCAGGTCGACGCAGGTCAGTCCGGTGGTGTCGGCGGGCAGCCCGATCAGGACGGACGGCTGGCCGGAGCCGCGCAGCAGCGGCAGCCGCTCGTCGTCGAGCTGGACGTCCATGAGGATCATCGCGTCGGCGAGCCCGCTGCCGGTCACGCGGCGGACGGCGTCGGGTCCCTCCTCGCCGGTGAGGAGCAGGACGTCGTACCCGTGCATGCGGGCCGTGGTGGCCACGGCGATGGCGATCTCCATCATCACCGGCACATACATGTCGGTGCGCAGCGGGACCATCAGCGCGATGATGTTCGACCTGCTGCTGGCCAGGGCGCGGGCACCGGCGTTGGGGTGGTAGCCGAGTTCCCGGATGCTCTGCTCGACCCGCAGCCGGGTGGTCGCGGAGATGGACCGCTTGCCGCTGAGGACATAGCTCACCGTGCTCGCCGAGACTCCGGCGTGCTGGGCGACCTCGGCGAGGGTGACCATCCAGCTCTCCAAGCTTTTGAAGCGCTTCGACAGTGCGCGTGACGAGTAAGGGAAGGGTGAGGGTGGTTCGACAGTAGCTTCAGCGGGGATGGGTGTCCATAGGTTGTCGAAGCGCTTCGACTGCTTTTCCTGTGACATCGACCCCCGCGCGAGCCCGTCCGGCGACGGCCGTCCCCGCGGGCCGCGCCGACCCTGAAGCAGGAAGGTTCTCACGGCCGCGGCGGTCACCCGCACGGGGGAGCGGCGGAGGGCGGGCCCGACATCCACTGAACGGCGCACGAGGGCTGGTGGGCGGGTCCGGATTCGGGTACCAACGATCCAGTAGCACCGGTCGGTAGCGAACGTTCCCCAAGATCCCTATTCGCGGCGAGGTGAGCCTCATGACCGCACCAACCAGCAAACCCACTGTCACTGAGCGTGAGGCACGTCAGGTGGCGGAGGCCGCCCGGGAACAGGACTGGCGCAAGCCCAGCTTCGCCAAGGAACTGTTCCTGGGCCGCTTCCGGCTCGACCTCATCCATCCCCACCCCCTGCCCGCCGACGAGGACGCGCAACGCGGCGAGGAGTTCCTGGCCAAGCTCCGCGACTTCTGCGAGACCCGCATCGACTCGGCCCGCATCGAGCGCGACGCACGGATCCCGGACGAGGTGATCGACGGGCTCAAGGAGCTCGGCGCCCTCGGCATGAAGATCGATACCAAGTACGGCGGCCTCGGCCTCACCCAGGTCTACTACAACAAGGCCCTCGCCCTGGTCGGCTCGGCGAACCCGGCGATCGGCGCGCTGCTCTCCGCGCACCAGTCGATCGGCGTGCCGCAGCCGCTGAAGCTCTTCGGCACCCAGGAGCAGAAGGACACCTTCCTGCCGCGGTGCGCCCGCACCGACATCTCCGCCTTCCTGCTGACCGAACCCGACGTCGGCTCCGACCCCGCCCGGCTGGCCACGACCGCGGTCCCGGACGGCGACGACTACATCCTCGACGGCGTGAAGCTCTGGACGACCAACGGCGTGGTCGCCGACCTCCTCGTGGTGATGGCCCGGGTGCCCAAGTCCGAGGGGCACAAGGGCGGTATCACCGCCTTCGTCGTGGAGGCCGCCTCGGAGGGCGTCACCGTCGAGAACCGCAACGCCTTCATGGGCCTGCGCGGCCTGGAGAACGGGGTCACCCGACTGCACCGGGTGCGCGTCCCGGCCGCCCACCGCATCGGCCCCGAGGGCGCCGGCCTCAAGATCGCACTGACCACGCTGAACACCGGACGGCTCTCCCTGCCTGCCATGTGCGTGGGCGCGGGCAAATGGTGTCTGAAGATCGCCCGCGAGTGGTCGGGCGTACGCGAGCAGTGGGGCAAGCCGGTCGCGCACCACGAGGCCGTGGGCTCCAAGATCAGCTTCATCGCGGCCACGACCTTCGCCCTGGAGGCCGTCGTCGACCTCTCTTCCCAGATGGCGGACGAGGACCGCAACGACATCCGCATCGAGGCCGCCCTCGCCAAGCTGTACGGCTCCGAGATGTCCTGGCTCATGGCCGACGAACTGGTCCAGATCCGCGGCGGCCGGGGCTTCGAGACCGCCGCCTCGCTGGCGGCCCGCGGCGAACGCCCCGTCCCCGCCGAGCAGATGCTGCGCGACCTGCGCATCAACCGGATCTTCGAGGGCTCGACGGAGATCATGCACCTGCTGATCGCGCGCGAGGCGGTCGACGCGCACCTGTCGGTCGCGGGCGACCTGATCGACCCGGAGAAGTCCCTGTCCGACAAGGCGAAGGCCGGGGCGAACGCGGGCGTCTTCTACGCCAAGTGGCTCCCGAAACTGGTCGCGGGACCCGGCCAGCTCCCCGCCTCCTACAACCAGTTCAAACGCGAGGTCGACCTCTCCGGCCATCTGCGCTACGTCGAACGGCACGCCCGCAAGCTGGCCCGCTCCACGTTCTACGCCATGTCCCGCTGGCAGGGCCGGATGGAGACCAAGCAGGGCTTCCTGGGCAGGATCGTCGACATCGGCGCGGAGCTGTTCGCGATGAGCGCCGCCTGCGTCCGCGCCGAGCTGCTGCGCAGCCAGGGCGACCACGGCCGCGAGGCCTACCAGCTGGCCGACGCCTTCTGCCGCCAGTCCCGCATCCGGGTCGAGGAACTCTTCGGCCGGCTGTGGACCAACACCGACGACATCGACCGCAAGGTCGTCAAGGGCGTCCTCGCGGGCACCTACGAATGGCTGGAGCAGGGCATCGTCGACCCCTCGGGAGACGGCCCCTGGATCGCCGACGCCACACCCGGGCCGAGCGAACGGGAGAACGTCCACCGCCCCATCCGCTGACCGGAGTCCGCCGCACCCGGCCCGGCGCCAGGTGCGACGGGCATGGGCCCGGGCGCCCCCGGGGATCCCCAGGGATCCCGGGGGCGCTGGGGCATTCGGAGCCGTCCGCGTCCCCGGGACGCCCGGGACCTCGGAGTCGTGCGGGTTCCGGAGATGTCCGGGAGTCGGAGTCGTGCGGGTTCCGGGGGCGCCCGGGGACTCGGAGCCGTCCGCGTCGCCGCGACGAGGACGCGCTGTCGGTCGCGGCCGCGGACCGGGCCACAATGGAGCAATGACCGAAAGCCCCGCCGGCCGCGTGAGTCCGGCCCCGCTCGCCGACCCGCACCTCGTCTTCGACCCCGTCGCGGGGGACGGCCCCAAGGACGTGGTGATCCTCGGCTCCACCGGCTCGATCGGCACCCAGGCCATCGACCTCGTCCTGCGCAACCCGGACCGCTTCCGCGTCACCGCCCTGTCCGCCGCGGGCGGCAGGGTCGAGCTGCTCGCCGAGCAGGCCCACCGGCTGCGGGTGCACACGGTGGCCGTGGCCCGCGAGGACGCCGTACCCGCGCTGCGCGAGGCGCTCGCCGCCCGGTACGGGGCGGGCGAGCCGCTCCCCGAGATCCTCGCCGGCCCGGACGCGGCCACGCAGGTCGCCGCCTCCGACTGCCACACCGTCCTCAACGGCATCACCGGATCCATCGGCCTCGCGCCGACCCTCGCCGCCCTGGAGGCCGGCCGCACCCTCGCGCTGGCCAACAAGGAGTCGCTCATCGTCGGCGGCCCGCTGGTCAAGGCGCTCGCCAAGCCCGGACAGATCATCCCGGTGGACTCCGAGCACGCGGCCCTCTTCCAGGCCCTGGCGGCCGGCACCCGGGCCGATGTACGCAAGCTCGTCGTCACCGCCTCCGGCGGCCCCTTCCGCGGCCGGACCAAGGCGGAACTGGCGAACGTCACCGTCCAGGACGCCCTCGCCCACCCCACCTGGGCGATGGGCCCGGTGATCACGGTCAACTCGGCGACCCTCGTCAACAAGGGGCTCGAAGTCATCGAGGCGCACCTGCTCTACGACATTCCCTTCGACCGCATTGAGGTCGTCGTGCATCCCCAGTCGTATGTTCACTCGATGGTCGAGTTCACGGACGGATCCACCCTGGCCCAGGCGACGCCCCCCGACATGGGAGGGCCGATCGCCATCGGTCTGGGCTGGCCCGAACGGGTACCGGACGCGGCCCCCGCCTTCGACTGGAGCAAGGCTTCGACCTGGGAGTTCTTCCCGCTCGACGGTGAGGCCTTCCCCTCCGTGGGGCTCGCCCGGCATGTCGGGCAGCTCGCGGGCACGGCTCCGGCAGTGTTCAATGCGGCGAACGAGGAGTGCGTCGAAGCGTTCCTGAACGGCGCGCTGCCGTTCAACGGGATCATGGAGACGGTGACACGGGTGGTCGAGGAGCACGGCACGCCGCGCAAGGGAACCTCACTGACCGTGTCCGACGTTCTCGAAGCGGAGGCCTGGGCGCGAGCCAGGGCCGGGGAACTGACAGCACAGACGACGACGGCGACCGCGGAGGCGCGTGCATGACGACCCTGATGATGATCCTCGGCATAGTCGTGTTCGCGGTCGGCCTGCTGGTCTCGATCGCCTGGCACGAGCTGGGGCATCTCTCCACGGCCAAGCTCTTCGGGATCCGCGTGCCGCAGTACATGGTCGGCTTCGGCCCGACCATCTGGTCGCGGAAGAAGGGCGAGACCGAGTACGGCGTCAAGGCCGTCCCGTTCGGCGGCTACATCCGCATGATCGGCATGTTCCCGCCGGGTGAGGACGGCCGGATCTCGGCCCGCTCCACCTCGCCCTGGCGCGGCATGATCGAGGACGCCCGCTCCGCCGCCTTCGAGGAGCTCGAACCGGGGGACGAGACCCGCCTCTTCTACACGCGCAAGCCGTGGAAGAGGGTCATCGTGATGTTCGCGGGTCCCTTCATGAACCTGGTCCTGGCGGTGGCGCTGTTCCTCACGGTGCTGATGGGCTTCGGCATCACCCAGCAGACCAACCTGGTCAGCTCGGTCTCGCCGTGCGTCATCGCGCAGAGCCAGAACCGTGACACCTGCAAGGACACCGACGCGCCCTCCCCGGCCGCGGCGGCGGGCCTCAAGGCCGGCGACAAGATCGTCTCCTTCGACGGGGTGAAGACGGACGACTGGAACCAGCTCTCCGACCTCATCCGCGCCACCCCCGGCAAGGACGTGCCGATCATCGTCGAGCGCAAGGGCCAGGAAGTCTCCCTGCACGCGAAGATCGCCACGAACCAGGTCGCCAAGAAGGACTCCAGCGGTCAGATCGTCGAGGGCCAGTACGTCACCGCGGGCTTCCTCGGCTTCAGCGCCGCCACCGGCGTCGTACGCCTGGACCTCGGCGAGTCCGTGACCTGGATGGGCGACCGGCTCGGCGAGGCCGTCGACTCCATCGCGAGCCTGCCGGGCAAGATCCCGGCCCTGTGGAACGCGGCCTTCGACGGCGCCCCGCGCGCCGCCGACTCCCCGATGGGCGTGGTCGGCGCGGCCCGCGTCGGCGGTGAGATCTTCACCCTCGACATCCCGCCGACCCAGCAGCTCGCGATGGCCCTGATGTTGGTCGCGGGCTTCAACCTCTCGCTGTTCCTGTTCAACATGCTCCCGCTGCTCCCGCTCGACGGCGGGCACATCGCGGGCGCGCTGTGGGAGTCGCTGCGCCGCCAGGCGGCGAAGGTGCTGCGCCGGCCGGACCCGGGTCCGTTCGACGTGGCGAAGCTGATGCCGGTGGCCTACGTGGTGGCCGGGATCTTCGTCTGCTTCACGATTCTCGTCCTGATCGCCGACGTGGTTAACCCCGTCAAAATTTCCTAGTCATGCGGCGTTCGTGACGGCCGGGAGCCCTTGGCTCCCGGCCGTCATTCGTTATGCGGGTTTGACGGGCGCGATGTGCCCGGGCTGGGGCAGGTGTCGTAATCTCGAAGCCCGGAGCCCGCTGAGCACGGGACCAGACCTTGATCCACGACTTGGGGTTGCACAGCAGATGACTGCGATTTCTCTCGGCATGCCGTCCGTTCCGACCAGGCTCGCCGAGCGCCGCAAGAGCCGGCAGATCCAGGTCGGGTCCGTCGCGGTGGGCGGGGACGCGCCGGTGTCGGTGCAGTCGATGACGACGACGCGGACGTCGGACATCGGGGCGACGTTGCAGCAGATCGCGGAGCTGACGGCGTCGGGCTGTCAGATCGTGCGGGTGGCGTGTCCGACGCAGGAC
>NZ_VJZD01000292.1 GCF_009377175.1 Streptomyces adustus
CTCCGGGGGTGCGGGGCCTTCCGGGTATGCGGTTCAGGGCGGCGGCGATGCCGTGTGCACGGGCGGGGACGCTGGCCATTGGTCCCGTATGCCCGGCTCGCCGGGCGGATATGCGGGCGGGGACCCCGGCGTCAGCCCCAGCCCAGTTCGTGCAGCCGCGCGTCGTCGATGCCGAAGTGGTGCGCCACCTCGTGCACGACGGTGACGGCGACCTCGTCCACCACGTCCTGGTCCGTCTCGCAGTGGCGCAGGGTCGGGCCCCGGTAGATCGTGATGCGGTCCGGCAGGACGCCCGCGTACCACTCCCCGCGCTCCGTGAGGGGGGTGCCCTCGTACAGGCCGAGGAGCTCGGGGTCGTCGGACGGCGGTTCGTCCTCGACGAACACCGCCACGTTGTCCATGACCCGCGTCAGCTCCGGCGGGATCCGGTCCAGGGCCTCGCTCACCAGTTCTTCGAACCTGTCGCGTGTCATCTCCAGCACACGGCCATTGTCGGGGACGACCGGGCGGAGCGGGGGGTTTGGGCGCGGCCCGCGCGGTCCGTGGCCGGGTGCGGCGGAGGGCGCGTGTCCTACGGCGGCGACGGGAGTTGAACACATCGACTTCTTCGTCCACCCGGAGGTGGCTTCCGTGCGCCCCTTGTACGTATCCGTCCGCCTGGCCGTGACGGCCATGGTCGTGGCCGTCACGGCCGGCTGTGTGAGCGTGGGTGACGACGGCGGGAGCCAGGCCAGACCGTCGCACTCGGCGGGACGGCACGGCGCCGCGGCGGGGGAGGGCGACCGGGCCGGCGGCGGTGGCGTGGTCGGCTACGCGGACGGGTCCGGGCGCGGCGGGCGCGACCGCGGCAGGCACGGCGGGCAGAAGGGCGGGGAGTCGGCGTCCCCGTCGGACTCGCCGTCGGCGGGCCCCGGCGCGAGTGCGAGCGCGTCGGCGTCCGTCCGGCCGGGGCACAGTGTGCCGCCGGGCGTGCCCTCGCCGACCGGGGCGCCGCCGGTGCCGACGGGGAGCACCCCGGCGCAGGAGCCGTCCGTGGATCCGGTGACGACGGCTCCACCGTCGCCGGAGACGTCGGCCGCGGAGCCGTCGTCGTCGGCGCACGGGGAGAGCCTGCCCCGGCTGGGGCGGCGCGAGCCCACGCCCCGGGCCGGACTGCCGGCGCTGTGAGCCATGCTTTCCAAGGCGGGGAAGCCCTTGTGACCTGCGGTTATGGGGATGGGTTTGCCTAAGGGGGGTGAGGGTGCGTATGGTGGTAGATCGTTCGTAGATCGTTTGATCCCATTTGCCCGGCGCCAACACAGAGCGCGCCGTGTGGCGCGTACTCTCCCTTGCCGTGGCGGACCGCATCGAGGCGGTCGTAATGCGACTCACGGAGTTGACGGGCGCGTGCCGAAGAGACTCCGGAAGGTTTCGCATTCGCATGTCCATTTCCAGTACTGATCACGCCGTCGTGCCCTCGAACGGGCAGAACGACGAGCACGTCGACCACATCGACACCGTCGAGGCGACGGTCGAGACGGCCGTCGAGACGGCGCCCGAGGCCCCGCAGCTCACCTTCGCGGACCTCGGCCTGCCCGAGGGCGTCGTGCGCAAGCTCGCCCAGAACGGCGTGACGGTCCCCTTCCCGATCCAGGCCGCGACCATCCCGGACGCCCTGGCCGGCAAGGACATCCTCGGCCGTGGCCGCACCGGCTCCGGCAAGACCCTCTCCTTCGGTCTGCCGACCCTGGCCACGCTGGCCGGCGGCCGCACCCAGAAGCACAAGCCCCGCGCGGTCATCCTCACCCCGACCCGTGAGCTGGCCATGCAGGTCGCCGACGCCCTCCAGCCCTACGGCGACGTCCTCGGCCTGAAGATGAAGGTCGTCTGCGGCGGCACCTCGATGGGCAACCAGATCTACGCCCTGGAGCGCGGCGTCGACGTCCTCGTCGCCACCCCGGGCCGACTGCGCGACATCATCAACCGCGGCGCCTGCTCCCTGGAGGACGTGCAGATCGCCGTCCTCGACGAGGCCGACCAGATGTCCGACCTGGGCTTCATGCCCGAGGTCACCGAGCTCCTCGACCAGGTCCCGGCCGGCGGTCAGCGCATGCTCTTCTCCGCGACGATGGAGAACGAGATCAAGACCCTCGTCGACCGGTACCTCAACGCCCCGGTCAGCCACGAGGTCGACGCCGCCCAGGGCGCGGTCACCACGATGAGCCACCACATCCTCATCGTGAAGCCCAAGGACAAGGCGCCGGTCACGGCCGCGATCGCCTCCCGCAAGGGCCGCACCATCATCTTCGTCCGCACCCAGCTGGGCGCCGACCGCGTCGCCGAGCAGCTGCGCGACGCCGGGGTGAAGGCCGACGCGCTGCACGGCGGCATGACCCAGGGCGCCCGTACCCGGACGCTGGCGGACTTCAAGGACGGTTACGTCAACGTCCTCGTCGCCACCGACGTCGCCGCGCGAGGCATCCACGTCGACGGCATCGACCTGGTCCTCAACGTCGACCCGGCCGGCGACCACAAGGACTACCTGCACCGGGCCGGGCGTACCGCGCGTGCGGGCCGCACGGGCACCGTGGTCTCCCTCTCCCTGCCGCACCAGCGCCGCCAGATCTTCCGCCTCATGGAGGACGCGGGCGTCGACGCCGGGCGTCACATCATCCAGGGCGGCGCCGCCTTCGAGCCGGAGGTCGCCGAGATCACCGGCGCCCGTTCGATGACCGAGGTCCAGGCCGAGTCCGCGGGCAACGCCGCGCAGCAGGCCGAGCGCGAGGTCGCCCAGCTCACCAAGGAGCTGGAGCGCGCCCAGCGCCGCGCCGGCGAGCTGCGCGAGGAGGCCGACCGCCTCGTCGCCCGGGTCGCCCGCGAGCGCGGCGAGGACCCGCAGGCCGCGGTGGCCGAGGCGCAGTCCGAGGCGGCGCAGGCCGTCGCCGAGGTCTCCGTGCCGGAGCAGCCGGCCGCGCAGGACGTCGACCGGGCCGAGCGCGAGGAGCGCACGGCGGCCTCGTCCTCGTCGTCTTCCTCGTACGAGCGTCGTGACGACCGGGGCGGTTTCAACCGTGACCGTCGTGACGACCGCGGTGGCGACCGTGGCGGCTTCCGCCGCGACGACCGCCGGGACGACCGGGGCGGCGACCGTGGTGGTCGCTCCTTCGAGCGTCGTGACGACCGTGGTGGCCGTTCCTTCGAGCGTCGTGACGACCGGGGCGGTTTCAGCCGTGACCGTCGTGACGACCGTGGTGGCGACCGTGGTGGCCGTTCCTTCGGTGGCGACCGTGACCGTGGTTTCGAGCGTCGTGACGACCGTGGTGGCCGTTCCTTCGAGCGTCGTGACGACCGGGGCGGTTTCAACCGTGACCGTCGTGACGACCGTGGTGGCGACCGTGGTGGCCGTTCCTTCGGTGGCGACCGTGACCGTGGTTTCGAGCGTCGTGACGACCGTGGTGGCCGTTCCTTCGAGCGCCGTGACGACCGGGGCGGCTTCAACCGCGACCGTCGTGACGAGCGCCCCGGCCACCGTGGCAGCGACCGCCCCTTCAACCGCGACCGCCGCGACGACCGTCCGGGCTTCCGCTCCGCCGGTCACGACCGTCCCCAGGGCCGTCGTGACGACCACCGCGGCACCGGTACCGGCTCCGGCTCCGGTTCCTCCTTCGGCCGCCGCGACGACAAGCCGCGCTGGAAGCGCAACGGCTGACGTCTGCCGACCGACCCCCGAAGGGCCCGTACGACTCCGGTCGTACGGGCCCTTCGGCCTTTCCCGCGCCCGTCGCCGCGCTCCACGTGACGCCTGTCGCCGCGCTCCATCTGAGCGGCCAACGGCCTTTATTTGCAATACCGTTCACTATGAGACGACTGTTAACATCCGTTGGCTTCGACTTGGCTCGACGGGGCGCGGACGAGGGGGTCCTCGGCGCAGCCGCGCTCCTGGCGATGAGGTTTCTGTCCTCTCGCCGCCACGGTGTTGTTCTCCCTGGGGAGGGATCTTTGTCTCGGCGTGTGCACTCACGCTCCACCGCGAACCGGCGTGCCCGGATCGCCATCACCCTGACGGGCCTGGCCGCCCTCGGCGCCGGCTCCCTGACCACCGCGGGCCCGGCGGCCGCGGACACCACCCTCATGCCCCTCCGGACCGGCGGCGTGTGGGGCCTCGACTATGCCGGCGGCGTCCTGACGACCGTGGAGAACGCCCCGAACGGCGACCCCTACGTCACCAACCGCACGATCTCGGCCGACGGCACCGCGGCGGGCGAGCGGGACACCCGCGGCTACGCGGGCACGTACGCGAACGGCGCGCACATGCAGTGGGTCCCCTGCGACGCGGGTTCCTGCACGACGCTGCGCGCAGCCGGCAACGGTCACGTCGGCGTCTTCTTTGGCAACGGCGAGGGGCATGAGGGCCAGGAGCGCGTTCAGATCCGGGACAACCGCGACAGCTACATCGACCACGGCGCCGATCCCGTCGTCACAGGCGGCCGCTTCGTCGACGTCACCGGCCGCTACTTCGTCTACGACGCGGCCTCGACGGGCAAGCAGTACGTCGACGCCGCGCAGCCCTATCTCGTGCAGGACGTGCGCCTGACCCGCGCCGTCACCGCCGCCTCCGTGTGGGGCTCGCGGCTGTACGCGCCGGGGACCGGCAACGGCACGGTCACCGCCTACGACCTGGAGCAGAAGAAGACGGTCGAGACCCTCGCGACCGGCGCGCCCTGCACGGTCAAGGAGCTCCAGGTGGTGGGCCGCTGGGTCTACTGGAACTGCGGCGCCACCGGCCCGGCGGGCGTGTACGACCGTACGGCGAAGAAGAACATCACCGTGCCTTCCGGGCCCGCACTCGTCGGCGACGGCTACCTCGTCCGGCACGACCGTACGGCCGGGAAGCTGCTGCTCACCGACTTCCACACGGGTACGGCGGCGGCCCCGCGGGAGATCGCCGACCTGCCCGCCGGGAACACCGCCGACCAGCGGCGGCTGACCTGGTCGGTGGACAAGTTCGGCGGCGACATCGCCTACGTGGACGCCGAGCACACCGTGCACGTCGTGCAGAGCGGGGTGCCGTCCCAGCCGCTGGCGCTGATCGAGGCCGAGGTCGACGACAACTCGGTCGATGTCCGGGACGACTGGTGGAACAGCGTCTGGCAGCTGAACAAGCCGGCCCGCTGGACCTTCACCGTGAAGGACGTCCTCGGCCGCACGGTGCACACGCAGTCCGGGACCGGTACGGCTCCCGAAGCGGGCTGGAACGCGAGGACGGACGCCGGGGCGGTCCCGTACAACGGCCGCTACACCTGGACCCTGACCGCCACGGCGACCGAGGGCACCGGCACCTACACGGGCGGCGGCTCGATCGTGCTCTCCGGCGGTCTGCCGGTCCATCACGACCTGGGCGGCTACGGCTACGGCGACCTGGTCACCCTCGACGCGTCCGGCCGGCTCGGCGTGCGCTACTCCCCCGGCAACGGCACCGTCGCCGGGGCGGTCTCCGGCGCCGGCTGGGCCGCCGGGACCGTGGCGGTCCCGTTCGGCGACATGACCGGCGACCGGTGCGCCGAGACCCTGATCCGGATGCCGAACGGCGAACTGCGCCGCTACCTCGGCCGGTGCGCGGGCTCGTACACCCCGGCGAGCAGCCATGTGTCGCTGGGCACCGGCTGGAAGCAGTACGACGTGCTGACCTCGCCCGGCGACGTGAACAAGGACGGGCTGCCCGACCTGATCGCCCGCAACGCCACCACCGGCACCGTCTACCTGTACAAGTCCACCACCGCGGGCAAACTGGCCGCCCGGGTGAAGCTCTTCGACAACTGGAAGGGCTACAAGAAGATCGTCGGAGTCGGCGACTTCAACGGTGACGGCGTCGGCGACCTGCTCGCCCAGGACAAGGCCAACACCCTGTGGCGCTACGACGGCAACGGCTCCGGCGGCTTCAGGGCCCGGGTGAAGGTCGCCGCCGCCTGGGGCGCGTCGTACAACGTCGTCGTCGGCGTCGGCGACATCACCGGCGACGGCAGGGCGGACCTGGTCGCGCGGGACACCGCGGGCAACCTGTACCGCAACAACGGCACCGGCAAGGGGTCCTTCGGGGCGCGTACGAAGATCGCCGGCGGCTGGGGCGTATACAAGGGCATTTTCTAGCCACGGTGTGACGCATGTCATGCCCTCGGCGAGGGAATCGCTGGGGGCATGACAGATGACGGCAAGAAGAGCGGGCTCTCGGACGAGGAACGGCTTGCCCAGCTCGGATACACGCAGGTGCTGGCCCGCCGGATGTCGGCGTTCTCCAACTACGCGGTCTCCTTCACGATCATCTCGGTCCTGTCGGGCTGCCTGACCCTGTACCTCTTCGGCATGAACACCGGCGGCCCCGCCGTGATCACCTGGGGCTGGGTCGCGGTGGGCCTGATGACCCTCTTCGTCGGCCTGTCCATGGCCGAGATCTGCTCGGCCTACCCGACGTCGGCGGGCCTGTACTTCTGGGCGCACCGGCTCGCGCCCCCGCGCACGGCCGCCGCCTGGGCCTGGTTCACGGGCTGGTTCAACGTGCTCGGCCAGGTGGCGGTGACGGCCGGCATCGACTTCGGCGCGGCCTCCTTCCTGGGCGCCTACCTCAACCTCCAGTTCGACTTCGAGGTGACGCCGGGCCGCACGGTCCTGCTCTTCGCCGCGATCCTGCTGCTGCACGGCCTGCTCAACACCTTCGGCGTGCGGATCGTCGCGCTGCTGAACAGCGTGAGCGTGTGGTGGCACGTGATCGGCGTGGCGGTCATCGTCGGCGCGCTGGCCTTCGTGCCGGACCACCACCAGTCGACGTCCTTCGTGTTCACGAAGTTCGTGAACAACACCGGCTGGGGCAGCGGCGTCTACGTCGTCCTGCTCGGCCTGCTGATGGCCCAGTACACCTTCACCGGCTACGACGCCTCCGCCCATATGACGGAGGAGACCCACGACGCGTCGATGGCCGGCCCGAAGGGCATCGTCCGGTCGATCTGGACCTCGTGGATCGCCGGCTTCGTCCTTCTGCTGGGCTTCACCTACGCGATCCAGTCCTACGACGCCGAACTCGCCTCGCCCACCGGCGCGCCGCCCGCCCAGATCCTCCTCGACGCGCTGGGCGCGACGGCCGGCAAGCTGCTCCTGCTGGTCGTGATCGGCGCGCAGCTGTTCTGCGGCATGGCCTCGGTGACGGCCAACAGCCGCATGATCTACGCCTTCTCGCGGGACGGCGCCCTGCCGTTCTCGCACGTCTGGCACACCGTCAGCCCGCGCACCCGCACCCCCGTGGCGGCGGTCTGGCTGGCGGCGGCCGGCGCGCTCGTCCTCGGTCTGCCGTATCTGATCAACGTCACGGCCTACGCGGCGGTGACCTCGATCGCCGTCATCGGCCTCTACATCGCCTATGTCGTGCCGACCCTGCTGCGGCTGCGCAAGGGCGAGGAGTTCGAGCGCGGCCCGTGGCACCTGGGCCGCTGGTCGCGGGCGATCGGCGTGGTCGCGGTGGTCTGGGTGCTGGCCATCACGGTCCTGTTCATGCTCCCGCAGGTCTCCCCGGTCACCTGGGAGACGTTCAACTACGCCCCCGTCGCCGTCCTCGTCGTCCTGGGCTTCGCGGCGACCTGGTGGCTGGCGTCGGCCCGGCACTGGTTCCTCAACCCCGAACACGCCCGCACCATCGCCCGCGAGGCGTCCGCCAAGGGGGCTCCCGAACCGGTCGATCCCTGACACTCCCGGCTCGCCGTGGCGCCGCCACGCCGTCCGACGCGGCCGGGTCCCCGATACCCGATCGGAGACCCGGCCCTGTCCGGCTATGCTCGGGGAGGCAACATCGCCTGGGCCCTTAGCTCAATTGGCAGAGCAGTGGACTTTTAATCCATTGGTTGTGGGTTCGAGTCCCACAGGGCCTACCGGAACGCCCCCGGCTCAGAGGTACTTCGAGCCGGGGGCGTGACTGTTCTCCGGGCCCTTCGTGGGCGCGGGCCGCCAGGTCCGGCCGTCCCCGGAAGCGGCCTCAGCCCGTGGGCAGTTCCGTCAGTTCCGTGAGCTCGGCCAGCGGCAGGGTGTGCTGCGTCTGGAGGACCTTCGCGCGGAGGTAGCGGACGTTGTGCGGGGTGGTGAAGACACCCGTCGGGACCCGGTCGCGGACGTCGGCGCCCAGCGCACGGAGCTGGTCGGCCTTGTCGGGGTTGTTGGAGAGCAGATCCAGGGCGGTGACGCCGAGAGCCCGGAGCATCTGGGCGGCCGCCGTGTAGTCGCGGGCGTCCTCGGGCAGGCCGAGGGCCGCGTTCGCCTCGTAGGTGTCGAGGCCCTGGTCCTGGAGGGCGTACGCGTCGAGCTTGTTGTAGAGGCCGATGCCCCGGCCCTCCTGGCGGAGGTAGAGCAGCACTCCGCCGCGGTCGGCGATGCGTTCGACCGCCTCGCGCAGCTGGGGGCCGCAGTCGCAGCGCGCCGAGCCGAGGACGTCGCCGGTCAGGCACTCGGAGTGCAGGCGGACCAGCGGGGTGGTGCCGGGCACGGGGTCGCCGAGGACGATCGCGACGTGTTCCTGGCCGTCGGCCAGGCCGTGGAAGGTCACCAGCTCGGCGTCGACGGCGTAGCCGTCGTGGAAGCGCAGCGGGACCCGGACGCGGGAGCGCTGGGTGGCGGCGGGGAGGTCGGGCATGCGGGTTCTCCGGGTCCGGAGGGAACATCTGCTTCAGTTTTGAAGCAGAACCTGTGAACCAGACCCTAACTCATGCTTGAAAGTTGAAGCAATGGGTGGGTTCGCGGTGCTCTTCGGGCGGGTGGGGCCGATGCGCGGCTCACGCCCGCTTCCGTCGGGAGCCCGGGGGCTTCGGCGAGCGTTTCGTCAGGAGCACGAGGGCTTCGGCGAGCGGCGGCGCCACGGCACGTCCTCCGGCGCCCCGGGCGCCTCGGCTCCGCTCTGGAGCGCTCGGGCGACCCCGGTGAAGATCTCCTCCAGCTGCCGCACCTGTTCCGGGGCGAGGTGGTCGAACAAGGTCGCGCGGACGTTCTCCACATGGCCCGGAGCCGTCCGCTCCACGACGGTCATCCCGGCGTCGGTCAGGGCCGCCATGCTGCCCCGCCGGTCCGACGGGCAGCCCTCGCGCAGCACCAGGCCGTCCTTCTCCAGGCGCGTCACCGCATACGTCAACCGGCTGCGGGTGATCTTCAGCCGCTCGGCGAGGTCGGTCATGCGCAGCCGGCGCTCGGGTTCCTCGGAGAGCCGGGACAGGATGGAGTAGTACAGGTGCGGCATGCCGGCCTCCTGCTGGAGGTGCCGGTCGAGCGCGTCCTCCACGAGCAGGGTGGCGGCCAGGTACGCGCGCCATGCGCGCTGTTCCTCGGGAGCGAGCCAGCGGGTCGTCATGCCGCCAGTGTAGGTTTGTTTCAAAGTTGAACCAAGATCCCAGAGTCCCGCCCCGCCGCCGAGAGTGAGCGCGCCGATGCCGTTCCCGTACGTCCTGCTGTCCGCCGCCGTCTCCCTCGACGGCTGCCTCGACGACACCGGCCCCGAGCGGCTGCTGCTCTCCAGCCCCGCCGACTTCGACCGGGTCGACGAGGTACGGGCCTCCGTCGACGCGATCCTCGTCGGGGCCGGGACGATCCGCGCCGACAACCCGCGGCTGCTGGTGAACTCGCCCGAGCGGCGGGCCGCGCGGGTGGCGGCGGGGCGGCCGGAGTACCCCCTCAAGGTCACCGTGAGCGGGTCCGGCGAACTGGACCCGGCCGCGAACTTCTGGCACACCGGCGGCGAGAAGGTCCTCTACACGACCGACCGGGGCGCCGAACGCGCCCGCCGGGCGGGCCTGGCGACCGACGTGGTCGCGCTGGGCCCCGAGCTCGACTGGCGGCTGCTGCTGGAACACCTGCACGACGTACGCGGGGTACGGCGGCTCATGGTCGAGGGCGGCGGCACCATCCACACCCAGCTGCTCCAGCAGGAACTTGCCGACGAACTCCAGCTCGTCCTCGCCCCGCTCTTCGTCGGCGACCCGGACGCGCCCCGGCTGTTCGGTCCGGGGGCGTACCAGGGCGGCCGGCTGCGGCTGACGGAGACCCGGCGGATCGAGGACGTCGTCCTCATGCGCTACGAACCCACCGCGCCCGGCGTCGCCGACGCCGTCGCGGCCGCCGACCGGCACTGGCTGGCCCTCGCCTGCGAACTGGCGGCCCTGTGCCCGCCGTCGCGGACCGCGTTCAGCGTGGGCGCGGTGGTGGTGGCCGCCGACGGCACGGAACTCGCCCGGGGCCACTCCCGGGAGGGCGGCGACCCCCTCGCGCACGCGGAGGAGGCGGCGCTGGCGAAGATCGACCCGGCCGACCCGCGGCTGCGCGGCGCGACCGTCTACAGCAGCCTGGAGCCGTGCGCCCGGCGGGCGTCCCGGCCGGCCCCGTGCGCCCGGCTGATCCTCGGCGCGGGGGTGCGGCGGGTGGTCACGGCCTGGCGGGAGCCGGACACCTTCGTCACCGACGCCGACGGCAGCGGGCTGCTGGCGGCCGAGGGCGCGCACGTGGTCGTCCTGCCGGACCACGAGACGGCCGCCAAGGCGCCGAACCGCCACCTCCTGCCGGGCTGAGCGGGCCCCGGATCAATCCGTTGTGCATTCCCACCCGCGAATGGCGTATGCTGGTCCTACCGACGCGGGGTGGAGCAGCTCGGTAGCTCGCTGGGCTCATAACCCAGAGGTCGCAGGTTCAAATCCTGTCCCCGCTACTGAAGACTCAGGGCCGGAATCCAGTTCACGGATTCCGGCCCTGAGTGTTTTCACCACGGCTCCCGGCGTTCCCGCAGCGCCGCTTTCGCCGTCGCCGTCATCCGGTCGGCCCAACATCACTCGCCCTGCGCGCCGACTCCGGCGAACCTGGACCTTCGTGGCTGGAGACGGCGGGAGACGAGTGGTGCGCTCTGGTGACCTGACGGGTGAGGGGCCGCACGAGGAACCCGGCGCGGCCGAGGGATCCGGAACGGCCGCGGACGACCACCTCGTCCCGTACGCACGCGCGGGCGGCAGCCTGCCGCCCGACCCGACCGCGGACTCCGAACCGGCGTCCGAGTCGGCCCTCGATCCGGCCCCGGCCTCCGATCCGGCCCCGGCCTCCGATCCGGCCCCGGCCTCCGATCCGGCCCCGGCCTCCGATCCGGCCCCGGCCTCCGATCCGGCCCCGGCCTCCGATCCGGCCCCGGCCTCCGATCCGGCCCCGGCCTCCGATCCGGCCCCGGCCTCCGATCCGGCCCCGGCCTCCGATCCGGCCCCGGCCTCCGATCCGGCCCCGGCCTCC
>NZ_VJZD01000293.1 GCF_009377175.1 Streptomyces adustus
CCCCTCGGGGTGCCCGCCCTGCTCATCGCGTCCTTCCCGCTGGACCCCACCCGGCGCCACGCCGCCCCCGGCCCGCTCACCGACTACCTCGTGCAGCGCGCGGCCGACGCCTACACCGAACTCCTCGCCGACTGGCGCCCGGTGAGCGAGGGCCTCATCGACCTCGTGCCCGGCCCGCTCGGCAAGGGCGGCCTCGACGGCGCCCTGCGCGAGGCGATCCTGGAGCGCCTGCCCCGCACGGCCTTCCTGCCGCCCGCCGTCCGTCCCGACGGCACGCCCGACTCCGATCTGCCGGAGGCGCTGCGTCCGCGCGACGCCGAAGTGGTCGAGGGCGCGGGCGGCGACACCGTCCGGGTCCTCGCCGAGGTGCTGCCCACCCTGCTGCCCGCCGGCCTCGAACGCCGGGTCGAGCTGCGCACGCTGGGCGTCGGCCGGGTGCCGCTCGCCGACGCGGTCGACCGGCTGGCCGGGCTGGAGAAGGACCCCGACTGGTGGCGGCGGCTGTACGACAGCCTCGCCGGGGTCGACCCTGACCGGCTCTCCGGGCTGCCCGTCCCGCTCGCCGACGGGCGCACCACCGTCGGCCCCCGGCAGGTGCTGCTGCCCTCCCCGGACGGCGCCCGGATCGAACCCGAGGTGCTGGCCCGGCTCGGCCTGAAGGTCGCCCACCCGGACGCCGTCCACCCCCTCCTGGAGAAGCTCGGCGCCCTGCCGGCCCTGGCCCGCGCCGTCCTCACCACCCCCCAGGTGCGGGGCGCCGTCGCCGCCTCCCTCGACGACCTGGGCGGGGCGTGGGAGGAGGACGTCCTGGACGCCGAGGAACTCGCCGACATCGTCCTCGCCCTGGTCCGGGACGCCGGTATCGAGCCCGGCGACGAACCCTGGCTCGGCGCCCTCGCCCTGCCCGACGAGGACGGCGAACTCGCCCCGGCCGGCGAGCTGGTGCTGCCCGGCAGCCCCTTCGCCCAGGTGATGCGCGAGGACGAACTGGCCTTCGTCGACGCCGAACTGGCCGACAAGTGGGGCGAACAGCCGCTGGCCGCCTGCGGCGTGCTGGCCGGCTTCGCCCTGGTCCGCGCCACCGACGTGGTCCTCGACCCAGACGAACTGGAGCCCCGCGAGGGCGACTTCGCCCAGCCCGACGACGCCGGTCTGCTGGACGCCGTCGACGTGTGGTGCGAGGACGTCCTCGACCGGTTCCCGGACACCCCGGTGCCGCCGGTGGCCACCGAACTCGTCGCCGTACGCGATCTCGACCTGGTCGACGAGGACCGCTGGCCGCAGGCGCTCGGCATGCTGGCCAGGCCGCCGCTGCGCGATGCCCTCGTCCAGCCGCTGCGCATCCTGCTGCCCGACGGCACCCACGAGGTCGTACGGCCCTACACGGCCTGGTGGCTGCGCGGGCACCCGGTGATCGACGGCCGCCGCCCGGCCGGTCTGCTCGCGGCCGGCGGCGACCCGCTGCTGCGCGGCCTGTACGAGGAGGCCGACGCGACCGGGTTCGATGACGAGCAGGTGCTGCGGGCCCTCGGGGTACGCACCTCGGTGGCCGCGCTGCTCGACGAGCCCGGTGGCGCCGCCGAACTGCTCGACCGGCTCGCCGACCCGGAACGTTCCGTCACCGCCGCCCAACTGCACGGCCTGTACTGCGCGTTGTCCGAGCTGGACCCCGAGCACGTGACCCTGCCCGACGAGGTGCGCGCGGTCGTCGACGGCCGGGTGGAGGTGGTGGACGCGGCCGAAGCGGTGGTGGTCGACTCCCCCGACCTGCTGCCCTTCACCGAGGGCGTGCCGCTGCTGCCGGTGCGCCCGGCGCTCGCGGCCCAACTGGCCGAGCTGTTCCAGGTGCGGCGGCTGAGCGAGTCCGTCACCGGCGAGGTCGGCTCCGAGGGCGCCGAGCACGACGTACCGGAGCCGGTGCGCGCGCTGCTCGGGCCGCGGACCCCGCGGTCCTACGTCGAGCACGAGGAACTCCTCGTGGACGGCGTGGAGATCGACTGGCGGCTCACCGACGACGGCGTCCTGCACGCCTCGACCCTGGAGGGGGTCGCCGCGGGCCTGGCCTGGGCGGCCGGCCAGTGGCCGCGCCGCTTCGAGGTCGCGGCGCTGCTGGAGGACCCCTCACGGACGGAGGAGCTGGCGCGGGACCGCTGGTTCGACTGAGCCGCCGGAACGTCACGAGGATTTCGCCTCGGGTACAACCCTTTACCCGCGTCACACATCTGATCATGTGAGTCGACCGACTCCATGAACGATCGGGCCCTGACGTCCTCGCGCGCCGCGTGCGACGACGGACGGCGGGGCCCCCTTCCACCGGGGGACCGTATGCGCATCCCAGCCACCGTCGCCGCCGTCTCGGGCGCCCTCGCCCTGACCGGGCTGGCCGTGCCCGCCGCGTCGGCCGCGGACGAACTGCCGAAGGTCTCCAAGGTCTCGGTCAACTCCGGCGCGGACATCGTCGTCGGCCCGTCGGCCGCGAAGAAGTTCACGGTGTCGGTGACCGCGAGCCACTCCAGCGGCATCCAGGACATCGACGTCACCCTGTGGCACGGCACCGGCCGCGAGATCGGCCTCGACGGGCTGTTGCTGGCGAACGAGGGCAGGGCTACCTGCACCGCCGCCAGCGCCACCACCTCGACCTGCAAGCTGACCGTCACCGCCGCCCCGGGCAGCAACCTGACCGCCAACGTGCAGGCCGGCACCTGGCACGTGGAGCTTGGGGTGTTCGCCCGTGACGGGCGGGTCTACTGGAACGACTACCAGACGACCCACCGGGTCCAGCGCGCCTCGACCCTGACGGTCAACGCCACGCCGGAGCCGGTGAAGAAGGGCAAGACCATCACGGTCACGGGCAAGCTGGCCCGCGCCAACTGGGAGACCTTCAAGTACGCGGGCTATGCCGCCCAGCCGGTGAAGCTCCAGTTCAAGAAGAAGGGCGCCACCGCCTACACCACGCTCAAGACGATCAAGACCAACTCGACGGGCGTCCTGAGCACCACGGTCAAGGCCTCCGCCGACGGCTACTTCCGCTACGTCTTCGCGGGCACCTCGACCACCCCGGCGGTCAGCGCCGCGGGTGACTTCATAGACGTGCGGTAGACGTGCCGTAGCCGACGCCGTACGGTCCGCGTCCGCGCCCGGTTCCGGGGTCTCCCGGGGCCGGGCGTCTTTCTTTCTGCTTCGCCATCGGACCGTAACGCGATCATAAAAACTCGGGTTGTTTCGCATCACGCGTACAACCAGTCGCATGGCTCACTGATCTCACTCAACGAGTCAACAGACTCACCGATCACTTGGGTCCCGCGCCGACGACGAACCGTGAGGAACGACCAGCGGCGGGACCCCTTCTCCACCTGGGGAACCCCATGCGTATTCGAGCCACTGTGGCCGCCGTCACCGGTGCCCTGGCCCTCTCCGCCTTCGCCGTCCCGGCCGCGCAGGCCGCCGGCAACCCGCTGTCCGCCGTCACCTTCTCCAACGTCGTGGTCAACGCCGGCAAGAACGTCGTGGTCGGCGCGACCGCGCAGGTCACGGTCACCGCCACCTACACGGTGACGCACCCCGCGAACGTCGCCGCGAGCTCCTTCGAGAGCGGCCCGGTCCTCTACCGCGGCACCAGCATCACCGCGCCGAGCGACATCCTCGGCGGCGACGACGCCGGCACCTGCACCGCGTCCTCCTCGACCGTGCTCAAGTGCACGGCCAAGATCCAGTTCCGTCCGGCCTCCACCGACGAGACCGAGGACCTGTTCAACACCGAGGCCGGCGCCTGGAAGGTCGGCGCGGTCGCGGTCGCCACCAGCGGCACCAACATCAAGTGGCAGGGCGACCTGGGCGCCAAGAACATCCAGCGCCTGTCGAAGCTGACGGTCAACGCCGCCCCGGAGCCGGTCAAGAAGGGCAAGACCATCACGGTCACCGGCGCGCTGACCCGCGCGAACTGGGACAGCGGCAAGTACGCCGGTTACGCCGCCCAGCCGGTGAAGCTCCAGTTCAAGAAGAAGGGCGCCACCGCCTACACCACGGTCAAGACGATCAAGACCAGCTCCACCGGCGCCCTGAAGACGACGGTCACCGCGTCCGCCGACGGCTACTACCGCTACGTCTTCGCGGGCACCACGACGACCCCGGCGGTCAACGCCGCGGCCGACTACATCGACGTGCAGTAACAGCCGTACGCCCGCATCACCGCCGACACCGGCAGTACCGCCAGTACTGCCGGTGTCGGCGTTCCGTCACGCGGGGAAGCGGCGGTCGACCCACTTCCACAGCAGTTCCAGGACGACCGCCGACACCGCCGCGATGCCCACCGCCGTCCAGGGCATCACCGCCCCCACCAGCTTCAGCGCGAAGAAGCTCTGGAGCGCCGGCACGACCAGGACCACCAGGAACCCGGCGGCCATCGAGGCGACCAGGACCACCCGCCACCAGGTGTAGGGGCGGGCGATGATCGCCAGCACCCACATCGAGATCAGGAACAGGGTCAGCGTGGCCGCGCTCGTCTCCGCGTCCAGCGCGTCCGTCCCGGTGTAGTAGTGGCGGGCGAGCAGATAGGTCACGAAGGTCGCCGCCCCCGCCACCACCCCGCCCGGGATCGCGTACCGCATGACCTGCCGGACGAAGTGCGGCCGGGCGCGTTCGTTGTTGGGGGCGAGGGCGAGGAAGAACGCCGGGACGCCGATGGTCAGGGTGGACAGCAGGGTCAGGTGCCGGGGCAGGAAGGGGTACTCGACCTGCCAGCACACCACCAGCACGGCCAGCAGGACCGAGTAGACGGTCTTCACCAGGAAGAGCGTGGCCACCCGGGTGATGTTGCCGATCACCCGCCGCCCCTCGCCGACCACCGAGGGCAGCGTGGCGAAGCTGTTGTTCATCAGCACGATCTGCGCGACGGCCCGGGTCGCCTCGGACCCCGAGCCCATGGACACCCCGATGTCGGCGTCCTTGAGCGCGAGTACGTCGTTCACCCCGTCCCCGGTCATCGCGACCGTGTGGCCGCGGGACTGGAGGGCGCCCACCATGTCCCGCTTCTGCTGCGGGGTGACCCGCCCGAACACGGTGCCCTCGTCCAGGGCCCGCGCCATCTCCTGCCGGTCCGCGGGCAGCCTGCGCGCGTCGACGGCGGTGCCGGTGAGCCCGAGCTTGCCCGCGACCGCCCCGACGGACACCGCGTTGTCACCGGAGATCACCTTGGCGTGGACGTTCTGCTCGGCGAAGTAGCCCAGGGTGTCCGCCGCGTCCGGGCGCAGCCGCTGCTCCAGTACGACGAGGGCGGCGGGCCGGACGTCCTTCGTCACGTCGGGACCGTCGAGGTCGCGGGTGGCCCGGGCGAGCAGCAGGACCCGCAGCCCCTGCGCGTTGAGCCGCTCGGTCTCGGCGAGGGCGGAGTCGGCCTCGGGCAGCAGTACGTCGGGGGCGCCGAGCAGCCAGGTGCTCGACTCGCCGTTGCCCTCGCTGAAGGAGGCGCCGCTGTACTTGCGGGCCGAGGAGAACGGCAGGGACTCGGTGCAGCGCCACTCCTCGGTGTCCGGGTAGGCGTCGATGACGGCCTGGAGGGAGGCGTTGGGCCGCGGGTCGGACTCGCCGAGCGCGCCGAGCACCCTGCGGACGTAGGCCTCCTCGTGGCCGCCGAGCGGGCGCAGCCCGGTGACGTCCATGCCGCCCTCGGTGAGGGTGCCGGTCTTGTCGAGGCAGACGATGTCGACGCGGGCCAGTCCCTCGATGGCCGGCAGCTCCTGGACGAGGCACTGTTTTCGGCCAAGTCGGATGACACCGATGGCGAAGGCGACGGAGGTGAGCAGCACCAGCCCCTCCGGGACCATCGGGACGATCCCGCCGACCGTCCGGGCGATGGAGTCCTTGAATCCGTGCTGCTGGACGAAGAGCTGGCTGATGATCAGGCCGATCGCGGTCGGGATCATCATCCAGGTCACGTACTTCAGGATCGTGGAGATGCCGGAGCGCAGCTCGGAGTGGACCAGGGTGAAGCGGGAGGCCTCCTCGGCGAGCTGGGCGGCATAGGCCTCGCGGCCCACCTTGGTGACCTTGAAGGCCCCGCCGCCGGCCACCACGAAGCTGCCGGAGAGCACCGGGTCGCCGGGCCGCTTGACGACCGGGTCGGCCTCACCGGTGAGCAGCGACTCGTCGACCTCCATCCCGTCGGCCTCGGCGCAGACGCCGTCGACGGCCACCTTGTCCCCCGGACCGATCTCCACGAGGTCGTCGAGCACGAGCTCGGAGGTGGCGATCTGGACGGCCGCGCCGTCCCGCCGGACCGTCGGCCGGATCTCCCCGATGACGGCGAGCGAGTCCAGGGTCTTCTTCGCCCGCCACTCCTGGACGATGCCGATACCGGTGTTGGCGAGGATCACATAGCCGAACAGGCTGTCCTGGAACGGCGCGACGAACAGCATGATCAGCCAGAGCACGCCGATGATCGCGTTGAACCGGGTGAAGACGTTCGCGCGGGCGATCTCGGCCAGGGAGCGACTGCTGCGCACGGGGATGTCGTTGACCTGCCCGCGCGCCACGCGCTCGGCGACCTGGGCGGTGCTGAGTCCGATCGCCGGGGGCGGGGGCATGGGAACGGGGTGCACAGGATCGAGCTCGGCGCCGGCGTCGATGTGCCTCATGCCTTCGACGGTACGTGCGGATTTGACGGTTCACCCGCCGAGTGGGCGGAAGTTCCGACCTGAGGACGAGGAGGGCGCGCGGGGACTGATGCCGTGGTCGTACGGCGCGGTCGGCAGAGACGACCGGCAGGGACGACGCGGGGCGCGGGCCGATGGATCCGGCGGGCGTGCGGGGCCGTGGGTCCGGTGGGCGTGCGGGCCCGTGGGTCCGGTGGCTACTCGGCCGCCGGGACTGCCGCCGCCGCGGCCGCCCGCTTGATCGCCGCGTCGCGCTTGCGTACGTACCAGATGCCGATCAGGCCCAGCCCGGCGCCGGCCAGGCAGGTCCAGATCCACCACGCGTGGCCGTGGTCCTCGTACCAGCCGTAGAAGGGGAGCTGTGCGAGGAACAGGACGAACCAGATGATCGTGCCGCCGGTGATGGTGGCGACCACGGGGCCCTCCAGGGGCTCGGGCGCCTCGTGCGTGGGGGTCCATTTGGTCATGCGCACAGCTTACGAGGCCTTCGGGGCGGCAACGCAGGGAGCGGTGGGTCTCCCGTGACACCTGAGGTCTACGCGCGGAGATAGCTAAATCGACTTCATATGTTCATACTGAAACAGTCCGAGCCTGGCCACTTCTTGTCGTAGGAAACACCAACAGCACCGTGGGGGAGCGCTGAAGGTGACCTGGGAGCGGCGAGGCTCGATCATGTTCCCCACCCCCGTCACCCCCTGAGGTCCCGCATGTCCACCTCGGCCCCCGCCAAGGTTCCCGCGCCCGAGCAGCCGGGCGGCACGCCCGCCTACGGCGCTCTCGACCGCTACTTCAAGATCTCCGAGCGTGGCAGTTCGCTGCCCCGGGAGATCCGTGGCGGCTTCGCCACCTTCTTTGCGATGGCCTACATCATCGTGCTGAACCCGATCATTCTGGGCAGCGCGAAGGACATGTACGGGCACCAGCTCGACAACGGCCAGCTGGTCACGGCGACCGTGGTCACGGCCGCCTTCACCACGCTCCTCATGGGCGTGATCGGCAACGTGCCCATCGCGCTCGCCGCGGGCCTGGGTGTGAACTCCGTGGTCGCGCTCCAGCTCGCCCCGCGGATGACCTGGCCGGACGCCATGGGCATGGTGGTCCTGGCCGGCTTCGTCGTGATGCTGCTGGTCGCCACCGGTCTGCGTGAGCGCGTCATGAACGCCGTGCCCTACGGGCTGCGCAAGGCCATCGCCATCGGTATCGGCCTGTTCATCATGCTGATCGGTCTGGTCGACTCCGGCTTCGTGACCCGCATCCCGGACGCCGCCCACACCACCGTCCCGCTCCAGCTGGGCGTCGACGGTCACCTCACCGGCTGGCCGGTGCTGATCTTCATCCTGGGCACGCTGCTGACCCTGGCGCTCATCGTGCGCAAGGTCCCCGGCGCGATCCTGATCTCGATCGTCGCCATGACCGTACTGGCGATGATCATCGACGCGGTCGCGACGATCCCGTCCTGGGGTCTGACCACGCCGAAGTGGCCGGGCAACCCCGTCGCCACCCCCGACTTCGGCCTGATCGGCAAGTTCAGCCTGTTCGGCGGTTTCGACAAGGTCGGCGTGCTGACCGGTGTCCTCTTCGTCTTCACCGTCCTGCTGTCGTGCTTCTTCGACGCGATGGGCACGATCATGGGCATCAGCGACGAGGCCAAGCTGACCGACGCGCAGGGTCAGATGCCCGGCATCAACAAGGTCCTCTTCGTCGACGGCATCGCGGTCGCCGCGGGTGGCGCCTCCTCCTCCTCGGCCACCACCTGCTTCGTGGAGTCCACGGCAGGCGTCGGCGAGGGCGCCCGCACCGGCTTCGCGAACGTCGTCACCGGCGCCCTGTTCGCCGTGGCCCTGTTCCTCACCCCGATCGCCACGATGGTCCCGTCGCAGGCGGCCACCCCGGCCCTGATCGCGGTCGGGTTCCTGATCCTGGCCGGCTCGGTCAAGGAGATCGACTGGGCCGACTACACCATCGCCATCCCGGCCTTCGTCACGATGGTCATGATGCCGTTCACCTACTCGATCACCAACGGCATCGGCATGGGCTTCATCACCTTCGTGGTGATGCGTCTGGCGGCCGGCCGGGCCAAGGAGATCCCGGCCGCGATGTACGTCGTCTCGGCGGTGTTCGCCTTCTACTACCTGATGCCGGCCCTCGGCCTGACCTGATGGTGCGGGGTCGTCACGTGACCCCGTAGAACTTCTCCGTCTCCTCGACGGCGGTCTGGAACCGCTCGTCGAAGTCGTCGCGAATGAGCGTCCGGACCACATAGTCCTGGACGCTCATTCCCCTTTTCGCGGCATGTTCCCGGAGCCTCTCGAGCAGCTCCCCGTCCACACGCAGGCTGAGCACGCTGGTCCCCATGCGTACGAGAGTCGCTGCACGCTTCGGTGTGGCGCGAGATGTTCCGCCCAGGGATCACCCGTATGAGTGATATCCGGATTGAGCCGTCCGGGTCACGGGCATCCCCGCGGGGCCCGTCGGTCCGCGACGTGCGGGTCCGGTCCTCGGTGTGCGGGCCCCGTCGGTCCTCGATGCGCGTGCCCATTGGTCTTTAGCGAGAGTAATGAGTTACGCTAAAGACCATGTCGGACCTTACCCATGGCGACGATGTTGCCGCCGTGAACTCCCTGCGATCCGCAGTCATGCGGCTGTCCCGTCGCCTCAAGCACCAGCGAGTCGACGAGTCGCTCAGCCCGACCGAGATGTCGGTGCTGGGCACCCTGTCCCTGTGCGGGAGCGCGACCCCGGGCGAGCTCGCCCGCAAGGAGCACGTCCAGCCGCCGTCGATGACCCGCATCGTCGCGCTGCTGGAGGCCAAGGGCCTGGTCCGGCTGGAGCCTCACCCCGAGGACCGGCGCCAGAAGGTCGTCACCCAGACCGAACAGGCCACGGCGATGCTGGAGGAGAGCCGCCGCAAGCGGAACGCCTTCCTGGCCTCCCTGGTCGACGGCCTCGACGAGGACGAGTGGGCGAAACTGCGCGCCGCCGCCCCCGTGCTGGAGAAGCTCGCACACCTGTAGATCAGCACCACCGCGCCGCGCGTGAGCCGAACGGGCGCGCCGGTGCCGAGGGGACGGACCCGCGCAGGCGGCCGCCGCTCCGCACCGGCCCGCAGCGCCCCGAGGGCGAACGGGCGACCGGACGAGGAGGCGAATCCTTTTGAGTACGGGATCCGGAGCACCTTCCGCCCCCGCACCGACCATCCACGACACTTCACCCGGCAGGGCCCGCCGGTCCTCGATGTTCAGCTCACTGAGGGTCAGGAACTACCGCCTGTTCTTCGTCGGCCAGGTCGTCTCCAACACGGGGACCTGGATGCAGCGCATCGCCCAGGACTGGCTGGTGCTCAGCCTCACCGGCTCCTCCACGGCCGTCGGCGTCACCACGGCCCTGCAATTCCTGCCGATGCTGCTCTTCGGCCTGTTCGGCGGGGTTCTCGTCGACCGCCTGCCCAAGCGCGGCACCCTGCTCGTCACCCAGTCCGCGATGGCCGTCACCGGGCTCGTGCTGGCCTTCCTGACGCTGTCCGGACACGTCCAGGTCTGGCACGTCTACCTCGCCGCCTTCGCCGTCGGCCTCGCCACGGTCGTCGACAACCCGGCCCGCCAGTCCTTCGTCACCGAACTGGTCGGCCGCGACCAGTTGCAGAACGCGGTCAGCCTGAACTCCGCGAACTTCCAGTCCGCCCGGCTGGTCGGTCCCGCCGTGGCGGGCCTGCTGATCACCGGGGTGGGCACCGGCTGGGCGTTCCTCGCCAACGGCCTTTCCTTCGTCGCGCCCATCGCCGGACTGCTGCTGATGCGCGCCCGCGAACTGCACGTCGTCGAGCGCGCCCCGCGCGGCAAGGGCCAGCTGCGCGAGGGCCTGCACTACGTCGCCGGGCGGCCCGAGCTGATCTGGACGATCGCCCTGGTCGGGTTCATCGGCACCTTCGGCTTCAACTTCCCCGTGTACCTCTCGGCCTTCGCCGACGACGTCTTCCACGCGGGAGCGGGCTCGTACAGCCTCTTCAACACGCTGATGGCGGTCGGCTCGCTGGCCGGCGCGCTGCTCGCCGCCCGCCGGGGCACGGCGCGGATGCGGGTGCTGGTCGCGGCGGCGGTGGTCTTCGGCGCGGTCGAGATCGTCGCGGCCCTCAGCCCCTCCCTGTGGATGTTCGCCCTGCTCATGGCACCGATCGGCATGTTCGGCATGACGGTCAACGTCACCGCCAACACCAGCGTGCAGATGGCCACCGACCCGGCCATGCGCGGCCGGGTGATGGCCCTGTACATGATGGTGTTCATGGGCGGCTCGCCGGTGGGCGCGCCGATCGCCGGCTGGATCACGGACACCTACGGCGTCCGGGCCGGACTGGCGGCGGGCGGCGCCGTCTCGGCCGTCGCGGCCGTCACCATCGGCCTGGTCATGGCCCGCGTCGGCGGACTGCGGCTCGCGGTGGGCTGGAACCACGGCCACCCGCGGGTGGGCTTCGTCCCGAAGGAACGCCAGGAGGAACTGGCCGCGGCGGTCTGAACCGCCGCGGCGTACGTGCCGGGCCCGGGGGAGGCTGCTCCCCCGGGCCCCTGCTTTCCCCCGGGGCACCGGCTCTGTGCTTCCCGGGCGGGCGGGGGC
>NZ_VJZD01000294.1 GCF_009377175.1 Streptomyces adustus
GTGTGCGGGGGTGGGGTGTCCGCCTCCCCCGGCACGGCCGGACCGCTCCGCCCCGGACCGCTCCGCACGGCCGGTGCGCCCGACACACCACGTGCGTCGGGCGCGCTGGACGCAGCGGATCCGCCGGGCACCCGGGGGGCGGCAGGCACCGCAGACGCCGCAGGCACGGCAGGCGCCACAGACGCGGCGACCCCCGCAGGTGTGGCGAGCGCGGCAGGCGCCGCAGGCACGGCGAATGCGTCAGGCGCCACAGGCGTGGCGGGCACGGCGGGCATGGCAGCTCCCGCAGGTGCGGCAGGCGTGGCAACCCCCGCAGGCGCGGCAGGCCCAACAGGAACGGCCGGCACCGTAGGCATCGCGGGTGCGGCAGGCACCGCGGGCCGCGCAGGCACCCCGGGCCGCGCAGGTGCCGTGGGTGTGCCGGGTGTGCCGGGTGTGCCCCTCAGGACTTCCACATGCGCCTCGCGCACGCCCGGGCCCGGTTCGACGCCGAGCTCCCCGACGAGTCGGCTGCGCAGATCGCGATGGACCGCGAGGGCCTCGGCCCGGCGGCCGGTGCGGTGCAGGGCGAGCATCAGCTGACGGTGGTACGACTCCCGCAGCGGATGCTCGGCGGCCAGCGCGGCCAGCTCCGGCACCAGGGCGCCGAGCCGACTGCCGCCCACGGCGAGCTCGGCGTCGTAACGCCAGTCCTCCAGGAGCAGCCGCGCCTCCCTCAGCCGCTGGACGAAGGCGTACCCGCCCACCTCGGACGGCAGCCCGCTCAACGGGGCGCCCCGCCACAGCGCGAGCGCGGACAGGCACTCGCGTACGACCAGTTCCCAGTCGCGGGCGGCATGCGCGCCGCGCGCCACGGCGAGGTGCCGCTCGAACACATGGACGTCCAGTTCGCCCTCGTCGACGCGCAGCAGATATCCGGGCGGCGTCGCACGCAGCCGTTCCGGGTCGTCGAGCAGCCGACGCAGCCGGGTCACATGGTTGTGCAGCGAGGCCTGCGCGGAGGCGGGCGGCGCGCCGCCCCACAGGGTGTCCTTGAGCGACCCGACCGGGACGACCCGGCCGGCCTCCAGCAGCAGCGCGGCCAGCAGGGCCCGCACCTTGGGACTGCCGACGGCGCGGACGTCTGGGGCGCCACAGGTGTCATGGGCGTCCCGGGTGCCGCAGGCGTCGTACAGAACAGGCGGTCCCAGCAGTCCGAACCGCAGCGCGCACCCCATCACGCCGCTCACTGCACCTTCCCGCACGCCTGTCCGCTAGCGCCCTCCGGCGGAACCGGCGCGCAGGCCGATTCTCGCCCCTGCACGACAGGATCCCGCCACCGCGCCGCGCCACTCCGACGCGGCGATCCGTCCGCCGGTGTCCGCAGCGCCACGGCCGGTCCGCCCGTACCGCCCATCGCTTTCCGGCCGGTCGAGCGGCGACGAAGGGGCAGACCGTTGGCCACATGTTAGCGATCTGTTGGCCAGGCCTGATGTGATCATTCCATCGGATCCGGCCCCGACGGCGCACGCGTCGACGACGCGGAACTCGGGGGAGTGTCGCCGCCCCGGCCGGGTCCGGGAAACGCGAGGGGTCCCGGTCGTCAGAGGTGAACGGCCGGGACCCTGTCCGCGTTCTCAGATGACCGGCGGCCGCCCCAGCCGGGTCAGCCGCCAGACGGTCCGCCAGCGCATGGGCCGGCGTTCCCCGGCCGGCTCGCGCAGCCCTTCCACGAAGCCGCCGAACCAGGCCCGCAGCCCGCCGGCCGACCGGGTGCGCAGCAGGGTGACCAGGACCCACACCCCCAGGTGCACGGGGATGAGCGGCAGGGGAAGTCTGCGCCGGACCAGCCACACCCGGTTGCGGGCCGTCACCCGGTAGTAGATGGCGTGCCGGGCGGGCGAGGTCTTCGGGTGCTGGAGCAGCAGTTCGGGTGCGTAGAGGATGTGCCAGCCGGCGTCGGCGGCCCGCCAGGCCAGGTCGGTCTCCTCGTGCGCGAAGAAGAACGCGGCCGGCCAGTCGCCGGTCTGCGCCAGCATCGTCATGCTCAGGGCGTGGCCGCCGCCGAGGAACCCGGTCACGTATCCGCCCCGCATCGGGTCGGCCGCCCCGGCCCGCGGCACATGCCGCCGCTGGGTCTCGCCGTGCTCGTCGGCGATGCGGAAGCCGACGATGCCCAGCCGCGGGTCGGCGGCGTACAGCTCCCGCACCCGGCTCAGCACACCGGCGTCGACGAGCAGCCCGTCGTCGTCGAGCTCCACCACGACGTCGATGTCACCGAACTCACGCAGGCGGGCGAGGGCGACGTTGCGGCCGCCCGGGCAGCCGAGGTTCTCGCTCTCCTCGACGACCGTGACCTCACCGGGCAGCGCCAGCCGGTGCGCGAACTCGGGCAGCCGGCAGCCGTTGCCGACGATCACGATCCGGGCGGGCGCGAGGTCCTGCTTGGCCACCGACTCCAGCAGGGCGTCGACCTCGGCGGGCCGGTTCCCCATGGTCACCACCGCGACGGCGATTCTCGGCTCCACCAACATCCCTCACCCCATCCGGCCGACGGCGATGCCCGTCGTTCACCAAGATGTTGCCCCAGGTAGGGAAGGTCCCTCGACTCCGGTTAACTTTGCGTCCCGTTTGCGGCAATTTTCCTTACGGCAGGGGGAGTTGACCCTTCTCCCCGACCAGCCGCCGGGTTCCCCGGCCGACTCCCCCGGCCGCCCCGGCGGGCTCAGGCGTCGCCGAGCTCCCGGAGGTCCACATGGCCCGCCTTGAATTCCGGTGAGTTCATGTCGACGTTCATGTGGCCGGGATCGATGGCCTCGACCTTCCACAGCCGGTTCGCGATCTCGACCGTGCCGCCCTTGCGTACGTCGTCGTAGAAGGCGAGCTGCCCCTGGCCGGGCGCCGTCACGCTGATCGAGGCCCGCGCCGGACCGTCCTGGACGTCGGTCACGACGGCTCCCATGGCGGGCCCGTTGTCGGGCACGTGCCAGCGCAGCCGCCAGTGACCGTCCTGCGTCGTCGGCCACGTGGCCATCTGTGCTCCCTGGTTCGTGCCGTTGTGGTCCGCCGTGGTGAGGACCACGCGGTAGGTGCAGATCTGGGCGACCGTGTAGGCATGCCCGCCGAGGGTGACCTTGCCGCCCGGCGCCACGGTCCGCCTGCCGTCGTCGGCGGACAGCACGGCGGTGCGGTGCCGGCCGTCGGCCGCCGCCTCCGCGTAGGTCGCCTTGCCGCCGTCCGGCAGTGCCGTGGCACCGCCCCGCAGCAGATGCACTCCTGCGGCGCTCTTGGCGCCCTCGCACTCCGGGCCCTTGTCGGCGGCCGGCGCGGGCTGCGGGGACGACGCGGACGCCGGGGGCGTCGTGCGCTCCGACGCCTCGGGTGTCCCCGTACCGCCGCAGCCGGCCAGCAGCAGCGTGAGGCCGACGGCCCCACCGATTCTCGTGTTCCTCACCCTGCCACCTGCAACTCCTGGGGACTGTTGAAGTACTTCTCGTACTGTTCAGACGTCGCCTCGACGTCCAGGGCGCCGCCGCCCCACGGATTGCCGAGGATGACCTTGCCGTCGGCGGTGAACCCCTTGACGTAGAACACGTGCCGGCTGACGAAACTGCTCTTCCACTCGTTCGGTACGTCCTTGGGGTCGACCGATCCGGTCGCCACGATCACCGGGTGGTGCGACTCGAACGACTTCCTGAGGGCGTCGACGTTGTTGTCGATCGACTTGGAGTCGTGCCCGGTCACGTACGGCGGCGCCTTGTCGGTGTTGTCCCACTCGGTGGCGCCGTAGTCGCCGCTCTCGGCCCGGTCGTAGAGCTTGTCCCCCTGGTGGTTGTCCGGGGTGCCGCCGTCGTCGCCGCCGTACATCAGGGCGAACGCCTTCTCGTAGTACGCGGGCCAGGTCTCCTTGTTGCCGTGCGCCGACACCAGGTTCCCGTTCCCGTCCATCGGCAGGTCCGGGGTGACGGTCACCCAGTGCTGCTTGCCGTCCTTGTCCCAGATACGGACGTCCACCGTGCCGTTGGGGTTCTGCTTGATGCCCTCGGCGATGAACTTCGGGTTCGCCTGGGCCGTCGCGGTGAGGGACGCGATGTACCAGCAGTCCGCGAACTGCCCCTGCGAGATGCTCGACGCGTCGACCTTGCCCGGGGTGGCGAACAAGGGGTCGCCGGGCATGCCGTAGTGCATGCCCTGCACCCCCTGTTGCAGCTGCGAGTTGTAGCCCTGCAACCAGGCGTCCGTGGTGTCGAACCCCGGCTGGATCCCCGGGAACGCCGCCTCCAGCTTGGCCCAGTGCGACGGCCCGGCCTTCTTCAGCAGCAGGCTGAGGTGGTCGCGGAACTGGTCGTCGGGGATGCCGTCGTGGGACTCCCACCACCACATGCCGCTGTCGTCGGTCTTCTTCGCCAGGTCGCCGTAGCGGCGCAGGTCCTCGGCCGGGACCTTGGCGAAGAAGGCGTCGAGCTCGGCGGCGGTCATGCCGTCGAGCATGCTCTTGACCTTCTCCAGGTCGTCGCGGTTGCCGTCGTCGCCGAAGTCCTTGCCGTCCAGGGCCGCCACGGCCGCCAGCGCATCGGTGATCTTCTTCTCGTCCGGCGCGTTCTCGTCGGCGAAGGCGAGCGCCGGGTCGATGGCGTACCCCTTGTCGAGCAGGTCGTTGCACAGGTCCAGCTGGTTGCAGCGGCGCGTGATCGAGTCGGACATGTCGTGCAGCTCGTGGCCGAGCGATCCCGGCAGGGTGCCGCCGCCGAACGGCCAGACCGACAAGGGGTTGCCGACCAGCGGCTGAAGGGCCGCGCTCGTGGTCGCGGGCTTGCCGCGCAGCAGGCTCTGGGCCTGGGTGAGCACCGCGGAGACATCACTGTGCAGCTTGCCCGCGTTGTCGCCGAGCGTCTTCAGGTCGCGGCCGAGGCTGCGTATCTTCGCGCTGTCGAATCCGACGAAAGGCATCGGCTCATCCCCCGGGCTTGTCCGACTTGGCGGCCTTGGCGGCCTCCTCGTCGAGGTTGTGTGCCTCGGTCTCCCAGCGCCGCGCGTCCGCCATGAGATCACCGGCCATGGAATCCAGCGACTTCTTGCGGGCGCCCAGCGTCGCGGTGGACGTGTCGGCGAACGGCCCCTTCCAGATCGCGGGCGTCGCCTGCTTCACCGCGTTGTCGAGATAGCCGCCCAACGACCCCGCCAGCGCCCTTGCTTTGCGAGCGCACTCCCGCAGGTCCTCCGCCCGCTTTCGCAACTGCGCGGGCGTCTCGCCCTGTTCGTCCGCCGGTCTGCTCATGTCGTCCCCGTAGTCGATCGGCCGCAAGGCACTGGGAACCCACGCTAACAAAGGGCAGAAACGCGCAAGTACCTTTGCGTACCGGACAGTTACCGTACTGACACGAAGCCTCGGCAGCCCTGGCCGCATCAACGGCCACAGCGGTCACCGCACACGCCGGAACCGAGCCGCTCAGTAACGCACCGGAAGACTCAGCAGACCGCGGGACCGCATCGACGGCCGCCGCTGCGGTCCGTCCGGCGGGAGGTCGAGCGCGAGCCCGGGAAAGCGGTCGAAGAGGGCGGAGAGAGCGACCTCCGTCTCCATACGGGCCAGGGGCGCGCCGAGGCAGTAGTGGATGCCGTGGCCGAGGGCGAGGTGACCGCCGGCGTCGCGGCCGAGGTCGAGCCGGTCGGGATCGGTGAAGCGGCGCGGGTCGCGGTGGGCGGCGGCCAGGGACAGCAGGACGGTCTCACCGGCCGGAACGTCGACCCCGCCGATGGTGACGTCCTCGACGGGAAAACGGCGGACGGCCAGCGGCACGGGCCCGTCGTAGCGGGCGAGCTCCTCGACGGCGGGGCCGAGCCGGCCGGGGTCGGCGCGCAGCGCGGCCAACTGGTCGGGATGGCTGAGCAGGGCCAGCGTGGCGTTGCCGATGAGGTGGACGGTGTTCTCGTACCCGGCGACGAGGACCAGGAAGGCCAGGGACATGAGCTCGTCCTCGGTCAGCCGGTCCTCCTCGTCGCGGACGGCGATCAGGGCGGAGAGCAGGTCGTCGGCGGGGGCGGCCCGCTTGGCGGCGAGGAGCCCGGTGAAGAAGCCCAGGAGGGACCGGACGGCTTCCCTCGCCTGCTCAGGCCGGGCCGGATCCGGGGCCACGAGCGCATCGGTCCAGGACCGGAAGTCCTGCCGGTCCTCCGGGGCCACCCCCAGCAGATCGCAGATCACGATGATCGGCAGCGGTGCGGCGTACGCGGAGATGAGATCGGCGCGACCGAGCGGTGCGAGCGCGTCGAGCAGCGTGTCGGCGGTCCTTTTGACGGGTTCCCGCAGGAGTTCGACCCGCCGCGGGGTGAACGCCCTGGACACCAGCCGCCGGATGCGGGTGTGGTCCGGCGGGTCCATGTTGAGCAGATTGGCGTCCAGCGCCGGCGGCAGCGCGAACCCGTGATACCCGCCGGGAGTCGCGTTGCTCTTGTCCAGCGAGAGGCGGGGGTCGGCGAGGCCCTGGCGTACGTCGTCGTAGCGGGTGACCAGCCAGGCAGGCAGCCCGTCCGTGCCGGTGATGCGATGGACGGGCCCGGCCTCACGAAGCCGCGCGTACACCGAGTACGGATCGGCGAGCAGCTCCGCACGGTCAACGGGGGCCGGATGACTGGGTGTTGTGGCGGACATGAACCCCACCCTAGGCGGCGGCCCCCCGCCACGACGGGCCACAGGCCGAACACACCACCCCGGCGAGCACGCCCTCGCCCGGAGCCTCGGCCGACACTCGCCCCTGAACCAAAAAGCCCAGCTAGGACCATGTCCGAGCTGGGCTTCGACTGAGCCGCCTTCGGGATTCGAACCCGAGACCTACGCATTACGAGGTCTATTTGGCCACTTCCGGGGCCTGCGTGAACGTCGCACCATGCCTCTGACCTGCACGTTTTGCGTCCATCGCTGTCCTGGACTTTCCTCGGGCATCCCGTTCTGACCTGTACGCAATGTGTACTGCCCCCGCCGGGGACGTAGCGACACTATCTCTACTTCAGTGTTCACTTTGAACACTGACTCATGTATGGTGGACACCAGGCCGCCAGAAATGACGGCGGCCCCCGGAAGGTGTCTCACCACCAACCGAGGGCCTACGGACCACCTGCTACCAACAGGAGCCCCGCTATGGCACATGCTGCCACCCGCCGCGAGCGCCGCGCCACGCGCCGCACGCTTCGCGCCACCCTCCGCCACCGCGCCGCCGCCGGCCGCCTCGCCGCCAGCTGCCACCGCCGCCCGCGTTCCCTGGCCACTGTGGCCCTCGCCGCCGGAGTCGCCAAGGACACCGCAACCGGCGTGGCCAACGGCCTCCGCTCCGTGGCGAAGCGCCTCGGCCTCACCCCCGCCGAGCAGGCCCGCACCCGCCGCACCATCGCCGGAGGCCGCGCCCACCGCACGCACTCGGTCGCCCGCTGGAACCTCGGCCAGATCCGGACCCTGCTCGCCGCCTACCGGCCGCGCAAGCCGGAGTTCATCGCCGCCGTCGCCCTGCTCGCCGCGTTCGCCGGTGGTGCTCGATGAACGCCACCCTCGCCCCGGCCGCCGACCGGATCATCGGCCAGATCCGCGCCCACCAGGCTGCCGCCACCGCGGCCGGCCTCGGCAGCACCAACTGGGACGCCATCCACGACCTGCTGGTCCGCCTGATCTCCGAGGCCCCCGACCCGCAGCTCCGGGTCCGGGAGATCGCCGAACTCCTCACCGACCACGCCCGCTCCGCACGCTCGGCCGGGGGTGTCCGATGAACACGACTCGCTGCCACACCTACGCATGGTGTGTCGAGACCGGCGACCACTTCGAGCACTACAGCCCCGAAACCGTCGTCACCCCGCCCCGCAAGAACATGGACCCGCTCGCCAGCGCGTACACCTACGACCTCGGCTACGGGCCCGCCGTGTCCTTCCAGACCGAGGACTTCACCCCGGAACAGGCCCGGACCAAGGCGCGTGAGCTGCGCACGCTGGCCGACGCCATCGAGGTAATGGCCGACGCCGTGGACGCCATCCGCGCCGAGCAGCCCGCCGGGGGTGCCCGGTGAGCACATTCCTCGACCTCAACAAAGTCATCCCCGCCGCGCCCTCCGCCATCCACCACGCGCTGCGGACGGCCATGCCCGGCAAGTACACCCCCGAGCTGGCCGACGAGATCGCCGCCGATGTCGTCGCCCGCCTCGAACAGCTCCGGCCGCACGCCGAGCAGACCGGAGGTGTCCGGTGACGAACTCGACCGAGACGGCCCGCACTCTGCGGGCCGTCCCCGGCCGCCGCCGCATGGTGGCCGCCGGGCTCATCTCCCGCCAGGTCGACATCCGCATCACCAAGGCCGGCGTGACCGGCGTCATCCGTCGGAGGGCACAGCAGTGACCACCTACGACTCGTTACAGAGCATCGCCGGACACCCCCTGACCGCGCTCCCGGTCGACAACGAGGTCAAGCTCGCCCGCGAACTCCTCGCCGAGATCGCCGACCTCAACATCTACGACCACGGCCACATGGTCGGCGCGGCCACCGGGCTCATGCTGCGGCTGCGGTCCCTGGTCGACGCCGTCACCGCCGAGCGAGGTGCAGGCAAGTGAGCACCGAGCCGCGCACCATCACCCTGGCCACCATCGACCACGGCCCGGTCACCCTGGAAGAGCCCCAGTGGTGTGGTGGCCACGCCGACCACAATCCCGAAACGGCGCGGGCTGACCTCACCCACACGGGACCGGCCATCGCGTGCTCGTACTTCGGCTGGGACATTCTCGGCGCGGAGATCGTGCAGCACCCGTTCTCCACACCGTCCGCGCCCGAGCTGGGAAGCGCCACACCCGGCGTGTCGGTGTACCCGCTGGACCTGACGCTTTCCCCGGTCCAGCTGTACAGCCTCGCCGCCGCACTAGACAGATTCTCCGACCAGCTCCGCGCCCTCGCCGACCAGCTGACCACCCTCACTAGTAGTGATGGTGGCGACCGGTGAGCCGCTCCTACATCCGCCGCCCGACCGAGCTGGCCGCCATCCGCGCGGCCAGCCGGTCGGCCCGGCCACTCCCTCCCGTCCCCGCCTTACTGGCCGCGCTGCTCGAAGCGAACGAGCGCCGTGACCGCGAAGGCGTCCAACTGTGCGCGCACCGCGTCGTGCGCGCCTCCGAGCCCGAGGTGGGCGAAGCATGAACCTCAACCCGTCCCGAGCCCTGGCCATCGCCGCCGGCCTCGTCATCATCGCGCTCACAGCCGCCGCCTTTTGGCTGTCCTACGCACACCTCGCCGAGGTCGCCCTCGCCCACGGCATGCACGGCAAGGAAGTCCGCGCCTGGGCCTGGCCCGCCACCCTGGACCTGTTCATCGTCGCGGGCGAGCTGCTCATGCTGCGCGCCGCGCTGAAGGGCGATGTCGACGGGTGGGCGATCGGTCTGACCGTCGCCGGATCCGGCGGCTCGATCGCGTTGAACGTGGCCGGTGTCGGCTCGCACGCCGAACTCCTCGACTACGTGGTCGCCGCAGTCCCGCCCACGGCCGCCCTGCTCGCGTTCGGCGCCCTGATGAGGCAGCTCCACCAGGCCCTCGCCGAGCGCGACGAGCAGACCAACCGTAGCGATCTCGCCACGGTTGCTGCGGACAGTTTGTCCGCAGCAACGCCGTCCGAGATGACCACCGAGGCGACGGTGGAGCGTGTCGACGACGACCAGCCGCCCGCCCTCCCCGAACCCCCGCAGATGGTTATCCCCGAAGCCGTGCCCTGGCACTGGAAGACCGAGGCCACCGCCCCCGGCCAGCCGGACGACGCGACCCGCAAGGTGACCGCGAGCGCCTTCGCTCAGCACCCCCGGGAAGTGGTCACCCAGGTCATCGCCCTCACCCCTGGTGAGCTGCTGAAACGGGCGCACCGGCTGAACCGTGAGCGGATGGCAGCGGAGCAGCGCCCGGTAACCATCGCGCAGTTGCAGGATGAGTTCGGGATCAGCCGCCGTGAGGCGACCGAACTGCGCCGCCAGGTGGTCGCCCAGAGCGGTGGTGAGCGGTCATGAGGACTCTCACCTTGGGTGCCGTCCTCGGCCTGCTGTGGCTGCTGTTCGGATGGCCGTTTGCGAGTCCCTTCGGCGGACTCGCAACCCTGGTCCAGCCGGTCACCCTGGCCTTCGCCGCCGGTGTCCTCGCCCGCCCGTACCTGATCCGGCAGGGGTGGCTGCGATGACCGAGCCGACCCCGCTCCACAAGGCTGAGCAGGCTGCGTTGGAGGCCGCGGAGAACACGGACCTGGTCCGGATCGTCGCCGCCGTCCTCGCCGCCCAACAGGCCACCCAGCAGCACACCGTCCCGCCGCCGGCCCCGGTCCGCCCGGAGTTCGACGCGAAGAAGTGGTTCGTGATCGGTGGCGTCGTTGTCTCGGTCGGCCTGGTCGGCGCCCTGTTCGCCGTGGCCATTGCGATCGGCGCGACCTGCGCCACCGCGTGCCTGCTGATCCTGCGCTCGCTCTGGCGCGACATCTCCAAGGGCCGCTGACCCTTCCGTCCTCCGCCAGTCGTGGCGATATCGCAACGACTGCGGGGGTGCGGTGGGGCCAGACCGACTGGCCCACACCAAGGAGGAAGAGATGACCACCCACCACTCGGGCCGCGACTACAGCGGCTACAGCGCCGACCAGCTGCGTGAGGCCGCCCGGCGCATCAGCGTGGACCTCGCCCGGGAGCAGGAGATGGCAGGCGCCGGAGGGGTGCGGCCGGAAGGCATCGAGCGGCAGCAGGACCTTCAGAAGTGGATGCGCAACGAAGCCGCCCGCCGCGACCAGCGCTAACCCGGCCCACGACCAGGAGGACCCAATGCACCGCGCATACGTCACCAGCACCGGCCGAGGCTCGTACACCTGGACCTGCTCCTGCGGACGACCGGGCGGCAACTACGGCAGCCGGGCTGCCGCGCAGGCCGCCGCCGACAGGCACGAAGGGAAGAAGTGATGGCCGCCACCAGCGAGGACCCGCACAGCCTCGGGGAGCTCGCCCGCGTCGTCGTCCTCGGCGCCCGCATCGTCCGCCGCCAGGAGCGCGGCAAGCCCACCGCCCGCCTCGAAGCACGCGTCGACCGCATCCGCGCGCAGGCAGAAGCCCGCGAGGCCGCCCGCGCCAAGGCCAGGAAGAAGAAGTAGCGCCGCCCCGGGGACGGCGTCCCACCGCCAAGCAGTTCGCCGTCCCCGGGCCCCGGACCGCCCATCAGAACGACCGGAGAGATCAGCATGACTGACACCGTCATCCCAGCCC
>NZ_VJZD01000295.1 GCF_009377175.1 Streptomyces adustus
CGCCGACCCACGCCCCTCGCCCCGCCTCCGGACCCTCGGGCTCATGCACACCTGTGCCGCCGTTCTCGCCGCGCTCTGTCTCGCGGTCACCCTCGGGCGAGGGATCGACGACCGCGGGGCCGCCCTCGCCTTCGGGCTCCTGGTCGCCGTCGGGGAGCTGACCCGGTGGAGCGGACCGGAGGGCAGGCAGGCCGCCCCGCTGGCCGCCGCCGGAGCGCTGTCGTACGCGCTGCTCGGACCGAAGGCGGGGCACTTCACGCTGCCGGGAGTCCCCGGCCCCGCCCCGACGGCGGACACCGCCGTCGACGTCGCACGGATCGTCGCCGTGGTCTTCGCCGCGTCCCTGCTGGGCAGCGTGCCGCACCTCGCGCGCGATCCGGGCCCGGCCCTCGACCAGCTGGCGCGCCGGGTGCTGACCGTCGGATTCGCCGCCGTCTGCTTCCGCCCCGTCTACGGCAGCGGCGTCTTCGCGGACCGGCCCGGCAGCTCCTATGTGCTCCTGCTGGTCGCGCTGCTCGCGCTCACCGCGCTGTGCGACGCGGTACTCGCGGCCGCGGCGGCCCGCTCCCGCACCGGCTGGCCGTTCGGGCCGCTGCTGCGGGACGAACTGCGGGCCCTGCTCGGGATCGGGTCGGCGGTGTGCGCGACCGGGGTGGTGATCGCGCTCGCGGTCGCCGTGGCGGGACTGTGGGCACTGCCCGTGTTCTGCCTGCCCCTGCTGCTGGCCCAGGTGTCCCTGCGCCGGTACGCGGCCGTGCGCGCCACCTACCGGCAGACCATCGCCTCCCTCGCCCGCGCCACCGAGATCGCCGGCTGCACCCCCGCCGGGCACGCACGGCGCGTCGCCGCGCTCAGCCGGGCCGTCGGGCGCGACCTGGGACTGCCGGAGGCCGAACTGAACGTACTGGAGTACGCGGCTCTCATGCACGACATCGGACAGCTGAGCCTGGTGGACCCGGTACCGGCGGGGGCCACCGCCGTGCTGCCCGCCGCCGAGCAGCGGCGGATCGCGCTGCTCGGCGGGGCCGTCGTGCGGCAGACCGGGGTCGACGGGGCGGTCGCGGTGGTGGTGGAGCGGCAGGCCGACCCCTACCGGGAGCAGCCGCCGGCGGCCCGGATCGTGCGGGCCGTGAACGCGTACGAGGAGAAGGCGCGCGACGCGGGGCCCGGCGGCCCGCTCACGGCGCTGGAGGAACTACGGCTCGGGACGGCCGGGGAGTACGCGCCCGAGGTCGTCGAGGCGCTGGCGCGGGTCCTGTCCCGGGGCTGTCTGACCTTGCCCTCCATGGGGTAACCCATGGGTAATGAGCGCCTCTCCAGCCCTACGTGGTTGGATGCGAGAGAGAGGGTGTCCGGGGGCACTGGCCAGCCCACCCCACGGAACTGGACCGGCAGGCGGGAATCGTGAGGATCTTCGGCAAGGGACGGCACCGGCCCTCCGCCTCCTGGCGGCAGGCCACCGATCGCGCTTTCACGCTGATCGGCGACGGTCGGTACGAGGACGCGGGCGCCCTGCTGACGCGGGCCGCCGACCTGGAGCCGTGGCTGTCCGAGTCCTGGTTCAACCTCGCCCTGCTGCACAAGTTCCGGCACGACTGGGAGCAGGCCCGCACGGCCGGCCTCCGGGCCGTGGCCCTGCTGGAGCGGGAGACCGGCGCTCCGGACTGGTGGAACGTCGGCATCGCCGCCACCGCCCTCCAGGACTGGCCGCTGGCCCGCAGGGCCTGGCAGGCCTACGGGTTGCAGGTGCCCGGGGGCGCCACCGTGGCCGGGGAGCCCGTCGGCATGGAGCTGGGCAGCGCGGCCGTACGGCTGTCGCCCGAGGGCGAGGCCGAGGTGGTGTGGGGGCGCAGGCTGGACCCCGCCCGGATCGAGGTGCTGTCCATTCCGCTGCCGTCCTCAGGGCGGCGCTGGGGCGAGGTCGTACTGCACGACGGGGTGCCGCACGGGGAGCGGACCACGTCGGCCGGGCACTCCTATCCGGTGTTCGACGAGATCGAGCTGTGGGCGCCGTCGCCGGTGCCCACCTGGGTGGTCCTGCTGGAGGCCGCGTCCGAGGCCGACCGGGACGCGCTGGAGCGGCTCGCGGCCGACGCCGGCTTCGCCGCGGAGGACTGGTCGTCGTCGGTGCGGCTGTTGTGCCGGATGTGCTCGGAGTCGCGGATGCCGTCCGACGAGGGCGACGGGGTGCACCTCGACCCGCACGACCACAGCGAACCCGGTCATCCCGGCCCGCTCGGCCACCGCACCGACGGGCAGCTCTGGGTGCCCGAACGGGAGTGCGGGGTGGCCGCGCCGGCCGCGCTGGTGCGCGGTCTGCTGGACGGCTGGGTCGCGGACAGCCCGGACTCACGGGACTGGCGGGACCTGGAGGAGGTCTGCTGAGCCCACCCGGGACGGACGCCCCCTTAGGCTGTACCCGCAGAAATCTCAGGCTTGCAGGAAGGCGTACGTCGGTCATGGCGCAGCAGGACACCGATCAGCAGCACGCGGGCGTGCTCCCCGTGGACGACGAGGGTTTCGTCATCGACACCGAGGAGGCGGAGGAGCGCGAGACCGCCTGGCGCGAGCGCGGCACCTCACGGCCGATCACCGTCGTCGGCAACCCGGTGCTGCACAAGGAGTGCAGGGACGTCACCGACTTCGGCGCCGAACTCCAGCAGCTGGTCGCGGACATGTTCGCCAGTCAGCGCACCGCCGAGGGCGTGGGCCTGGCGGCGAACCAGATCGGCGTCGACCAGAAGGTCTTCGTCTACGACTGCCCCGACGACGAGGGCGTCCGGCACGTCGGCGTGATCTGCAACCCCGAGCTCGTCGAGCTGCCCGCCGACCGCCGCCGCCTGGACGACAGCAACGAGGGCTGCCTGTCGGTGCCGACGGCGTACATGTCGCTCGCGCGCCCCGACTACGCCGAGGTGACCGGACAGGACGAGCTGGGCAACCCGGTCAGGGTGCGGGGCACCGGCTACTTCGCGCGGTGTCTCCAGCACGAGACCGACCACCTGTACGGCTACCTGTACATCGACCGTCTCTCCAAGCGGGACCGCAAGGACGCGCTGCGGCAGATGGCCGAGGGCGAGCCCCGCTATCCGGTGGTGGCCAACGACTGAGCCGGTCGACGGCTTCCGGACGCCTGGTCGGGTTCTTCCCGACCAGGCGTCCTGCGTCTGCCCTCCGCCCGGCGACGCCGTACAGCCGGCGAGTGATCCAGAACCAGTCAGGTGGGAGAGGATTCTCGGCAGGTTGGGTAGTGAATTGAAGCAAATCCATTCCCAGACGGTCAGTCGTGGTGCTGAATAGTAAGTGCCGGTATACGCAACGGCGCACGCCCGGCACGACGGGAGGGGTGTTGCGCCTACCGGCGGCTGAGAGGGGTAGTTCGTGCCTGCTTTCCCATACAGCACCACCCACGGCACCACATCGGCATCCGCGCCGAATGTGACCGTCGTTCCGCCGGCGCTCTGTCTTCCGGTGATCGAGGACGAGTTTCCCCGGCAACTCCATGAGTATTGGCCAAAGCTTCAGGAGCGAACGCGCACCTGGCTGCTGGAAAAGCGGCTCATGCCGGCCGACAAGGTGTCGGAATATGCCGATGGTCTTTGCTATACCGACCTCATGGCGGGGTACTACCTGGGCGCTCCCGACGACGTCCTCCAGGCCATCGCCGACTACAGTGCGTGGTTCTTCGTCTGGGACGACCGTCATGACCGCGACATCGTGCACGCCCGGTCGGCCGCCTGGCGGCGGCTGAGGTTCCGGTTACACGCGGCCCTGGATTCCCCCGGGACCCATCTGGCCCACGGGGATCCCCTGGTCGCGGGGTTCGCGGACAGCGTGGCCCGGCTGTACGCGTTCATGCCCACCACCTGGAACACCCGGTTCGCCCGGCATTTCCACGAGGTGATCGAGGCGTACGACCGTGAATTCCGCAACCGCGCCCGCGGGATCGTGCCCACGGTCGACGACTATCTCGCGCTGCGCCGCCTCACCTTCGCACACCGGATATGGACGGATCTGCTGGAGCCGAGCGCGGGGTGCGAACTCCCGGACTTTGTGCGAAGGAATACCGTGTACCGGCGGGCGGCACTACTGAGCCAGGAATTCGCCGCCTGGTACAACGACCTCTGTTCCCTCCCGAAGGAAATCGCGGGAGAAGAACTGCACAATCTCGGGATCAGTCTCATCACCCATGAGAAGCTGACTCTCGAAGAGGCGGTCGAGGATCTCAGGCGGCGCATCGAGGAATGCATAACGGAATTCCTGACGGTCGAAAAGGATGCCTTACGGTTCGCCGACGGACTCGCCGACGGCACGGTGCGGGGAAAAGAACTGAGCATCGCCGTGCGGGCCTGCCTCGCCAACATGCGGAACTGGTTCAGTTCCGTCTACTGGTTCCACCACGAGTCCGGCCGTTACATGGTCGACAGCTGGGACGACCGGTCCACGCCCCCGTACGTCAACAACGAAGCGGCAGGTGAGAAATGACCGTCGAGTCCGTCAAACCTGATGGGATCCAGGCGTCCGGGCTGCGCGAGCCGCCCCTGGCCGGGGGCGGTGTCCCGCTCCTCGGCCACGGCTGGCGACTGGTGCGCGATCCGCTGGCGTTCATGGCGCGACTGCGCGACCACGGCGACGTCGTACGCCTGAAACTCGGCCCCAAGACCGTGTACGCCGTGACCACCCCCGCCCTCACCGGAGCGCTGGCGCTCAGCCCCGACTACAAGATCGACGGACCGCTGTGGGAATCGCTGGAGGGCCTGCTCGGCAAGGAGGGCGTGGCCACCGCCAACGGCCCCCGGCACCGGCGCCAGCGGCGCACCATCCAGCCGGCCTTCCGGCTCGACGCGATCCCCGCCTACGGGTCGATCATGGAGGAGGAGGCGCACGCGCTCACCGTGCGCTGGCAGCCCGGTGACACCGTCGACGGCACCTCCGAGTCCTTCCGGGTCGCCGTGCGGATCGCCGCCCGGTGCCTGCTGCGCGGCGACTTCATGGACGAGCGCGCCGAGCGGCTGTGCGTCGCGCTCGCGACCGTCTTCCGGGGGATGTACCGCCGGATGGTGGTCCCCCTCGGACCGCTCTACCGGCTGCCGATTCCGGCCAACCGCGATTTCAACCGCGCGCTGGCCGATCTGCATCTCCTCGTCGACGAGATCGTGGCCGAGCGACGGGCATCCGGTCAAAAGCCGGACGATTTGCTGACGGCATTGCTGGAGGCGAAGGACGAGAATGGCGACCCCATCGGGGAACAGGAGATCCACGACCAGGTCGTCGCGATCCTCACCCCGGGCAGCGAAACCGTGGCCTCCACGATCATGTGGCTGCTCCAGGTCCTCGCCGAACACCCCGAGCACGCCGACAAGGTACGGGCGGAGGTCGAATCCCTGACCGGCGGCCGCCCCGTCGGATTCGATGACGTCCGCAAACTCACGTACACCAACAATGTCGTCGTCGAGGCCATGCGACTGCGTCCCGCGGTTTGGATTCTGACCCGGCGGGCGGTGACCGACACCGAGCTCGGTGGCTATCGCATTCCGGCCGGTGCGGACATCGTCTACAGCCCCTACGCGATCCAGCGCGACGGCCGTTCCTACCGGGACAATCTGGAGTTCGATCCCGACCGCTGGCTGCCCGAGCGGGTCAAGGAGGTGCCGAAGCACGCCATGAGCCCGTTCAGCACCGGCAACCGCAAATGCCCGAGCGACCACTTCTCGATGGCGCAGCTGACCCTGATCACGGCGGCGGTGGCGACGAAGTACCGCCTGGAGCAGGTGGCCGGTTCCGACGACACCACCCGGGTGGGCATCACGCTGCGTCCGCACCGGCTGCTGCTGCGGCCGGTGGCCAGGTGACGGCGGCGAGTCGACGACGGCCGGGGCGACGGCAGCCAGGTGGCTGCGGCGCCGGCTGACGGTGACGGGCCGCGGTCAGGCGGCCGCCGGGCCCCTGAACGTGCGCCGGTAGGCCTGGGGCGTGGTCCCCAGCGCCCGGACGAACTGGTGGCGCAGTGCCGCCGCGGTGCCGAACCCGGTGCGCCAGGCGATCGCGTCCATCGTCTCGTCCGTCGCCTCCAGCAGCCGTTGGGCCAGCAGCACGCGCTGGCGCAGGATCCAGCGGTAGGGAGTGGTCCCGGTCTCCTGCTGGAAGCGGCGGGCGAAGGTGCGCGACGACATGTGGGCGCGGGCGGCGAGCTGGTCGACGGTGACCTCCTCGTCGAGGTGCTGCTCCATCCACGCCAGCGTCTCGCCGACGGTGTCGCAGGCGCTGCGCGGCAGCGGCCGCTCGATGTACTGGGCCTGGCCGCCGTCCCGGTGCGGCGGCACCACCATCCTCCGGGCGATCTTGTTGGCGACCTCGGGCCCCTGCTCCTTGCGCACGATGTGCAGACAGGCGTCGATCCCGGCGGCGGTGCCCGCCGAGGTGATCACCGGGTCCTCGTCGACGTAGAGCACGTCCGGCTCGACGACCGCCCGCGGGTAGCGCCGGGAGAGCTCGGCCGCGTGCCGCCAGTGCGCGGCGCAGCGGCGCCCGTCCAGCAGCCCGGCGGCCCCGAGCACGAAGACCCCGGAGCACACGCTGAGCACCCGGGCGCCCCGGTCGACGGCCCGGCGCAGCGCGTCCAGCAGCTCGGGCGGGTACGCGCGCAGGAGGTTGGCGTCGGAGGCGGGCACCGCGATCAGGTCGGCCTCCTCCAGCCGCTCCAGGCCGTGCTCGGTCGACACCGTGAACCCGGCGACATGGGTGCTGAGGGTCGGACCCTCGGCCGAGGCGACGGCGTAGTCGTACACCGGCAGCCCCTCGTCGCTGCGGTCGATGCCGAACACCTCGCAGACCACGCCGAGTTCGAAGGGATGCGCGCCGTCGAGCAGAACGGTCACCACGTTCTTCAGCATGCCGTCAGTGTGCCGCACGTCCCGCCCGGAGGTGGCAGGAATTTGCAGTCGTGCGGCAGTCCTGCCACTGCCAGGAGTGTTCACGGCGTACGACAGTTACCTCATGAACTCACTCACCGGATTCGCCGCACTCCTGGTCGCCCTCGTCCTCCTCGCCGGTCCGGCGCTCGCGTGGCTGCTGCGCGAGCGCCGGATCGACCGGGAGCTGAGGCCGCGGCAGGCTCAGAAGTCCTCGTCCAGGTCGACGGTGCCCTCCACCGCCACCTGGTACGCGGACGGGCGCCGCTCGAAGAAGTTGGTCAGCTCCTGAACCCCCTGGAGCTCCATGAAGGAGAAGGGGTTCTCCGAGCCGTACACCGGGGCGAAGCCGAGCCGGCTCAGCCGCTGGTCGGCGACGCACTCCAGGTACTGCCGCATCGACTCGGTGTTCATGCCCGGCAGGCCGTCACCGCACAGGTCGCGCGCGAACTGCAGCTCGGCCTCGACGGCCTCCCGGAGCATGTCGGTGACCTGCTGCCGCAGCTCGTCGTCGAAGAGCTCCGGCTCCTCCTTGCGGACGGTGTCGACCACGTCGAAGGCGAAGCTCATGTGCATCGTCTCGTCGCGGAACACCCAGTTGGTGCCGGTGGCCAGACCGTGCAGCAGACCCCGGCTGCGGAACCAGTAGACGTACGCGAAGGCGCCGTAGAAGAACAGGCCCTCGATGCACGCGGCGAAGCAGATGAGGTTGAGCAGGAAACGGCGGCGGTCGGCCTTGGTCTCCAGCCGGTCCAGCTTCTCGACCTCGTTGATCCACTTGAAGCAGAACCCGGCCTTCTCGCGGATGGAGGGGATGTTCTCCACGGCGTCGAAGGCCGCCGCCCGGTCCTCCGGGTCGGGCAGGTAGGTGTCCAGCAGCGTCAGATAGAACTGGACGTGCACGGCCTCCTCGAACAGCTGGCGCGACAGGTACAGGCGCGCCTCCGGGGAGTTGATGTGCTTGTAGAGGGTCAGCACCAGGTTGTTCGCCACGATCGAGTCGCCCGTCGCGAAGAACGCGACCAGACGGCCGATCAGATGCTGCTCGGCCGGGGTCATCTTCGCGAGGTCGGACACGTCCGAGTGGAGGTCGACCTCCTCCACGGTCCAGGTGTTCTTGATGGCGTCCCGGTAGCGCTCGTAGAAGTCCGGGTAGCGCATCGGACGCAGTGTCAGCTCGAAGCCCGGGTCGAGGAGGTTCTGGTTACGGGTGGTGCTCATTACTGGCAGGCCTCGCAGGACTCGGGGTTCTCAAGGGAGCAGGCGACGGCGTCGGGGTCGGCCGCCTGCTGGACGGGGACGGTGGCCTGCGCCTGGGCGGCCCGCGCGATCCGGGTCGCCGGGCGCGAGCGCAGGTAGTACGTCGTCTTCAGGCCCGACTTCCAGGCGTACGCGTACATCGAGGAGAGCTTGCCGATGGTCGGCGTCTCCAGGAACAGGTTCAGGGACTGGGCCTGGTCCAGGTACGGGGTGCGGGCCGCGGCCATGTCGATCAGGCCGCGCTGCGGAATCTCCCACGCCGTGCGGTACAGCGCCCGTACGTCGGCCGGGATCCAAGCGAAGTCCTGCACCGAACCGCTGGAGTCGCGCAGCGCCTCCCGGGTGCGGGCGTCCCACACGCCGAGCTCCTTGAGGTCCTGCACCAGGTAGGAGTTGACCTGGAGGAACTCGCCGGACAGCGTCTCGCGCTTGAACAGGTTGGAGACCTGTGGCTCGATGCACTCGTACACGCCCGCGATGGACGCGATGGTGGCGGTCGGCGCGATCGCCAGGAGCAGCGAGTTGCGCATCCCCGTGGCGGCGATGCGTTCCCGCAGGGCGGCCCAGCGCTCCGGCCAGGTGAGCTCGACGTCGTAGTGGTCGGGGTGCAGCACGCCGCGGGCGGTACGGGTCTTCTCCCAGGCCGGCAGCGGGCCGTTGCGCTCGGCGAGGTCGGCGGAGGCCTCGTACGCGGCGAGCATGATCCGCTCGGCGAGACGGGTGGACAGCCGCCTGGCCTCCGGCGAGTCGAAGGGCAGGCGCAGCTTGAAGAAGACGTCCTGGAGGCCCATCGCGCCCAGGCCGACGGGACGCCACTTCGCGTTGGAGCGGCCCGCCTGCTCGGTGGGGTAGAAGTTGATGTCGACCACGCGGTCGAGGAAGGTCACGGCCGTGCGGACGGTCTCGTCCAGCCGCTTCCAGTCGATGTCGCCGTCGACGACGAAGGCGCCGAGGTTGACGGAGCCCAGGTTGCAGACCGCCGTCTCGCCGTCGTTCGTGACCTCCAGGATCTCCGTGCAGAGGTTGGAGGAGTGGACGACGTGCCCCGGCTCGGCCGTCTGGTTGGCGGTGCGGTTGGCGGCGTCCTTGAAGGTCATCCAGCCGTTGCCGGTCTGCGCGAGGGTGCGCATCATGCGGCCGTACAGATCGCGGGCGGGGATCGTCCTCTTCGCCAGGCCCGCCGCCTCCGCCGCGCGGTAGGCCGCGTCGAACTCCTCGCCCCACAGGTCGACCAGCTCGGGCACGTCGGAGGGGGAGAACAGGGACCACTGGGCGTCGGAGTTCACGCGGCGCATGAACTCGTCCGGGATCCAGTGCGCGAGGTTGAGGTTGTGCGTACGGCGGGCGTCCTCGCCGGTGTTGTCGCGCAGCTCCAGGAACTCCTCGATGTCGGAGTGCCAGGTCTCCAGGTAGACCGCGGCCGCGCCCTTGCGCCGGCCGCCCTGGTTCACCGCGGCGACCGAGGCGTCGAGGGTCTTCAGGAACGGGACGATGCCGTTGGAGTGCCCGTTGGTGCCACGGATCAGGGAACCGCGCGAACGGATCCGGGAGTACGACAGACCGATGCCGCCGGCGTGCTTGGAGAGCCGGGCGACCTGGTGGTAGCGGTCGTAGAGGGAGTCCAGTTCGTCCAGCGGGGAGTCGAGGAGGTAGCAGGACGACATCTGGGGGTGGCGCGTGCCGGAGTTGAAGAGCGTGGGGGAGGAGGGGAGGTAGTCCAGACGGCTCATCAGCCGGTAGAGCGCGGCGACCTCGTCCAGCGAGCGGACGGTGTCGTCCTCGGCGAGGCCGGCGGCGACCCGCAGCATGAAGTGCTGGGGCGTCTCGATCACCTGACGGGTGATCGGGTGCCGGAGCAGGTAGCGGCTGTGCAGGGTGCGCAGGCCGAAGTAGCCGAACCGGTCGTCGCCCTCGGTGTCGACGAGCGCGTCGAGACGGGCCGCGTGGATCCGGGTGAACTCCGCCGTACGGTCGGCGATGAGTCCTTCCCGGTGCCCGACGGCGACGGACTCGGTGAAGGTCGTCACGCCCTGCGAGGCGGCCTCCGCGGCGATGCTGATGGTCAACAGCCGCGCGGCCAGCCGCGAGTAGGCGGGATCGTCGGAGATGAGCCCCGCGGCCGCCTCCGTGGCCAGCTCGCGCAGCTCCGTCTCGTCCGCCCGCGCGGACCGGCCGCGCAGGGCGGCGGCGGCGACCCGGCCGGGGTCGGCGTCGGGGAGGTCGGAGGTCAGCTCGGTCAGGGTCCGCAGCAGCGCGGCTCCGGGACCGTCGGTCTCCCTGGCCGGGGTGGCTGAAGCCGGATCGGCTGGCGCGATGGTCACGTGGGACTCTCCCTCGCTCGGCAGGGGGCCTTGCGGAGGGCAGGGGGCGGCACACGAGCGCACGGGGCGTCGCGTCCACCGGTCCATTCCGCGAGACCCGGACGTCAAGGCACCCGGACCGGACGGCCGGGCGCGCGGTCGGCAGGTCCTCGGACTGGACGCGTGGATGCCCGCCGTGGGGCGGACAAGCACAGGTACACCGTTGCGGGACAGTTCCGGATTCGCACCGGATTCCCCTGCGGCGACAGCGAGCATGAGCATACATCTTGTGCCGGGCTGCGGTGCCACCACCAGATGTTGTGTCACGTCGGCTTCGGAGCGTGTCAGTCGGGCTCCTGGCGGACGGCGGCCGGAGGCCCGGAAGAGGGCGCGGACGGGCCCCGCGCGGGCGTCCGACGGGGGCGCGGCGAGGCTGCCCTGCGGGCGCCGGGCGGCCTCGTGGGGCGGCTTGCTCGCGGGCGCCGGGCGGGCCCGTGGCGAGGCTTCCTCGCGGGCGCCGGGCGGCCTCGTGGCGAGGGTTGCCCGGGTGCCGGACGGGTCGGTGGCGAGGCTTCCCCGGGCGGTGGGCGGTGGTCGGC
>NZ_VJZD01000296.1 GCF_009377175.1 Streptomyces adustus
GAGCTGGGGGAGGTGGCGGGCTGAGCTGCGGGAGTGATGTTGCGCTTGTAGTCTCCGGGCGAGGGCATCGATCGGTGGGGGAAGCATGCGTCTCTGGTACTTCTTCATAGCGTTGCCGTTTTGCATGATCGGCCTGTACTGCACCTTTGGCGCCATCGTGACCGGCCTTGACCGTAATGATCTACAGAGACGGCAGACCCTGAAAGTGCTCTTGATCGCCGGGGCTGCAAGCTGGGCAGTAACGATCTTTCTCTTGACTCTTTGAGAGCTACCGTGCCGCAACGATGCGTCAAGCGGTCCACTGCTGTCCGACACCAACGCCTGGCACCAACAGACGCGGACGAGGGCGACCGACACGGAACTTTGACGGACTGGCGATCCAGACAGAAGGCCATTGACCCACCAGGTCGAACCCACATGATCGACCTGGCAAGGATGAGGCCACAGGTTCAAAGGATCACCGTCATACGGGTGAGGGCGCCGTCCCGGTAGGAACGGCGCCCCCACTGGACATCCGCTGACACTCGACCAGGCGTGGTGTGACGGTCGCCTGTGGTCGGAAACGCTCTCAGTACGTCGCTATCGGACGTCCACGAAGTCGCCGGTCGCGTTGACCGTCGAAGTCGTCGTCGTGCCCGCGAAGCTGTAACGGAAGTAGCCGTCGATCGAGGCGGTGACAGTCGTCCTCAGGTTGCCCGTCGCGTCGGACTTGATCGTCTTCACTGTGGTGTAGGTGTTGCTGCCCTTCTTGCGGAACTGCAGCTTTACCGACTGGTTCGCGTAGCCGTGGTACTTGTTGTCCTCCCAGTTGGCCCGGGAGAGCTTGCCGGTGACCGTGATGGTCTTGCCCTTCTTCACCGGCTCCGGCGAGGCGTTGGCCGTCAGCTTCGAGTAGCGCTGCACCTTGAACGTGGTGGCCGCATCCCGGTGGATGTAGTTGTCGTCGTTGGCGGAGACCAGCGTGGCGAGGTTCCAGGTGGCCGCCGCGTTGTTGCCGACGAAGCCGGTCGACGCCTGCGGGTCGAACGTCAGCGTGCCTGTGCAGGTCGACGTGGTGGCACTCGCCTTGACGCACGTGATCTCGCCGTCGTCGTACCAGATCTGCGCGTAGTTCGGCTTCGGACCGAAGGCGCTGATGTACGTGGTCTCGGCGATGCCCGAATCGTCCGACGCAGTCACGGAGACCTTGGCAGACACCACGTTGGTGGTACCGACCACGACCGGCTTGCCGCCGTTGACGACGACCTTGTCGATCGTGATGTTGCCCGAGCCGCCGTCTGCCGCCTGAGCGCTGGTGGCACCGATTGCGGTGGCGACCAGTAAGACGCTGGTGCCGAGCAGGGCAAGGCGCATGGTTGTGCGCAAAATGTTCCCCCACTGATTCTTTTTTTGATTGATCAGAGGAAGCGTACGGCGTTGGCCAACGGTTAACCACTGGTTTGGTTGCGGTACGGCAGTGAATGCCGTCCATGAGCGCTCACTTCGAAGTCGTCTTCTCCTGCCACTTGCGCGACGACACCCCCGAATGGGTCATGGCCGCCTTGCGATGGCATTCGGGCATGGATGCCGACTTTCCCGAAGGTCTCGACGACCAAGACGGACGACTGGACCCACTGATGGTCCCGGACAGCTACAGCAACCGCCATATACCCGGTGGAGACGCCGTGTCCCTGCGCCGCGAGTTACAAGGGTTCACGAACCATGGGGAGTTGTATGAATGGGAGCTTTTCGCACGCAATCACTGGATCGACGACTACATGCTGTACCTCCGGGACCTGTTGGACCAGCTCGCCCCGCACGTTGCGCGGCCCGGCTACGGGGGCCACTTTCGCGACATCTGCGACTCCGAAGTGACAATCTTCGACTTCTCGAGCACCTGCCTGGCCTGCGGCGCGAGTTCAGCCAAGAACACCACGGCGCGCTACAAGTCCTCCGGACCCCATTCCGGGGCGCCGTAGTGCCCATCTTCGCCGGAGTGCTTAGCCCACCGCGGATCAACCTCAGACAGATAATCCGTCATGCCCGCCCCCAACAGATCGTCCCTTGTGCGTGCCGTTCGCACCGTACAGACCGCCAGGACACCGCGTGTCGAATCCGTGTCGAAGTTCCGCCGGCGACTTGCTCAGCTGCGGAAGAGCCACAGGTCCAGAGGAGGACGGGCCCAACCACAAAGCGCCTTCCAAGCGCTCCGTGATTCGGAACGTGCCACAGCCGTGCCACATCGTGCGGTCAACCACGGGCAACGACGGCTCGCTGCGGTCGAGATGCGCCGTTCACCTGGGACGCGGCTACAGCCGTAGTGACCTGGACGGACATGCCGACGACTACGTCCGCCCCCACAAGGCAGTGGTGGCCACAGCCGGTCGCTTCACCACATGACGTGTCGTGGCAACCCCGCTGGCAGAGCGCGACAGACGAGCCAGGTCGACCGCGAGCTCTCTTGCTACGCCTGCGGCCCCTCGGCATCCCTGCGGCTGGACACGACATGGCGCGCGATCGTGGACAAGGCCAGCTCACGATCCTCGTCAACCGCAAGCCAACCCTTGCCCAGGAGCGATTGCAGCACTGGGCGAACCTCGTCACCCAGCTCCTCCGCCAAGTCGTCATCCGTAAAGCAGAGGCCATCCTGGACGAGGCTCGCCACGTGGAACACGACGGCTTCCTCCCCCGCGGTGATGTTGAAGTCCATGACGTGAAGGTATGCGAGCCCCTTGGCCGCAACACGCCGAGGGCCCTGTCGTCACGGGCCCGCCGTCACGGCTGGCTCTGGTCGACGGCAGGCTGTCGCCCTGGATCCCGATCGGCCGGTGAAGTGGGTCGGCGTCGGCGGGGAGCACGAGATGCCGCGGCCGGAGATCGTTCTCGGGTTCGACAGCCTGTGTCTCGTCATGCCTGTTGATGACGACGGCTGGTACATGGGCAGTCTGTACGAGGATGGCAGCGTCGTCTGCTGGACCTCCTATGGGGCCAACCTGTACGAGGCGCTACGCGGACTCCGAGAGCTCGCGCCACGGCGAGACGCGCTGGGCACGGCACGAATACGCCGTCCGCCACGTCGGCCTTCGCTGTCAGCCATGCACAGCGGACTGGAAGCGCTGGCTCTGGCAGCACGGTCGAAGCTCGCTTAAGATCACTCCCCTTGACATGGCCTTGGGAGAACTCATGCGCGCCCGGATGCCGTTGGCGGCACACGTCACCCTGCCCCTGGCTCTTGTGGCGACGCTGGCCGGTTGCTCGGCTACAGACATCACGACCACGGCTCCCGGAGCCGAACCGTCCTCCGCGCCTGCCACCGCGCGGGCGAAACCACTGAGCGAAACCGAGCTGAGGGCGCTGACCTTGGAAGATTCGGAGTTGCCCGAGGCCCGCCCGGGAGGAATCTCCGTCCAGGGCCACAGCGACCCGTCCGACTACCCTTCCTTCAAGCCCGCTTCCGATCCTGACTGTCAGTCAGTACATGACATCAGCAACGCGACGACGGCTTCAGCGGTCGTCACCCAGGTGATCAACTGGAGGAACGGGATCTACGGCGGTGGAGCCACTCTGGCCTCCTACGACGATGGTGAGGCCGAACAACTCTTCGCAAAACTCAAGCGCGCCCTGAACTCATGCCACACCTACCAGGGCGACGGGTGGACAGGCACATATACATCCACCATGCAGACGCAGAAGGCGCCGAAGGCGGGTGACGAGGCTGTGCAGTTCAGGGAGTACGCGCCGACCGAACAAGGCAGGCGCGACCAGTTGTTCGTCATCGTGCGGACCGGCAATGTCATCGCAACCTACGAGTCTCTGGATATCGGCCGCACGTCTACATTCCCCACCGAACCGATCACCAGGCAGGCTGAACGGCTGCGCGACGCACAGAGCAAGTAGTGCGAAGTGGTGCAACCGTCGCGGCCCCAGTCGGCCGAGAAGAACGCGGGTCATCGACCAGATTCCCCAGCCGCTCTCCTGAAGCGGTGGTCGGCCGGGAGTGACCGCTTGGCGTGCCTGGCAGACCTCAGTGACCACCGTGCCCATGGTTCGCGGCCAGGAACGTACGCCGAGCGTTGACTTGGCTGCCGACGTACAACCATCCCACTGCGCAGGTCGTCTGATCACGCAGGTCAAGAGGTTGATCGAATCGCTCGGTCCGGCGTGGAGAAAGCACGGCGGGCCCTCAGTTGCGAAAGCAGCAGTCCCGTGATCTTGAAGAACGCCGCGCGAGCCGCGGCCATCAGCACCGCGATACTCGCCGGCATGGTCACAGCCCCCGGTCAGGCGAGCGCCGACACCACCGGGCCCGTGGTCTCGGGGATCGGCAGGGTCCAGACCGACACCGGGCTCGAGCTCACCGCCCACATCGACGCCCCGGCCGGCGTCACCTCCGTGACGGCCACCATCACCGCACAAACGGCCAGCGTGCCCAAAAGCACGGTCACCGACTTCCACCTCATCTCGGGCACCGCCACCTCCGGTACCTGGCAGAGCAGCGGCTCACTGGGACTCGACGTCTACGCCTCGTACCGGGTCGCCATCACTGCGCAGGACAGCGAGGGCACGGTCTCCCTTCCCGGCCGCGGCCTCCTCGCCTACCGCCCCTCGCCGGTCTTCCACGACACCGCCTACGAGCCCACGACCCTCAGCTTCGAGCACCAGGACATCAACGTCCACGGCCGGGTGACCGAGTACGACCCGGCCGCCGGCGACATCGGAACCCCGTGGCCTACCCCCGCCGGCCTGGGTGTCTTCGTCACCTGGGACGGGCACACGTCGCCCCGCTACGCAACGGCGGCAGACGGCACCTTCGCCTTCACCGTCCACCCTGGCGCCGTGCAGAACACCACCCTCCACGTCTCCTTCGTAGACTCAACGGCGTACGCCGAGGGCCCGGACTCCGAGCCGATCACCTCCGTCGACTCCCCCGCACGCATCACCCTGGACCGCACCGGCAGCACCGGCGCCCCGGTCGGCAGCACACAAGTCATCAGCGGAACTGCGGAAGGCCAGCAGGAGGACGGCACCTGGGTGCCGGTCGCCAACGCCAAGCTCCTGGTCCAAGCCGACGTGGGAGGCGCCTGGGTGACCACCGACGCCACCGGGCGGTTCAGCCACACCGTGCCCGTCACCAACGACACCACGATCTGGACCGTCAGCGAGATGCGGCCGTTCCTCACCCCCACCAGCGTCAGCTACACCGTCGCCAACCCCGTCGCGAAGGTGTCCCTGTACGCCAACAAGCCGACCGTCGACGCCTACTCCCGCCTGCACATCTCCGGATACCCGACTTTCCCCGGCGACTGGTTGCCGAGTGGGCGGGTCTACATCCAGCAGTCCAACGACGGCCACACCGGCTGGACCAACATCGGCTCCACCACGATCGGCAGCGGCGGCTTCGCCGCCTCCGTGCTCACCGTCACCAACCCCCACGGCTACTGGCGCTACTACTACCCCGGCGCCCCCGGCTTCACCGCCGCCTACAGCCCCGTCGTCCACGCCTTCCGCTATCAGACCGCCATCAGCGGCGGAAAGCCCAGCCACACCAGGGTCACCAAGCGCCACACCGTGACCATCAGCGGCACCCTCAAGCAGAACGGCTACGGCTCCTGGACCCCCCTGCCCAAGGCCACCGTCCAGATCTTCTTCCGCCCCTCCGGCAGCAGCACCTGGCACCTGATCACCAGCGCCCGTACCAGCAGCACCGGCTACTTCGCCGCTCACCCCACCATCACCCGCACCGGCACCTGGCGCGTCGTGTACAAGGCCCCCGACCAAGTCCACGTCAACGCCTACGGCCCCATGGTCAAGGTCACCGCGATCTGACGAACTGAGCGGTGCCGAACAGCAGGCCACCGCGGCAGTCCCGACCATGAAGTGGTGTAGCCGATGAAGCCGGCAAAAATGCGGATCACAACCGGATTCGGTGCTACTGGAGCCGCTCTCGGACTGACACCCCGACAGCCCGGGACTTCGGCCCGAGCCGCCATTTGGATCCGCAGGCAGCCAAGCCGAGATCTCGAGCAGGATCGGCTACACCACTCGGCGAGACGCCATCGCGCTGGTGCACCACAAGTGCACCAGGTGCGGCAGGGAACTGCGGGGAACCACGGTGCACGTGCCGCCCTTCGTCCAACCTGCCGCGACAGTAAGTATCGAAGCCCTGACGGTCGACTCGTCCGGCGCCGCGTTCATCCAACTCAAGCAAACACTGACCGAGATCATCCCGGGATCAACCCTGTACGCGACGGAATGCGGCCTCCGCGAGCACTGAACGCCCGCGACACCCGCTCTTTGAACAGCCGCACCACAACCGTCCGACCGCCGAACTGGAACTCTGTCCGTACCCGGATCTGATGGACGGCTGACATCAACGGCTGACATCAACGACGCCGGACAGAGGCGCACAACACGCCCGCCCCACGGTCTGTGGGCCGACGGCGTATGCCCTTCGCTTCCCCGGCGGGTCGTTCGCTCGGCCGGGGAGGCGAAGGGCGTATGGCGTGGGTCAGAACACGCCCTTGTAGCTCTGCCAGCCGGTGGCGAGTCTGGTGCGGCCGCCGAAGGAGCCCTTCCCGTTGCCGTTGTGACGGTAGAGAGCACCGGAGGTGTCGCGGGCGACGATGTCGGCCCTGCCGTCGCCGGTGATGTCGCCCACGCCGACGATGACGTTGTACGAGGCGCCCCAGTCGTTGAAGACCTTCACCCGGCTCTTGAACTTGCCTGTCGCGGTGCCGTCGTAACGCCACAGTTCGTTCGACTTGTCCTGCACCAGCAGGTCGCCGTGGCCGTCCCCATTGAGGTCGCCGGCACCCACGATCTTCTTGTAGCCCGTCCACTTGGAAGCGATCTTCGTCCGCGCCGACAGCTTGCCCGCGCTCGTCGCCTTGTACAGGTAGACGTCCCCGGTGGAGGCCTGACGTGCGATCAGGTCCGCACGGCCGTCACCGCTGACGTCCCCGGGCGAGGTCAGCACGTCGTACTGCGTCCAGCCGCTGGTGCCCAGCGAGGTGTACGCCGTCGACGGGGTCACCGCCGCTCCGCACGCGGGCCGGTAGGCGCGCAGGGCACCGGTGGCGTAACGCACGAGAACGTCGTTGCACCGGTCGCCGCCGAGGTCGCCGTACGGCACGAACACCGCGCTCGTCGGCCAGCCGGAGCCCGTCTTCTTGCCGGTCAGGGTCCCGGTGCCGGTGCCGTACTGATAGGTCAGCGCGCCCGAGCCGTTGAGGGTGAGCACCTCGCCGAAGCCGTCCGCGGTGGCGAAGTCCCGTCGGACCGGGGTCGCACCGGTGACCTTGAGCGCGCCGGTCCTGGTGAGGGTCGCGCCCCGGCCGTCGGCCGGGGTGGCGGTGAGCGTCCAGGTGTAGGCGCCGTTGGCGACGAGCTTGCCGGCCGTGTCCTTGCCGTTCCACGACGGGGGGAGCACGCCCTGCCCAGTACCGCCGGACAGCGTGCGCACCGTCGTACCCGTGGCCTTGTTCTTGAGCACGAGCGTCCAGGAGGCGACCGGCTTCGACAGCCACCACCTGGGGCTCCAGAGCCCGGCGCCGCCCTTGACGTCGACCGAGCCCGCGACGGAGGAGTCGAGCTGGGACAGTGCCGAGACGGGGACGCCGCTCGGCACCAGGTGGGTGTTCTCCTGGTCGTCCACGTACGCGATCAGGCCGGTGTACGGATCCACGTCCCAGGGCTGCCCGGCCGAGACGGTGCCCACCGTGTGCGTCACGGGGGCGCCGCCACGGACGTCGATCACCTTCAGCTCGCCGTCCACGTCCATGACGACGAAGCCGTCACCGAGCTTCGCGGTCTCCCAGTCGCCCTGTGTGAGCGTCAGCTTGGTTCTCGTGACGGTGTCATAGACGCCCTGGCTCTCGTTCGGTCCCGAACCCGAGCACGTCCACAGCAGCCAGTGCCCGACCGCCTCCAGGTCCTCCAGGCTGCACTTCGAGCCGAACGACACCGACTCGCCCTTGGCGCCGGTGCGGACATCGACCGGCGTCACGACGTCGCCGCCTTCCCACACCCACAGGGTGGTGCCCCACATCGCCCGGCCGTGCTGCGCCGAGGCGAGCGTCGTGCCGCCGGTGTCGAGGTCGACCACCCGTGTCTCGGACCCGGCCTTCGCGGTGTACTCGGTGGCCATCGCGGCGTACCGGCCCTTGGTATCCCACACACGGACGTAGTTGCTCCGGGGGTCGATCGCCGTGCCGGGCAGCGTGCCCGTCGGCTGGACGACCCGGGGGACGCGGTCGCCCTGCGTGGACCACTCGTTCCAGATCACCGTACGACCGTCCCCGGTGCCCTCGATGTGGGGCCCGGGGTCGGTGACGACGCCTCGATCGGTGCGGGAGCCGACGGTGAGGGTGTCGCCGCCCGTGCCGATCGTCCGGCTGTACAGGTACGTACGGCCCAGGTCGCGGTCGTGCTCCGTCACGGTGAGGCGGCCGTTGTCCAGGGTGAGCGCCTGTACGGGGTCGGCCTGCGGGTCCAGCACTGAGGCGGCGACCTTCCGGACCACAGGGCTGCCGTCGGTGCCCGCGCGGACCAGGTTCACTCCCCAGTCGGCGGTGTCGGCCCTGCTGCCGGGCACCAGGAGGCCGCCGTCGGGAGTGGGGACGGCGTAGGAGAGGCTCTGCGAGCGGGCCAGCACGGACCTGGTCGTCGAGCCGTCGGGGGCGAGCGCGTCGACCCGCCAGACGGGCAGGGTGCCGTCCTCGGCGCCGAGAGCGGAGTCGTAGCGGGAGACCAGGATCTGGTCTCCGACCATGCCCAGCAGGTGGGTCGCGCCGTCGTTCTCCAGCGGCACGGTGCTCACGGCCTTGGTCAGGTCGTCGCGGGAGTAGACGGAGACGGTGTTGTTCCCGTCCCACGACACCAGGTGGGTGGGGGTGAGGACCACCCGCCCGCTGGTGGTGACGGTCGGGTTGTACGGCAGCACGGTCAGCGTGCCCTTGTCGGCGTCGAGCCAGCCGCTGAGGGTCCCGCTGTCGGTCCAGTACTGGACCACCATGCCGTGGGCGTCGGCCACGGGCGAGTCGCCGGAGGCCACGAGAACGTTGGAGGAGGTGCCGTCCGGGACGCCCGCCACCTCACGGTCGCCCACCGTGCCGTCGTCCTGGAGGTCGAGCAGGTGCCACATCAGCCTGCCGTCCCTCCAGCCGGTCGTGACGACGGTCCGCCCCAGCGTCCCCCGGTAGGTGTGGCCGTCCGGGAGCGGGATCGTCGTCCCGGTCCCCCCGGCCGCCATGTCCCGCAGCTTCACGGTCCGCGTGCCGGCGTCATAGCGGGCCACGACGTCCGAGCCGGCGCCGAACTCCGGCATGCCGTCGACCTCGGTGGCCGAAGCGTCCACCACCGTGTCCTCACCGGTGTAGGTGGTCCACACATGGCCGCGCCCGGGTTCGTAGCGCAGGAACCCCGACGGGCCCGCGCCGAACAGATGGGTCGCGGGCGTCAGGGACGTCGACGCCGGGATGACCACCTCGGTGGCCGCGTCCGCGTGCGCGTCCATGACGAACGGTCCGAGACCGACGGCCAGGGTGAACGATGTGGCGACGGCTATACCGCCACGGACGAGGGCACGTCTGCCCACTTGGTTCCTCCACGGGAGTGGAAAGCTTTGACACTTGCATGATCAAGACTCGGCAAACAGCCACAAGGTTGTGGCCCCGGGGAAAGTCGGGCAGAGGTCGATGCCACGTCACCCTGGACTTCGACACTTCGAAGATCAGCCGGTGGTCGTTCGTCGATGCGGGCGCGATCGTGCAAGACGCAGGTCATGAGCGGTGTGGCCGCCCCGCTCCCCTGAAGCGGGTGTCGCAGGTTCGAATCCTGCCGGGGGCACACGGCCGGAAGGGGTCCTGCTCCCGGATTCGGGAGCAGGACCCCTTTTGGCATCCACGTCCGACAGCAGCGGCGGCGGTCACACCGTGTGGCGTCGCCGGCGGACTCCCGCCTCCTCTGCCAGGTGGCCCGTGCCACCCAGGACGATCACTTGGAAAGCCGTGCGGACATAGGCGGTCACGAAGCGGGAGATCCTGCGGGTGGCTCGCATGGTGGGTTACCTGCCTGCTCGGGTCTGTGGGCTGCTGTTCTTCGAGCGCGCGTTCAGGCGCCGTCAGTTGATGGCGTCGTCCATCGACTGCTGCCAGTACGTGACCTTGAGCGAGTCGTCGACGTAGACGCCCTTCGCGGGCAGCGACGGGTGGGCGCCCGCGCCGACGCTCTCGTTGCCGGAGGGGCCGTGGAAGTAGACCGTCAGGGACTTCGCGGTGTAGCCGTTCGAGCCACTGCCGTCGCCTGCGGAGAGGCTGACGGCGGCGTACCCGGTCTCGCCCGGTTCGAGCGTGACGACTGCCTGCGGCTGCGAGTCCTCGATGACCGGAGGCACGGCCTGGGCCTCGCCGAAGCGGACGGCCGGGTAGCCGTAGAGGTAGCACCTCTTGCCACCGGTGTTGGTCACCGTGAGCAGCATGTGGTTCAGGGGACGGCTCAGCGGAGCCGCGACCGTCTTGGTGTTGGACCCCTCACAGGTGACCGGCTTGCCCGAGGACACGGGCGCCTTCGGCGCGGAGGTGTGTGGGGCCGGCTTCGTAGTGGCGGCGGCGGGCTTGCCGTCCGAGGAGGAGGAACCCGAGGAGGAGTTGGAGCCGGAGCCGGAGGAAGGAGCGCCGGAAGAAGGGCTCGCGGTCGGGGTGTTGGCCGTCGAGGCACCCTCGTTGCGAGCGCCTGTTCCGTCGTTGCACGCGGTCAGGGAGAGCGCGGCGAGAACGACGGTCGCGGCGGCGCCGATCAGACGGGTGCGGGAGGTGCGGAGACTGGACATGTGGCCGTGCCCCTTCGGTGTTCGGGTGGGGATGGTGATTGGATGACCGAAGCTTGTGAGGTGATCCGTCCCAACCGCCACGCACAGCGGGGAGTTGGGGACGCTGGAACACCGAAATGCGCTCTGACCAGGGATGAAGCGGTACCCCTGGAATGCGCGGTTGGAACACGGGGGATGGGGGGAACGGGTGTCAGGGGC
>NZ_VJZD01000297.1 GCF_009377175.1 Streptomyces adustus
AACCCGCTCCGTCCGAACCGGAGGACGGAGGCGTGGTGGGGCGCGGTGGGACGGGGGCGCGGCGCGCTTCCGTGCTCATGCACCCCCCGCTTCCTCGTACCCGGGCCGTCGCTCTCGTGCGCGGGCCGCCGTACAGCTCACGCCCGGCCTGCCCGCAGCGCAGTCACTTCGCCTCGGGCACGCATACCCGCACGGACAGGCGGTCATCCCGGCGCGGACCTGCGACCGGCGCCGGATCCTCCGTGCGTGCGCGTCACTCTACGGCTTGTTCGAGGCCGGACGGGAACCAGTCCAGGACGCCGGGGCATCTGCCCGGATCGTCCCCCTACCCTGCGGTAATCCTGTCTGGCAGTCTTCGTGCATGACTGCGCGCGCTGCCGACCGGGCCCGTTACGACCGGGCCACCGCCCATCTCGACGCCCCTCTTGCGATCGTCGATCTGGATGCCTTCGACGCCAATGCGGCGGACCTCGTGCGCAGGGCGGGCGGCAAGCCGATCCGGGTCGCCAGCAAGTCGGTCCGCTGCCGGGCCCTGCTCGAACGCGTCCTGGCGAAGGACGGGTTCGCGGGCATCATGTCCCTGACCCTCGCCGAGTCCCTCTGGCTGGCGCGCTCGGGCTTCGACGACGTCCTGCTCGCCTACCCCTCCGTCGACCGCGCCGCCTACGCGGAGCTCACCGCCGACCCCAAGCTGGCGGCCGCCGTGACCGTGATGATCGACGACGTCGCACAGCTCGACCTGATCGACGCCGCGCGGGCCGGCGGCAGCGAAGTGGTGCGGGTCTGCCTGGAGATGGACACCGCGCTGAAGCTGTTCGGCGGCCGGGTGCGGGTCGGGGCCCGCCGCTCCCCGCTGCACTCCCCCGAGCAGCTCGCCGACCTGGCGCGCGCGGTGCAGCAACGTCCGGGCTTCAAGGTCGTCGCGATCATGGCGTACGAGGGTCACATAGCCGGTGTCGGCGACTCGGTGGCCGGCCGGCCCCTGCGCTCGCGCGCCGTGCGGCTGATGCAGGCGACCGCCCGCCGGGAGCTGGCGGAGCGGCGCGCGGCGGTCGTACGGGCGGTCCGGGCCGTGGTGCCGGACCTGGAGTACGTCAACGGCGGCGGCACCGGCAGCGTGCAGTCCACGGTGGCCGAGGACGCGGTCACCGAGGTGGCGGCCGGTTCCGGGCTGTACGTGCCGCGGCTCTTCGACAACTACACGTCCTTCAACGGGCGTCCGGCCGCCCTCTTCGCCCAGCCCGTGGTGCGGCGGCCGGGGGTCGGGGTGGTGACCGTCCTGGGCGGCGGCTATCCCGCCTCGGGCGCCGCCGGACGCGACCGGCTTCCGGTGCCGTACCTGCCCGAGGGGCTGCGCTACGACCCGCAGGAGGGGCCCGGCGAGGCGCAGACCCCGCTGCTCGGCTCCCCCGCCGACGACCTGCTCATCGGCGACAAGGTGTGGTTCCGGCACGCGAAGGCCGGTGAGCTGTGCGAGCGGTTCGACGTGCTGCACCTGATCGAGGGGGACGCGGTGACGGCGACCGTGCCGACGTACCGCGGCGAGGGGCACACCTTCCTGTAAGTACCCGCGAGAGGGCCGGAATCCGAGGATTCCGGCCCTTCGGCAGATCGGCGGGCGGATCACATGGGCGTGACGTACGCGCCCGAGATCCCGCCGTCCACCAGGAAGTCGCTGGCGTTCACGAAGGAGGAGTCGTCGCTCGCCAGGAACGCGACGGCGGCGGCGATCTCCTCGGCCTCGGCGAACCGGCCGAGGGGGATGTGCACGAGCCGGCGGGCGGCCCGCTCCGGGTCCTTGGCGAACAGCTCCTGGAGCAGGGGGGTGTTGACCGGTCCGGGGCACAGGGCGTTGACGCGGATGCCCTCGCGGGCGAACTGGACGCCGAGTTCACGGGACATCGCCAGGACACCGCCCTTGGAAGCGGTGTACGAGATCTGGGAGGTGGCCGCGCCCATCCGGGCCACGAAGGACGCGGTGTTGATGATGGAGCCCTTGCCCTGACGGCGCATGTAGGGGATGGCGGCCTTGCAGCACAGGTAGACGGAGGTGAGGTTGACCTCCTGGACACGCTTCCAGGCTTCGAGACCGGTGTCCAGGATGGAGTCGTCGTCGGGCGGCGAGATGCCCGCGTTGTTGAAGGCGACGTCGACGCTGCCGTAGGTGTCGTAGGCCGTCTTGAACAGGGCCTCGACCTGCTCGGGGTCGGTGACGTCGACCTTCACGAAGATCCCGCCGACTTCCTCGGCGGCCGCCTTGCCGCGGGTCTCGTCGACGTCCGCGCAGACGACGTGGGCGCCCTCGGAGGCGAGCCGGCGGGCGGTGGCGAGGCCGATGCCGCTGCCGGCTCCGGTGATGACGGCGGTACGGCCGACCAGTCGGCGGCAGACGGCGTCAGGCGTTGGTGCGGTCACTGTGCGGGGCCCTCCGTGCTGATGAAGACGTTCTTGGTCTCGGTGAAGGCGGTGAGGGCGTCGGGGCCGAGTTCGCGGCCGACGCCGGACTGCTTGAAGCCGCCGAACGGGGTCCAGTAGCGGACGCTGGAGTGGGAGTTGACCGACAGGTTGCCGGCCCGCACGGCCCGAGAGACCCGCAGGGCGCGGCCGACGTCCCGGGTCCACAGGGAGCCGGCGAGGCCGTAGTCGGTCGCGTTGGCGAGCGCGACGGCCTGCTCCTCGTCGTCGAAGGGGAGGACGACGGCGACCGGTCCGAAGACCTCCTCGACGGCCACCCGGGCGCGCGGGTCGACGCCGGTCAGGACGGTGGGCGGGAACCAGTAGCCGGGGCCTTCGGGGGCCTTGCCGCGGATGCCGGGCGCGTCCGGGTCGACGTAGGACCGTACGCGTTCCAGCTGGGGCCTGGAGATCAGCGGGCCCATCTGGGTCTGCTCGTCGGCCGGGTCGCCGACGCGGACGGACTCGATCGCGGGCGTGAGGAGTTCCAGGAAGCGTTCGTGGACCGGGCGTTGGACGAGGATGCGGGTGCGGGCGCAGCAGTCCTGGCCGGAGTTGTCGAGGAAGGACATGGGGGCGGCGGCCGCGGCGGCTTCCAGGTCGGCGTCGGCGAAGACGATGTTCGGGCTCTTGCCGCCGAGTTCGAGGGTGACGCGCTTGAGGCGGTCCGCGCCCTTGGCCCACACCTGCTTGCCGACGGCCGTGGACCCGGTGAACACGATCTTCGCGACGCCGGGGTGCTCGACGAGCGCGGCGCCCGCGACGGGACCGCGGCCGGGCAGCACCTGGAAGAGGTCCTGCGGCAGCCCTGCCTCCAGGGCGAGTTGGGCCAGCCGCAGGGCCGTCAGCGGGGTCGTCTCGGCGGGTTTGAGGATCACCGCGTTGCCCGCCGCGAGTGCGGGCGCGGTGCCCCAGGCCGCGATGGGCATGGGGAAGTTCCAGGGCGCGATCACGCCGACGACGCCGAGCGGTTCGAGGATCGTCACGTCCAGGCCGCCCGCCACCGGGATCTGACGTCCGGTCAGGCGCTCCACCCCGCCCGCCGCGTAGTCGAGCAGGTCGCGTACGTTGCCCGCCTCCCAGCGGGCGTTGCCGATCGTGTGTCCGGCCTCCAGGACCTCCGACCGGGCCAGTTCCTCCCGGTGTTCGTCCACCGCGACGGCGAACCGGCGCAGCAGCCGGGCCCGGTCGCCGGGCGCGAGGGCGGCCCAGCGTTCCTGTGCCCGGGTGGCGCGTACGACGGCCGCGTGCACGTCGGCCGCGTCGGCGGCCGGTACGGTCGCGACGACCTCCTCGGTGGCGGGGTTTCGTACCTGGAGTTCGTGGGCCGGCTCGGGCTCGGGCTCCGGCTCGTGCTCGTGCTCGTGGGACAAGAAGGGCCTCACATGCGTTCGAAGGAGCGGCGCAGCTCCCAGTCGGTGACCGCGGCGTCGTAGGCCTCCAGCTCGACGCGGGCCATGTTGCGGTAGTGCGCGACGACCTCGTCGCCGAAGGCGGCCCGGGCGATCGGGCTGTCCGCCCAGAGCTCGGCGGCCTCGCGCAGTGTGGTGGGCACCTGCGCGTATCCGGCGGTGTAGGCGTTGCCCACGCAGGCCTCGGGCAGTTCCAGCTTGTGCTCGATGCCGTACAGCCCGGCCGCGACCAGTCCGGCGACGGCGAGGTGCGGGTTGACGTCCCCGCCGGGCAGCCGGTTCTCGAACCGCGTCGAGCGGCCGTGGCCGACCACGCGCAGGGCACAGGTGCGGTTGTCGTGGCCCCAGGCGACGGCGGTCGGCGCGAAGGAGCCGGGCTGGAAGCGTTTGTAGGAGTTGATGTTGGGGGCGTAGAGCAGCGAGAAGTCGCGCAGCGCGGCGAGCTGTCCGGCGAGGAAGTGGCGCATCACCTCGGACATGCCGCCCGGATCGTCCGCGCCGCCCGCCATGGCGTTGGTGCCGTCCGCGGCCGCGAGCGAGAGGTGGATGTGGCAGGAGTTGCCCTCGCGCTCGTTGTACTTGGCCATGAAGGTGAGCGAGACGCCCTCCTGGGCGGCGATCTCCTTGGCTCCGGTCTTGTAGACGGCGTGCTGGTCGCAGGTGACCAGGGCCTCGTCGTAGCGGAAGGCGATCTCGTGCTGGCCGGGGTTGCACTCGCCCTTGGCGGACTCGACCGTGAGGCCGGCGGCGGCCATCTCGTTGCGGATGCGGCGCAGCAGGGGCTCGATCCGGCCGGTGCCGAGCACCGAGTAGTCGACGTTGTACTGGTTGACCGGGGTCAGCCCCCGGTAGTTGGCGTCCCAGGCCTGCTCGTAGGTGTCCTTGAAGACGATGAACTCCAGCTCGGTGCCGACCTGGGCGGTGTACCCGTGCTCGGCGAGCCGGTCCAGCTGGCGGCGCAGGATCTGCCGGGGCGCGGCGACCACGGGCGAGCCGTCGTCCCAGGCGAGGTCGGCGATCACCAGGGCCGTGCCGGCGTTCCAGGGCACCCGGCGCAGCGTGGACAGGTCGGGGTGCAGGGCGAAGTCTCCGTAGCCGCGCTCCCAGGAGGACATCGCGTACCCGTCGACGGTGTTCATCTCGGTGTCGACGGCCAGGAGGTAGTTGCAGCCCTCGGTGCCGTGCTCCAGGACCTCGCCGAGGAAGAACCGGGCGGCGAACCGCTTGCCCTGGAGCCGCCCCTGCATGTCGGGGAAGGCCAGGACGACGGTGTCGATCTCACCGCTCGCGACGAGAGCCCGCAGCTCCTCGACGCTCAGCGGGGGCGTGCGGTCTGCCACGGGGGCCTCCTTCGCCGGGCCGGGAACCATAAGGTATTGCCGGGAACCATTGCTTGGGAAGGGGGTGCGGCCGCATGTCGCGGGGCACGGACGGCACGGACCCGGAGAGACCGGCCGCCGACGGACCGGACGATCGTCTCGCGCCGGTGCTGCGGCCGGTCCGGGCGGGCAACGGCTTCGAGGAGGCGCTGGAGCAGATCCTCCAGGTCGTCCGGCTGGGCCTGGTGCCCGGCGGCGGACGGCTGCCGGCCGAGCGGGAGCTGGCGGAGCGGCTCGGGATCAGCCGGGTGACCCTGCGCGAGGTGCTGAAGGTGCTCCAGGACCAGGGGCTGGTCGAGCCCCGCCGGGGCCGCTACGGCGGGACGTTCGTGCTGCCGCGCGCGGACGCCGGCGGCGAGGACGAGCTGCGCCGCCGGATCGCCGAGGTCGACATCGAGGACGTGCTGCGCTTCCGTGAGGTGCTGGAGGTCGGCGCGGCGGGGCTGTGCGCGGCGCACGGGCTGACGGACGAGCAGGCGGCCCGGCTGCGCGAGGCGCTGGCCCGCACGCACGACGCGCCGCTCGCGGAGTACCGCCGCCGGGACACGCTGCTCCACCTCACCCTGGCCGAGCTGTGCGGCTCCGCGTCGCTGGCCGCGCGGTACGCGGCCGTCCGGGCCACGGTGAACGACCTGCTGGACTGCATCCCGCTGCTCGTGCGCAACCTGGAGCATTCGCAGCGCCAGCACAGCGCCCTGGTCGAGGCGGTTCTGGAGGGGGACGCGGACGCGGCACGGGAGATCGCGCGGGAGCACTGCGCGGGCACGGCGGCACTGCTGCGGGGGTTCCTGGCGTGAGCCCCCGGCCGACGGCCGCGGGGACGACGGGGGTTCTCGGCGTGCGGACCCGGACCCGCGGTCGCCGGGCCGGCGCCCCGGACGGCGGCCCGGACCTCTTGCCGCGCGCGGGTGACCTCGGCAAAGGTATGACGGCAATCCATTGCACGGTGTGGGAGGGCGCATGGCGCGCAGACCGCTGATCGGTGTCAGTACGTATCTGGAGCCCGCGGTGCGCTGGGGCGTGTGGGAGCTGGAGGCGGCACTGCTGCCGGCCGGGTATCCGCGACTCGTCCAGCGGGCCGGGGGGCTGGCGGCGATGCTGCCGCCGGACGGGCCGGAACATGCCGCCGCGACCGTGGCCCGGCTCGACGGCCTGGTGATCGCGGGCGGTCCGGACGTCGAGCCGGTGCGCTACGGAGCCGAACCCGACCCGCGCACCGGTCCGCCCGCGCGCGCCCGGGACGCCTGGGAGCTGGCCCTGATCGAGGCCGCGTTCGCCGCGCGCGTGCCGCTGCTGGGCATCTGCCGGGGCATGCAGCTGCTGAACGTCGCGACCGGCGGCACCCTCGTCCAGCATCTCGACGGGCACGCGGAGGTGGTCGGCGCCTTCGGCCTGCATCCCGTCAAACCGGTCCCGGGCACGCTGTACGCGGGGATCGTGCCGGAGGAGACGGCCGTACCGACGTATCACCACCAGGCGGTGGACCGGCTGGGCACGGACCTGGTCGCGTCGGCGCACGCGGCGGACGGCACGGTCGAGGCGATCGAGCTGCCCGCCTCGGCGGGGTGGGTACTGGGCGTGCAGTGGCACCCGGAGATGGGAGAGGACCTGCGCGTGCTGCGTGCCCTGGTCGCCGCCGCGTCCTGAACCGGGCCGCACCGACGCTGCGCTAGCGGTTCGCAGGCGGGGTGGTCGGGGACGGGCCGCGGGTCAGGGACAGGAGGTCTCGGGCCGGGCCCGCCGGACGGTGGCCCGTCGGCCACACGGCCCGCAGCTCGCGCCGCAGCCGGACGCCCTCCACCGGGATGCTCACCAGGCGGCGCATCGCGAGCTCCTCCCCCAGCGCCAGTTCGCTCAGCACCGCGGGTCCGGCCCCGCCGACCGCCGCCGCCTTCACCGCCGTCGTCGAGGACAGTTCGATCAGCGGGCGGGCCAGGCCGCCCAGGGCCGCGTCGAGGACCTGCCGGGTCCCCGAGCCCTTCTCCCGAAGGATCAGCGGGGTCGTGGCCAGTTCCCCGGCGGCCAGCGCGTGCCTGCGGCGGGCCCAGGGGTGGCCGGGCGCCGTCACCACGATCAGCCGGTCGTGGGCGACGACCGCGGAGTCCAGGCCGGGCGGGACGTCCAGTCCCTCCACGAAGCCGAGGTCCGCCTCGCCCGTGACCAGCCGTTCCGCCACCGACGCCGAGTTCCCGGCCAGCAGCGACACCGCGGTGTCGGGGCGCTGGGCGCGCAGCGCGAGCAGCCAGCCGGGCAGCAGGTACTCGGCGATCGTCATGCTCGCCGCCACCCGCAGCCGGGAGTCGCGGCGATCGCGCAGTGCCTGCGTGCCCGCGTCGAAGGCCTCCGCCGCCTCGACCACCCGTCGCGCCCAGTCGGTCACCAGCGCGCCGGTGTCGGTGAGCCGGGAGCCGCGCGGTGAGCGGTCCACCAGCGCCAGGCCCAGCCTGCGCTCCATCGCGCGGATCCGGCTGCTGGCGGCGGGCTGGGTGATGCCGAGCTCCCGCGCGGCCGCGCCGAGGCTGCCCAGCCGGGCCACCGCCAGCAGCAGTTCCAGGGCGCCGAGGTCCGGGACCCGGTGGGCGATCGAGTCCCCCTGCTTCCGGGCCCCGCCCTGTCCGCTCGTCTCGCTCATAAGCCCACCTTATGCCCCCATAGAGACATCGTCCCTGGTCGCGGGCCATGGGCCGGGGGATGGTGGGGCCATGGTCACCGAAGCCCATCCCCTGTCCCGTCCGGCGGTCCCCCTTCCGGGGCTCCGATTTCCGGCGGTCCGCCATCTCGGCCCGAACTGGTACGCCTCCGTCATGGGCACCGCCATCTTGGCCACGGCAGGCGCGGGGCTGCCCGTCCATGTTCCCGGGGTTCCCGGACTGCGTGCCGTCTGCGCCGCCGTGTGGGTCCTCTCGCTCGTCCTGCTGGTGACCCTGCTGACCGCCCGCGCCCTGCACTGGACCCACCACCGGGACCAGGCCCGCGCCCATCTCCTCGATCCCTCGGCGGCCCCGTTCTACGGCTGTCTGGCCATGGCGCTGCTGGCCGTGGGCGGGGGTGCCGTCACCGTCGGCCGGGACGTGATCGGAACGGGGGCAGCGGTCGCCCTCGACACGGTCCTGTTCACCGTCGGCACCGTCGTGGGCCTGGCGGCAGCCGTCGCGGTGCCGTACCTCATGACCGTGCACCATCGGATCGAGCCGGGGCAGGCGACGCCCGTGTGGCTGCTGCCGGTCGTCGCGCCCATGGTGTCCGCCGCGCTCGGACCGCTGCTGGTGCCGCATCTGCCGGCCGGCCAGCTCCGGGAGACGCTGCTGCTGGGCTGTTTCGCGCTGTTCGGGCTGAGTCTGCTGGCGACCCTGCTGATGCTGCCGCTGATCTTCGGCCGGCTGCTCACCGGCGGGCCGCTGCCGCTCGCGCTCACCCCGACCCTGTTCCTGGTGCTCGGCCCGCTCGGCCAGTCCACGACCGCCGTGGGGAACATCGCGGACGCCGCGCCGGGGGTCGTCCAGGCCCCGTACGACCAGGGCCTCGCGGGCTTCGCCGTCCTGTACGGCGTGCCCGTGCTGGGTTTCGCGCTGCTCTGGCTGTGTCTGGCCACCGCCCTGTGTCTGCGGGCCCGCCGGAACGGGATGGGCTTCGCCATGACCTGGTGGGCCTTCACCTTCCCGGTCGGCACCTGTGTCACCGGCGCCGGGGCGCTGGCCCGGCACACCGGTCTGGTCGCCTTCGACGGGCTCGCGGTCGCGCTGTACGTCGTCCTCGTGGCCGCCTGGGCGACCGCGGCCGCGCACACCGTCCGCGGCCTGGTCAGCGGTGTGCTGCTCGCAGGGCCGACGCCAGGGCCCGCGGCGCCTCGGCGAGCGACGGTCCGTACCACGTCAGGTGCCGTCCGCTGACGAGCGCGCAGGGCAGGCCGGGGAAGGCCTCGGGGCCGTCGTCGGCGGTGAAGCGGTAGGGCTCGTCGGGGAGCACGACGAGGTCCGGCCGGGCGGCGCGCAGCTCCTCCAGGGGGACCCGCGGGTAGCGCTCGGGGTGGGACGCGTACAGGTGGTCGACGCCCAGGCGGGCCAGCACGTCACCGGCGAAGGTGTCACGGCCCAGGACCATCCAGGGGCGGCGCCAGACGGGCACGACCGCGGTCGTACGTTCCGTGCCGGTGGCGGTGAGCCCCGGGGCGCCGGCCGTCGGCGCCTCCCACGCCGCCTCCGCCGCGTCCAGCCAGCGCGGCCTGCTCCGTGCCCCGCAGGCCCGCAGCACCCGGTCCAGTTCGCGGAAGGCCTGCGGTACGTCCCGCACCTCGGTCACCAGCACCTCGACGCCGGCCGAGCGCAGCGCGGCCAGGTCCGGTGCGCGGTTCTCCTCCTCGTTGGCGATCACCAGGTCGGGCGCGAGGGCGATGATCCGCTCGGTCTTGGGGTTCTTCGTCCCGCCGACACGGGCCACGTCGAGGCCGGCGGGGTGGGTGCACCAGTCGGTGACGCCGACCAGGGCGCCCGGCAGGGTCACGGCCACCGCCTCGGTGAGGGACGGCACCAGGGAGACGATCCGCACGTTCTACCGCCGCCTGCCGCGCCTGTCCTGGACGGCCTCGACGTGCTCCGCCACCGCCACCACGACCACCCGGGTGTCCGGCACGGTCGCCCGCCAGCGGTGGCGCACCCCGCCGGTCAGGTACAGCGTGTCCCCGCGGCCGAGGCGGTACGCGCGGCCCTCCGCCTCGATCTCCACCGCGCCGTCGGCGACGTACATCAGCTGGTCGTTGCGGTACTGGATCTCGCGGCCCGCCTCGTGGTCGCCGGTGAACTCCGAGGCGTGCATCTGATGGTGCCCGCGCACCAGCGACCGGGCCTGGGGTCCGGCGTCCGGCACGGCGTCCTCGGCGCGCACGACGTCCACGCTGCACGCCGGGTCGGCGGCGGCGAGGAGTTCGACGGCGGTGGTGCGCAGGGCGTCGGCGACCTTCTCCAGGGAGCTTCTGCTGGGGCGCGCCCGGTCGTTCTCGACCTGGCTCAGAAAGGGGACCGACAGGCCGCTTCGCTCGGCCACGACGGCAAGGGTGAGGTCCAGCGCGCGACGGCGCCGCCGCACGGCCGCGCCCACCCGCAGGGGCTGTTCCTTGTGGTCGCCCATCGCGCCCGCTCCCTCCTTCGCTCGTCGCCCGGTCGTCCGTGCGCGAGGGTCCGCGCGCACTCCTCCTGATGAGTTCTCTGCACCCTACGCATGTTCGGCAAACCGTTTCAGGCGGCCGTCACATCGGCGACACATCGCGTCGGGTCGGACCTCACAGTTCTCGCCAGTGGATCAATCGGCCGGACTTCCGGAGCCTCACTCCCCTCGCGCGCGACGAACGGGCTGATGGGCAGGGTCGGGCGCCCTCCGGGACCGGTGACGAGCAGGTCCGACGGGGCCGCCGGGGCCCGGCTGCCGCCGGGGGCGCGGACGGTCGGCAGGTCGGCATGTCCGGACGCGGGCCGCTGGGCCGGCGTCGGCCGACTGCCGGATTCCTCCCGCACGGACTGACCCTCGATCAGCACGAGCGTGGTGCATTTAGGTCGAACGCTTGAGCGCTCCCCGATGTTCCCGCCCGTTCACCGGGGATGCTCCTGACCGTCTCCCGGGCCCGAACCGGCTGGTCAGGGCGGGGTAGACAAGGGCGTCGAGGCAGCGCGCCGCCGGTCGGGGGCGGTGGGCGCG
>NZ_VJZD01000298.1 GCF_009377175.1 Streptomyces adustus
GCTCACGCTCCACCAGCAGCGGCAACGGCGCGCAGGCGGTGAGCAGTTCACGCAGCGGATGACGGGCCAGGACCTCGTCCACCTCCGGCGTCAGCGCCGCCGCCAGCCGCGCCGCCACCGGCAGGGACTCGTCACGCAGGGCGGCCACGGCGGCCCGCAGCACCGACCGCCCCCCGGTGGCCTTCGGCACCCCGGCCCGCGCCCGCTCGTACAGCCGCGCGCCCTCCTCCAGGACCAGATCCGTGTCGAGACCGGCCGGGATCTTGATGCGCGCGAGGTGCCGCCAGGTGGCGACCGGATCCCCCCACGCCTCCACGGTGAAGGTCCAGTGGCCGGGCGTGTCCGCGGTGACGGTGGCCCCCCAGCGGTCGGTGCCCGGGGCGAGTTCACGCATCGGGGTCCAGGGGCCGGGGCGGCCCTCGGGGTCCCTCAGTACGACGTTGGCGGCGACGGCGTCGTGGCCCTCGCGGAACACGGTTGCCGAGACCTCGAAGGGCTCGCCGGTCACCGCCTTGGCGGGCCTGCGGCCGAGCTGGACCAGGGGCCGGACGTCGAGAACGGGTATGCGCCCGACGGCGGTGGCCTCGCCCGCGGAGGGTGGCTCCGGGGCCGGCGGCGACGCCGCGGCGGTGCGTACGGGGGGTGCGCCGGTACGGGGTGTCGGGGGTGGTGACGAGTGGTGCGTGGCGGGCATGACCGCTCCTGTCCGCGTCAACGTGGGTGGGCGGATGGCTGTGGGGAGGTGGGTCCTGCGAACCCGGGGTCCACCTGCGTGGTGTACCCGTGGGCGTACCGAGGAAGCCTTCCCACGCTATTCGAGTGGGCAATCCGGCACTTTGGTAACTACTCACGCGTATGTCTACACACAAGTCCGGCCCCGTTCGCGGGGAACGGGGCCGGTGCCGGGACTGCGCCACCATCGGCCCGGGACTCTGCGAGGATCGGCCCCGGACTCTGTCCTCAGAGCTCCGGCGGCACCTGGAGGATCCGGTCCGGTGAGCCGGCTCCCCGGTCGGACACCCGGCCCTGCGCGGCCCGCGCGACCAGTGCCGCGGCCACCTGGGCGGGTGTCGCGCGCGGGTGGTCGGCCAGATAGAGCGCGGCCGCGCCCGCCGCGTGCGGCGCCGCCATCGACGTACCGGAGTAGGTCGCGCTCGCGGTGTCGCTCGTACGGGACGCCGACGTGATCGACACCCCCGGCGCGAACAGGTCGAGGGCCGAACCGTAGTTGGAGAACGGCGCCCGCGCGTCGCCGCGGTCGGTCGCGCCGACCGTGACGGCCTCCGGCACGTCCGCGGGCGAGTACAGGGCGGCCGCGCGCGAGTCGTTGCCCGCCGCGACCGTGTACGTGACGCCCGAGGCGATGGAGGCGCGGACGGCCGCGTCGAGCTGGGCGTTGTGCACGCCGCCCAGACTGAGGTCGGCCACCGCGGGCCTGTGCGCGTGCCGGGTGACCCAGTCGATGCCCGCGATGACCCGGGCCGTGGTGCCCGCCCCCTTGTCGTCGAGCACGCGTACGGCGACCACGTCCGCCTTCTTGGCCACGCCGTACGACGCGCCGGCGACGATGCCGGCGATGTGCGTGCCGTGGCCGTTGCCGTCGGCGGCCGTGGCGTCGTCGTCGACGAAGTCCCAGCCGTAGGCGGCGCGTCCGCCGAAGTCCCGGTGGCTGATCCGGACGCCGGTGTCGATGACGTACACCGTCACCCCGGCCCCCGCCGAGTCCGGCGCGGTGAAGCTCCGGTCCAGCACCGGGGCCGGCCGGTCGAGCCGGTCCAGACCCCAGGACGGCGGGTTCGCCTGGGTGCGCTCCAGCCCCACCCGGGTGTCCTGGACGACCGAGGCGACCCGGGAGTCCGCCGCCAGCCGGCGCGCCTGTCTCTCGTCGGCGCGTATGGCGTAACCGTTCACCACCGTGCCGTAGGTGTGGCTGATTCTCACCCCGTACCGCTCGGCCAGGTCCCGGCCGGCCGTCGACGGAGCCCGGGTGCCTCTTTTCAGCACCACCAGGTAACTTCCGTCGACGGAGCCGGGATCGCCGGCGCCGAGTATCCGCCCCTCCGGTACGGCATGCGCGGGCAGTGTGATGGCCGAAAGCACCGCGGCCGTGGTGACCGCGGTCAGGCCCGCCGCCCAGCGCAGACGCCGCTTCCGCGTCCGTGCCATGGTCCGAGTTCCCCTCCTCGACTCGGGCGTACGGCGGCCGCGGTGCCGGGTCCCCCGGCGTCGGCCGGTACGCCAAGGGCAGCTTTCCGTGCCACGTGAAGCACCACAAGAAGGCCTATGGTGGTGGAATCGGCCATATCGGCCGGGAGGTGTCGGTTCCGGCCGAACGGGGGGTCTGCGGGCGAAGCTCCCAGCGGCGGCGCCACCGACGCCGGTACCGTCGACTGACGACGAGACGCACACCGCCGTGCGTCCGCACAGCGACATGCGCCGAGGTGGAATGTGAAGGCGATCCGTCGATTCACCGTCCGTCCCGTTCTCCCCGACTCCCTCCGGCCGCTCAGCGATCTGGCCCGCAATCTGCGCTGGTCCTGGCATGCGGAGACCCGCGACCTCTTCGAGTCCGTCGACCCCGAGTGCTGGGCCGCCTCCGGCGGCGACCCGGTACGCCTGCTGGGCAGCGTGCCGCCCGTCAGGCTCGCGGAACTGGCGGGCGACCGCCGCTTCCTGCGCCGCCTGGACGCGGTCTCCGGCGACCTCAACGACTATGTGACCGGCGCCCGCTGGTACCAGGCGCAGTCGGGCGAACTCCCGTCCGCCGTCGCCTACTTCTCACCCGAGTTCGGCATCACGGCCGCGCTGCCCCAGTACTCCGGCGGCCTCGGCATCCTGGCCGGCGACCATCTCAAGGCGGCCAGCGACCTCGGGGTGCCGCTCATCGGGGTCGGGCTGCTCTACCGGCACGGCTACTTCCGCCAGACCCTCTCCCGGGACGGCTGGCAGCAGGAGCACTACCCCGTCCTCGATCCCAACGAACTGCCGGTCGCCCAGCTCAAGGAGGCCGACGGCACACCGGCCCAGGTCTCCCTCGCGCTGCCCGGCGGCCGCTCGCTGCGCGCCCGGATCTGGCTGGCGCAGGTCGGCCGGGTGCCGCTGCTGATGCTCGACTCGGACGTCGAGGAGAACGACCTCGGCGAACGCGGCGTGACCGACCGGCTCTACGGCGGCGGCAGCGAGCACCGACTGCTCCAGGAGATGCTGCTGGGCATAGGAGGTGTCCGGGCGGTACGCACGTACTGCCGGCTGACCGGTCACCCCGAGCCGGAGGTGTTCCACACCAACGAGGGCCACGCGGGCTTCCTCGGTCTGGAGCGCATCGCGGAGCTGGGCGAGCGGGGGCTGGAGTTCGACGCGGCCCTGGAGGCGGTCCGCGCGGGGACCGTCTTCACCACCCACACGCCCGTCCCGGCCGGCATCGACCGCTTCGACCGCGAGCTGGTCGCCCGCCACTTCGGCCCCGAGGCCGAACTCCCGCACATCGACGTCGAACGCGTCCTGCGGCTCGGCATGGAGAGCTACCCCGGCGGCGAGCCCAACCTGTTCAACATGGCCGTGATGGGGCTGCGCCTGGCCCAGCGCGCCAACGGCGTGTCGTTGCTGCACGGCCAGGTCAGCCGGGAGATGTTCGCCGGGCTGTGGCCGGGATTCGACCCCGAGGAGGTGCCGATCACCTCCGTCACCAACGGGGTGCACGCCCCGACCTGGGTGGCCCCGGAGGTGCTGCGGCTCGGCGCCCGCGAGATCGGCGCCCAGCGCGCCGAGGACGCGCTGACGATCGGCGGCTCGGACCGCTGGGACGCGGTGCGCGACATCCCCGACCAGGAGGTCTGGGACCTGCGTCGGGACCTGCGCGAACAGCTGGTGGTGGAGGTGCGGCGACGGCTGTACGCCTCCTGGCGGCAGCGCGGCGCCGGTGCGGCCGAGCTGGGCTGGATCGACGGAGTCCTAGACCCGGACGTGCTCACCATCGGCTTCGCCCGCCGGGTCCCGTCGTACAAGCGGCTGACGCTGATGCTGCGCGACCGCGACCGGCTGATGGACCTGCTGCTGCACCCCGAGCACCCGATCCAGATCGTGGTCGCGGGCAAGGCGCACCCGGCGGACGACGGCGGCAAGCGGCTGGTGCAGGAACTGGTGCGCTTCGCCGACGACCCGCGGGTGCGCCACCGCATCGTCTTCCTCCCCGACTACGGCATGGCGATGGCGCAGAAGCTCTACCCGGGCTGCGACATCTGGCTCAACAACCCGCTGCGCCCGCTGGAGGCCTGCGGCACCTCCGGGATGAAGGCGGCCCTCAACGGCTGTCTCAATCTCTCCGTCCTGGACGGCTGGTGGGACGAGTGGTTCCAGCCGGACTTCGGCTGGGCGATCCCCACGGCGGACGGCTCCGGAATGGACCCCGACCACCGCGACGACATCGAGGCGGCCGCGCTCTACGAGCTCCTCGAACAGCGGGTCGCACCCCGGTTCTACGAGCGGGGCCGGCACGGCCTGCCCGACCGCTGGATCGAGATGGTCCGCGAGACCCTCGCCCTGCTCGGCCCGAAGGTGCTGGCCGGGCGCATGGTCCGCGAGTACGTCGAGCGCCTGTACGCCCCGGCCGCGCAGGCGAACCGCGCGATGACCCCGGCCGCGGCCGGGGAGCTCGCCGCCTGGAAGACCCGGGTGCGTGCCGCCTGGCACGGGGTGAGCGTCGACCATGTGGAGACGACCACCGCCACGGCCAGCGCCGAGCTCGGCACCACCCTGGTCCTGCGGGTACGGGTCGGCCTCGGCGGCCTCGCCACCGACGACGTCGAGGTGCAGGCGGTCTCCGGCCGGGTGGACTCCGAGGACCGCATCACCGACGCGGCGACGGTCCCGCTGAAGCCGACGGGCGGCCCGGACCTGGAAGGGCGCTGGGTCTACGAGGGCCCGCTGTCCCTGGACCGCACCGGACCCTACGGCTACACGGTCCGCATCCTGCCGACCCACCGGCTGCTCGCCTCCGGCGCGGAACTGGGCCTGGTGACGGTGCCCTCGGAGGAACCGGGGGCGGGGGCGGGGGTGCTGCTGCGGTAGGCCGGCGCCGGGCACCGGGGAGGCCGGGTGTCACCGCCGTGCGGCGGCGGCCTCGATCTCCTCGGTGAACTTCCGGGCGTCTACGGGCTTGCCGTGGTCGTCGAGCACCGTGACGTCCCGGCCGCCGGCCCTCACCGCCGGGGTGCCGGTGACGTCGCTGTCGTAGAAGGCCTCGCCGACCTTGTCGGCCCAGGCGAGGTAGGTGCCCTCCTTGACGGCCTTGTTGAAGGCGTGCGTGCGCAGACCGGGCACCTTTCCGGCGATCTCCAGCAGGTCGGAGGTGCTGCCGAAGGTGTCCGTGGTCTCGTCCTTCGGCTGGGCGTCGTACAGGGCGGTGTGGAACTGCTTGAACAGGGCGGGGCTCTCGTTCAGGGCCGCGCCGAGCGCGCCGAGCGCGGTCCGGGAGCCCTTTCCTTGGAGGCGCTTGTCCAGGAAGGTGGCCATGTGGAACTCGACCCTCACCTTGCCGGAGTCGGCTAGGGAGGTGAGGGTCGCGCCCAGGTCGCGCTCGAAGCTCGCGCAGTAGGGGCAGCGCATGTCCTCGTAGACGCCGACGGTGAGGGGGGCGCTCGCCTTCCCGTACGTGATCACCGTGCCGTCCTTGCCGGTGGTGTTCGCCGGGACGACGGGCTTCGCCGTCTGTGGAGCACCCCCCGCGGAGTCGCCGTCGGCGGCGAGCCCGATGCCGACACCGGCGGTGAGTGCGAGCGCGGTGGCCGCGGCGCCGATCACCAGGGCACGGCGTGAGATCTTGTCGACGGGCATGGGCGTCCCTTGTCGCGTGGAGGCAGTGGACCGGTGGAGCCACTGTCGAGGCTAGGAGGGCGCGCCATCTCCCCGGAAGGGTCTTTTGTCCCTTCCGGGGCGGTGCCGGCGGACCCGTCCACGCGGGCGCGGGAGAATCAGGCCTGGTCGAGCGGTGCGCACAGGCGGCGCAGTACCGTCCCGCAGCGTCGGGCGTAGGCGTGCTGAAGGGTCCGGGTGGCCGCGCCGCCGGCCCGGGCGTACCACTTGGCCGGGCGGCTGAAGGCGGAGACGGTGAACCAGACCGTGCCGTCGCCGGTGCGGTGGACGACGAAGGACTCCTCGCCGCACTCGGGGTGACCGGGCAGCGTGCCGTAGGCCCAGCCGGCCCGGCGGGGCTCCTCGACCGTCCAGACCACCCGGCAGGGGGCCTTGATCAGGCCGGCCAGGGTGATGGTGACGTCCGCGCCGGGCTCGGCCCGGTCGGCCTTCGTGGTGACGCCGACACCGAGCGCGCGGTGCATCTCCCAGGTGAGGACGGCTTCGGCGGCCCGGCGGAAGAGCTCCTCGCCCTCGCCGAGCCGGGTGCGTATGTGCAGCGGGTGGAAGCCGGGGGGACAGAAACCGGCGTGCTCGCGGGTCGCGCCGACGTCCGCGTACGTGAAGGACATGGGAAGCAAGGGTAGGCCGGTACCCCGGGACGTCGGAGTCCCGGGGTACCGCCCTGTCGACTGCCGTGCGGTCAGCTGACGTTGACCGCGGTCCAGGCCGCCGCGACCGCGGCGTACTGGGTGCTGCTGGAGCCGTACAGCGCGGACGCGGCCGACAGGGTCGCCGTACGGGCGCCCGAGTACTTCGTCGTCGACGTCATGTACGTCGTCAGCGCCTTGTACCAGATCTGGAGCGCCGCGGCCCGGCCGATGCCGGTGAGCGTGGCGCCGTTGTAGGTCGGCGAGTTGTAGGAGACGCCGTTGATGGTCTTCGAACCGCTGCCCTCCGAGAGGAGGTAGAAGAAGTGGTTCGCGACACCGGACGAGTAGTGGACGTCCTTGCTGCCGACGGAGGAGGACCAGTAGTCCGCCGAGCCGCCGTCCTTGCTGGGCTTGTCCATGTAGCGCAGCGGGGTGCCGTCGCCGTTGATGTTGATCTTCTCGCCGATGAGGTAGTCACCGACGTCGGAGGAGTTGTTGGCGTAGAACTCCACACCCGTGCCGAAGATGTCGGAGGTGGCCTCGTTCAGGCCGCCGGACTCGCCCGAGTAGTTCAGGCCCGCGGTGTTGGAGGTGACACCGTGGCTCATCTCGTGGCCGGCCACGTCCAGCGAGGTCAGCGGGTGGGTGTTGCTGGAGCCGTCGCCGTAGGTCATGCAGAAGCAGCTGTCGTCCCAGAAGGCGTTGACGTAGGCGCTGCTGTAGTGGACACGGGAGTAGGCGCCGACACCGTTGTTCTTGATGCCGTTGCGGCCGAAGGTGTCCTTGTAGAAGTCCCAGGTCTCCTGGGCGCCGTAGGCGGCGTCGGCGGCCGCGGTCTGGTCGGTGGAGGAGCTGGAGGCGGCGCCGGTGCCCCAGACGTTGTCCGCGTCGGTGAACAGCGTGCCGGTGCCGGAGGTGCCGCGGGCCAGGTTGTACGTCTTGTGGCCGCCGCGCGTGGTGTCGTACAGCTGGTACGTCGAGCCCGACAGGTTGGTGGTCAGGCTGACGGTGCCGGAGTACAGCGTCTTGCCGGTGCCGGTCGACGCGGTCTCGATGCCCTGGTACTCGAAGAGCTTCTTGCCGGTGGCCGCGTCGGTGATGACGTGCAGCTGGTTGGGGGTGCCGTCGTCCTGGAAGCCGCCGACGACCGTCTCGTAGGCGAGGACCGGGGTGCCGGAGCCCGCCCAGATCACCTTGCGGGGCGCGGCGTCCGCCGCGGTCTTCGCCGAGCCGGCCGCCTGCGCCGCGGTCAGCGCCTGCTTCTCCGCCGTGGCGGCGGCGATCTGCGGCTTGACGGAGGCGACCTTGAAGTTGGTCTTCAGGCCCTTGGTCACGCCCTTGGTCGCGCCGGACGCCGACTGGTGGACGATCAGGTCGCCGCCGAGCACCGGCAGGCCCGCGTAGGTGCGCTCGTAGCGGGTGTGCACCGTGCCGTCGACGTCCTTGACGACGTCCTTGACGACCAGCTTCTCCTGGGAGCCGAGGCCTATCGCGGTGGCGGTCTCGGGCGCGTCGGCCTGCTGCTGCTGGATCAGCGTGGTGCGGGCGGCCGCGGAGAGCTGGAGGGGGGCCGCCGCGAGCGGTGCCGCCTTCGTGGAGTCCGCCGGGCTCTGGGCGACGGCGGTGCCGCTCGCCAGACCGGTGGTGAGCAGGGCTCCGGTCGCGACCGCGGTGGCGATGGCCAGGGTGGTGCGCTTGTGACGCGCGTAGAGGGGGCTCACGCAAGCTCCTTTGTGGGGGAGTCCGGACGGGGTGGGGTCCTGTCCGGAGGTGATGTGAAGTAGCTGTGCTGCGGCGGTTGGGGGAAGCCTGACATCAAGGTCGCGTACATGTCAGGACCCCCTTGTGATGTTGACCGAAAGTCGACTGCTGGGTGAACGTTGCGGGAATGTAAATGGAGTTGGTCCGGGTAACGGGCCAACCAGAGACAGGCATGCACATGGCAAAAAGCGGGCGCCGCCCCGGGGAGTCGAACCACCGGGGCGGCGCCCTGTCCGCGGGTGCCGGATACGGCCCGCGGCCTACGGGAAGGTGAGCTTCCAGCTGTTGATGTAGCCGGTGTCCTGGGCCGCCTGGTCCTGGACCTTCAGCTTCCACGTACCGTTGGCGACCTCGGAGGACGCGTCGACCGTGTAGGTCGCGTTCACGTTGTCCGCCGAGTCGGAGGAGCTGAAGTTCTTCAGGCGGTACGTCGACCCGTCCGGGGCCACCAGGTCGATCACGAGGTCACCGCGCCAGGTGTGCACGATGTCGACCGTGACCTGAAGGTTCGAGGGGGCGTTGCCGGTCCGTCCGGAGACCGTGACCGACGACGTGACGGCCGCTCCGTTGTCCGGAATCGATACGTCGGCGGTGTTCTCGAAGGACGTGCCGCCACCGCCGCCGCCACCCGAGCGCGAGCCGACCGCGACGCCCGCCCAGGCGTCCTGCACCGCCTTGTACTCGGCGCTCGTCGTACCGTACAGGTCGCCCGCCGCCGCCAGCGTGCCGGTACGGGCCGCCGCGTAGTTGGTGGTCGAGGTGAACTTCGTGGTGAGCGCGCGGAACCAGATCTTCTCCGCCTTGGCGCGGCCGATGCCGGTGACCGCGAGGCCGTCGGCGGTGGGCGAGTTGTAGCTGACGCCGTTGATGACCTTGGCGCCGCTGCCCTCGCTCAGCAGATAGAAGAAGTGGTTCGCCGGGCCCGAGGAGTAGTGCACGTCCACCGAGCCGATGCCGGAGTACCAGCTGTCCTTGGACGCGCCGTCCTTGCTGGGCTTGTCCATGTAGCGCAGCGGGGTGCCGTTGCCGTTGATGTTGATCTTCTCGCCGATGAGGTAGTCGCCGACGTCGGTGGCGTTCGCCGCGTAGAACTCGACCGCCGTGCCGAAGATGTCGGAGGTGGCCTCGTTCAGGCCGCCGGACTCGCCCGAGTAGTTCAGGCCCGCGGTGTTGGAGGTGACACCGTGGCTCATCTCGTGGCCGGCCACGTCGATCGCGGTGAGCGGGTGGGTGTTGCCCGAGCCGTCGCCGTAGGTCATGCAGAAGCAGCTGTCGTCCCAGAACGCGTTGACGTAGTTGTTGCCGTAGTGGACCCGGGAGTACGCGCCCACCCCGTCGCCGCGGATGCCGGACCGCCCGTGCACGTTCTTGTAGTAGTCCCAGGTCACCGCCGCGCCGTAGTGCGCGTCGGCGGCGGCGGTCTCCAGGTTGGAGGCGCTGCCGTTGCCCCAGGTGTCGTCGGAGCCCGAGAAGAGGGTGCCGGTGCCGGAGGTGCCGTGGTTGAGGTTGTACGTCTTGTGATTGCCGCGGGCGGTGTCCGTCAGGTTGTACGTCGACCCCGACTGCGCGCTGCCGAGCGTGACCGTGCCGCTGTACATCGTGTTGCCGGTGCCGGTCTCGATGCCCTGGTACTCGAAGAGCTTCTTGCCGGTGGCCGCGTCGGTGATGACGTGCAGCTGGTTGGGGGTGCCGTCCTCCTGGAGGCCGCCGACGACCGTCTCGTAGGCGAGGACCGGGGTGCCGCTCGCGGCCCAGACGACCTTGCGCGGTGCCCGGTCGGCCGTGGCCCGCGCGGCGCCCGCGTCCTTCGCGAGGGACAGGGCCTGCCGCTGGGCCTGCGCGGCGGGGACGGCGGGGGTGAGCGAGGCGACCGCGAGGGTGGACCGGGTGGCCTTGGTGACGGACGCGGTGGCGCCGGAGGCGGTGGTGTCGACGACCAGGTCGCCGCCGAGCACCGGGAGGCCGTCGTAGGTCCGCTCGTAGCGGGTGTGCACGGTGCCGTCGGCGTCCTTGAGGACGTCCCGGACGACGAGCTTCTCCTTGGCGCCCAGGCCCAGGTGCCGGGCGGTGTCCGGCCTGGCGGCGTCGGCCTCGCGGATCAGCGCGGCGCGCTGGGCGGGCGTCAGCCGGACCGACTCGGCGCCCGGCCTGACCTGTCCCGACACGGGCGCGGTCGGCGTCCGGTCGGGGGTGGCGGACGCGGCGCCGGACTGCACGGCCGCGGCGATCAGTGCCGAGACGCCGACGAGGGCGACGGCGGCGGTCTTGCGGTACGGGGTGTGGGAGGTGCGTCTGTGAGAGGAACTGCTGCTCAACACTGACTCCTTCTGCACGGCCGCGGATCGCACGGCCAGGGGAGACCGGACGGCTGGCCGGCCGTCCGGGCAGAACAAGGCGGTACGCAGAACCAGGTGCGTGAGAGCTGGGCCCGGCACAGCCATGAACCTGTGGGGTTGCTGTGAGCGGGCTGTGTGCAGCGTCGCAGGAGATGCGCACCGAGTCGGTGTCGACGCCGTGCCGGTCGAGCCAGGCGCGGTAGTCGTCGAAGTCCGAACCGGCGGCGCCGACCAGGATCGGTTCCGTGCCGAGCTGGCCCATGCCGAAGGCGATG
>NZ_VJZD01000299.1 GCF_009377175.1 Streptomyces adustus
CCCCGGTGGGGGTGCGGCGGCCCTCGCGTGGATCAGCCCCGGCCGGACGTCGGTGGACGTCGGCGGCCTCGGGGGGACGTCAGTGGACGTCGCCCATGAGCTCCTTGACCTTCTTGCGGTACATCCACACCGCGACACCGGCGGCCACGGCGAGCACGGCCTGGAAGGCCACGATGCCCGTCTTGTTGAGGTCGACTCCGGCGATGGAGAGCAGACCGGTCGTGGCGTCACCGGCGGTGACGGCCAGGAACCAGACACCCATCATCTGGGAGGCGTACTTCGCGGGCGCCATCTTCGTGGTGACCGACAGACCCACCGGGGAGAGGGTCAGCTCACCGACGGTCTGGACGAAGTAGATCGCCACCAGCCACATCGCGGCCGCCTTGTGACCGCCGTCGGCGATCGCCAGCGGGGCGAGGAACAGGAAGAACGACGCGCCGATCAGGACCAGGCCCATGGCGAACTTCACCGCGGTGCTCGGCTCCTTGCCGCGCCGGGCGAGCGCCAGCCACGCCCAGGCGAAGACCGGGGCCAGCGCCATGATCATGACCGGGTTGACCGACTGGTACCAGGAGACCGGGAAGTCCCAGCCGAAGATGGTGTTCTTCGCCGAGGAGTCGGCGAACAGGGACACCGTGGAGCCGCCCTGGTCGTAGATCATCCAGAACACGGCCGCGGCGACGAAGAACCAGATGTACGCGGACATCTTCGACTGCTCGGTGCGGTCGAGGTCCTTGTCCCGCTTGATGCGGGCGATGACCAAGACCGGGATGATCAGACCGGCGATGGTGATCGGGACCAGCAGCCAGTTCAGCGTGTAGTGGCCGGAGACGACGACGACCGTGTAGAAGACGGCCGCGACGGCCGCCCACAGGGCCGACTTGCGCAGCGTGGCGGACTTCTCGGCGGGGGACAGCGGCGTGGGGACGACGCTCGACTGGGCGTCGAGGTGACGGCTGCCGAGCAGGTACTGGGCGAGACCCAGCGCCATGCCGAGCGCGGCGAGCGCGAAGCCCAGGTGCCAGTTGACGTTCTCACCGACGGTGCCGATGACCAGCGGCGCCGCGAACGCGCCGAGGTTGATGCCGATGTAGAAGAGGGTGAAGCCACCGTCACGGCGCGCGTCGTCCGCGCCCTTGTAGAGGTGGCCGACCATCGTCGAGATGTTGGACTTCAGCAGACCGGAACCGATCGCGACCAGGCCGAGGCCCGCGAAGAAGGTGCCGGACGAGGGCAGGGCCAGGGTGAGGTGACCCAGCATGATGATGACGCCGGCGACGGCGACGGTCTTGCGGGGGCCGAGGACCCGGTCCGCGAACCAGCCGCCGGGGAGGGCGAGCAGGTACACGAGGGACAGGTACACCGAGTAGATGGCCGTGGCGGTGGCCGCGCTCATGTGCAGGCCGCCCGGTGCCACCAGGTACAGCGGGAGCAGGGCCTTCATGCCGTAGTAGGAGAAACGCTCCCACATCTCGGTCATGAAGAGGGTGGCCAGTCCGCGGGGGTGGCCGAAGAAGGTCTTCTCGGAGCCGGGGGTGCCCGGACGGACCGAATCCTTCGTCAGGCTGGACGCCATTGGTCGTTCCTTGCTGCTCGGGACGCGCGCGCTGCTGGAGCGTCGCGGCGCCCGGTGGGGGGCGGCCGGCACCGGCGGTACTGTCACGTCCCCCCACGCCCACAGGGGGTCCGCTCCGGATCACGGAGCGGTGGACGACGACCACCGGGATCCACGCCTCTACGCGCGTCAATGCGCTGAGAGGCCCGGCCACAGGTCATTCCTTCTAGAGGCTGGCGTGGCCAGCCCGCACATGAAAGAGACCTTCAGCGTGGCAACTCGCCAAAGGTCCCCGTTGTGCTAGAGGCGTTGATTCACCATACGTCAGGACAGTGACTGATATGGAAGGACTTGAGACCGGGATCACAGGCGATCATGGAACCAATCGCGTTCATTCGAAGGCCGACGTGCCGATCCAAGGATGACATCTTCTGTTACCTGGTCCGTAACAAGATCGCAGGCGCGTCCGGAGGAGTTCGCGAGGCGGCCGATCCCGCACCATGTCCGGCATGTCCCTCGGTAAGAAACCGCAAGGGCGATCACACCTCGGCGCCCGTCCGAGGCGGACTACCATCACTCCATGACCCGTGTACTGCTCGCCGAGGACGACGCGTCCATCTCGGAGCCGCTGGCCCGCGCACTGCGCCGGGAAGGGTACGAGGTCGAGGTGCGTGAGGACGGCCCCACCGCGCTCGACGCAGGAATGCAGGGCGGCGTCGACCTGGTCGTGCTGGACCTGGGCCTGCCCGGCATGGACGGCCTGGAGGTGGCCCGCCGGCTGCGCGCCGAGGGCCACGCCGTGCCCATCCTCATCCTGACCGCGCGCGCCGACGAGGTGGACACCGTCGTCGGTCTCGACGCGGGCGCCGACGACTACGTCACCAAGCCGTTCCGGCTCGCCGAACTGCTCGCCCGCGTCCGCGCCCTGCTGCGGCGCGGCGCCGCCGAGCCGCAGCAGCCGCCCGCCACCCACGGCGTGCGCATCGACGTCGAGTCGCACCGCGCGTGGATGGGCGACGAGGAACTCCAGCTCACCGCCAAGGAGTTCGACCTGCTGCGGGTGCTGGTCCGGGACGCGGGCCGGGTCGTGACCCGCGACCAGCTGATGCGCGAGGTCTGGGACACCACCTGGTGGTCGTCGACCAAGACCCTCGACATGCACATCTCCTGGCTGCGCAAGAAGCTCGGCGACGACGCGGCCAACCCCCGCTACATCGCGACGGTGCGCGGCGTGGGCTTCCGCTTCGAGAAGAGCTGAGCCCGCGCCCGCCGGGCGACGCGTCCACTGTTTGTTAGGTAAGAGGTCATGCGCCGCCGACTGATCCAGTCCACGCTCGCCGTGGTGCTCGTCGTCATCGCCGTCTTCGGCGTGTCCCTGGTGATCGTCGAGACCCGGACGATCAGCAACAGCGCCCAGGAACGAGTGGACTCCGAGGCGCTGCGGCTGGCCAGCATCGTGGACAGCCGGCTGCTCGGCGAGGAGACCGTCACCGCGGCGATACTGCGCGGCCAGGTCGCGCAGGAACGCTACGCCCGCATCGCCATGCCCGGCCAGCGGCCGATCGAGATCGGCACCCGGCCGGCCGGTGAGGTGATCCGCTCCACCGCCAAGGGCGAGGAGGGTGAGACGGTCACGGTCGAGGAGCCGCGCTCGTCCGTGACCCGGGAGGTCGGCCGCACCCTGCTGATCATCGCGGCGGTGGCGCTGCTGGCCGTGGTGGCCGCGGTCCTCCTCGCGGTCCGCCAGGCCAACCGTCTCGCCTCACCGCTCACCGACCTTGCGGAGACCGCCGAGCGCCTCGGCTCGGGCGACCCGCGTCCCCGGCACAAGCGGTACGGCGTCCCCGAGCTGGACCGGGTCGCGGACGTCCTCGACGCCTCCGCCGAGCGCATCGGCCGGATGCTCACCGCCGAGCGGCGCCTGGCGGCCGACGCCTCCCACCAGCTCCGCACACCGCTGACGGCGCTCTCCATGCGGCTGGAGGAGATCACCCTCACCGACGACCCGGACATCGTGAAGGAGGAGGCGACCATCGCGCTGACGCAGGTGGAGCGCCTGACGGACGTGGTGGAGCGGCTGCTGACCAACGCCCGGGACCCGCGTACCGGCTCGGCGGTCTCCTTCGACCTCGACGAGGTCATCCAGCAGCAGCTGGCCGAGTGGCGTCCGGCGTACCGCAGCGCGGGCCGCGCCATCGTCAGCTCGGGCAAGCGCCATCTGCGGGCCGTGGGCACGCCGGGTGCGGTGGCCCAGGTGCTGGCGGCGCTGATCGAGAACTCGCTCATGCACGGCGGGGGCACGGTCGCCCTGCGCACCCGGGTCACCGGCAACCAGGCGGTCATCGAGGTGACGGACGAGGGGCCGGGCGTCCCGGCCGATCTCGGGGCGCGGATCTTCGAGCGGACGATCAGCGGCCGCAACTCGACGGGCATCGGCCTCGCCGTGGCCCGTGACCTCGCGGAGGCGGACGGCGGTCGGCTGGAGATGCTCCAGGCGCAGCCGCCGGTCTTCGGTCTGTTCCTGTCGCGTACGCCGCTGAAGCGCACGCTCGTTGCGGAGGACGAGCCGACGGTCCGCTAGGCCTGTCCGGAGAGCCTGCCGGGTCAGCTCACCCGCTGGGTCCGTGTCTTCTTCGACTCCGCCTTCAGCAGCGACTCCGCGTCCGCGACGGCCTCCCGCGCGGGCAGCGTCCGGAACACCCACGAGCGGTACGACCAGAACCGGAACAGCGTGGCGACGCCGATGCCGATGAACTTGAAGATGTTGCTCTGGAGCGGGCTGTCCCAGCCGAACCCGTACGTCGCCGCGTACAGCACACCGTTCTCGATCACGAGACCGACCGCGCTGAACAGCAGGAACAGGGTCAGCTCCCGGGTGCGGCCGGAGCGGTCGCGGTCCCGGTACGTGAAGTAGCGGAAGCCCAGGTAGTTGAAGATGATGGCGACGATCGTGGCGATGACACTGGCCCGCACGACGGGCAGATCCGTCGCATGGCGCACCAGGTTGAACACACCCAGATTGACCAGAAGCCCCGCGCCGCCGACGGCGCCGAACTTCGCGACCTCGCGCACGAGTCGTCGCAGCCCCGAGGAACCGTGTTCCATGGCTGTGCGTGCCCCCGTCCGGGTCGGTTTACGTCAACCCAGCCATGCTAACCGGCCCTCTGCGGGCTTTCCTGTGGACGGGCCCACAGGCCGGGAACAGCTTGGAAAGAACCCGGAAAACGCCCGGTATGAGACAGGAAAGCCGTCGGTAAGAGGTGTGGAATCGGCCGTCCGGGCGTGGCCGATACCCTAGGGGCGTGACGTTCCCGGTAGTCGGCATGGTCGGCGGTGGCCAGCTCGCTCGTATGACACACGAGGCAGGCATTCCGCTCGGCATCAGGTTCAAGCTCCTCAGTGACACCCCTCAGGATTCCGCGGCACAGGTCGTGAGCGATGTCGTCATCGGCGACTATCGCGACCTGGACACGCTGCGCGCGTTCGCCCGTGGGTGCGATGTGATCACCTTCGATCACGAACATGTGCCCACCGAGCACCTCAGGGCCCTGGAGGCGGACGGCATCCCCGTCCGTCCGGGCCCCGACGCGCTCGTGCACGCCCAGGACAAGGGCGTGATGCGGGCCAGACTCGACGCGATCGGTGTGCCGTGCCCGCGGCACCGCATCGTCTCCGACCCGCAGGACGTGGCCGCCTTCGCGGCGGAGGGTGGGGGAGGGTTCCCCGTCGTGCTCAAGACCGTCCGCGGCGGGTACGACGGCAAGGGCGTGTGGGTCGTGGACTCCGTGGAGGAGGCCGCCGAACCGTTCCGGGCCGGTGTCCCGGTCCTCGCGGAGGAGAAGGTCGACTTCGTGCGGGAGCTGGCGGCGAACGTCGTGCGCTCCCCGCACGGTCAGGCGGTCGCGTACCCCGTGGTCGAGTCCCGCCAGGTGAACGGGGTCTGCGACACGGTCATCGCTCCCGCGCCCGACCTCGACCCGGCCGTGGGCCTGAAGGCCGAGGAGATGGCGCTGCGCATCGCCAAGGAGCTCGGCGTCGTCGGCCACCTCGCCGTCGAGCTGTTCCAGACCCGGGACGGGCGGATACTCGTCAACGAACTCGCCATGCGCCCGCACAACTCGGGCCACTGGACGCAGGACGGCGCGATCACGTCCCAGTTCGCCAACCACGTCCGGGCCGTCCTCGACCTGCCCCTCGGCGACCCGCGTCCGCGCGCGCCGTGGACGGTCATGGTCAACGTCCTGGGCGGCGACTACCCGGACATGTACGCGGCGTACCTGCACTGCATGGCCCGCGACCCCCGGCTGAAGATCCACATGTACGGCAAGGACGTGAAGCAGGGCCGCAAGGTCGGTCACGTCAACACCTACGGCGACGACCTCGACGACGTGCTGGAGCGCGCCCGTCACGCAGCCGGCTACCTGAGAGGCACGATCACCGAATGAGCCCTGTCGTAGGCATCGTCATGGGGTCGGACTCCGACTGGCCCGTCATGGAGGCCGCCGCCCAGGCCCTCGACGAGTTCGAGATCGGCTACGAGGTCGACGTCGTCTCCGCGCACCGGATGCCGCGCGAGATGATCGCGTACGGCGAGCAGGCCGCCGACCGGGGCATCAAGGTGATCATCGCGGGAGCGGGCGGCGCCGCCCACCTGCCCGGGATGCTGGCCTCGGTCACCCCGCTGCCGGTCATCGGCGTCCCGGTGCCGCTGAAGTACCTCGACGGCATGGACTCCCTGCTGTCGATCGTGCAGATGCCGGCCGGCGTGCCGGTCGCGACCGTCTCCGTGGCCGGCGCCCGCAACGCCGGTCTGCTCGCGGCCCGCATCCTCGCCACCCAGGACGAGGAGCTGCTCACCCGGATGCGCGAGTTCCAGCAGGAGCTGAACGACCAGGCCACCGAGAAGGGCAAGCGGCTGCGCGCCAAGGTCGAGGGCTCGGCCGGCTTCGGCTTCGGGAAGTGAGCGCGCGGATGACGTCCCTCGAAGAAGCCCGCGCGCTGCTCGCCGAGTTCCCGGTCGTGGACGGTCACAACGACCTGCCCTGGGCCCTGCGCGAGCAGGTCCGCTACGACCTGGACGCCCGCGACATCGCCACCCGGCAGAGTGACCACCTGCACACCGACATCCCCCGCCTGCGCGAGGGCGGGGTCGGCGCGCAGTACTGGTCGGTGTACGTCCGTTCGGACCTGCCCGACGCGGTGCCCTCGACGCTGGAACAGATCGACTGCGTACGGCAACTGCTCGACCGCCACCCGGCGGACCTGCGCCGGGCGCTGACGGCGGCCGACCTGGAGAGCGCGCGCGCCGAGGGCCGGATCGCCTCCCTGATGGGGGCGGAGGGCGGCCACTCGATCGCCAACTCCCTCGGCACCCTGCGCGGGCTCTACGACCTCGGTGTGCGCTATCTGACCCTCACCCACAACGACAACGTGGCCTGGGCGGACTCGGCGACCGACAAGCCCGCGGTCGGCGGTCTGTCCGCGTTCGGCCGCGAGGTGGTCCGGGAGATGAACCGCCTGGGCATGCTCGTCGACCTCTCCCATGTGGCGGCGACGACCATGCGCGACGCGCTGGACACCTCGTCCGCGCCGGTGATCTTCTCGCACTCCTCGGCCCGGGCCGTCTGCGACCACCCGCGCAACATCCCGGACGACGTGCTGGAGCGGCTGCCCGCCAACGGCGGCGTCGCGATGGTGACGTTCGTGCCGAAGTTCGTGCTCCAGGCGGCGGTGGACTGGACGGTCGCCGCCGACGCGAACATGCGTGCGCACGGCTTCCACCACCTCGACACCACGGCCGAGGCGATGCGGGTGCACCGGGCCTTCGAGGAGAGCAACCCGCGGCCGGTCGCCACGGTCGCGACGGTCGCCGACCACCTCGACCACATGCGCGAGGTCGCCGGGATCGACCACCTCGGCATCGGCGGCGACTACGACGGCACGGCGTTCACCCCCGACGGCCTGAACGACGTATCCGGCTACCCCAACCTGATCGCCGAACTGCTCGACCGCGGCTGGTCCAGGTCCGACCTGGCCAAGCTGACCTGGCAGAACTCGGTGCGGGTGCTGGGCGCGGCGGAGGACGTGGCCCGCGAGCTGCGGACCACCCGCGCGCCGTCCAACGCGACGATCGAGTCGCTGGACGGCTGACCGGACGAGCCGTCCGGCGGCTGACGGAACGGAGCGGGGCGGCCGACACGGCCGCCCCGCTCCCGCATTTCCGCCGGATCCCGTACCGGTACTAGGCCCGGCACAGACAGAACGGGTGCCCCGCCGGGTCCGCGTAGACCCGGAAGCTGCGCGAGCGGTCCTCGACCTCCAGCGGGCGGGCGCCGAGCCGCAGAACCTCCTGCTCGGCGGTGTCCAGGTCGTCGACGGTCAGGTCCAGATGGAACTGCTGCGAACCGTCGGACGAGGGCCACTTCGGCGGTACGTACCCGGGAGAGGCCTGGAACGCCAGCACCTGGGCGCCGTCGACCTTCACGTCGACCCAGTCCTCCTGCTCCTCCAGGGTGCCGCCCAGCAGCGCGGCGTAGAAACCGGCCAGGGCGCGGGGGTCGGGACAGTCCAGGACGACGGTGTCCAGCTTGGCGAGAGCCATGACTTCCTCCTCGATCGGCGTTACCTGTAGAGACGGTCAACCAGTAACCGTTACCTCATGCTGCCGCACAGGAGGTAACGTCACAAGGGAAATACCGGGAGCCGGAGGTGGCGCGCCGCCATGAGTGAGAGATCGCCCGCACCGGGCGGGCTGGCGCTGATCGAGTCCCTGGTGAACACGCTGGACCTCGGGACCGGCGCCGACGCGCTCGACACGCCCGAGGGCAGGGCGCGCCTCGGACTCTCCCTCGACGATCTGGCGGACGCCCGCGACCTGCGCGAGTCGCTGCGCGCCGCGCTGCTCGCCCACGCCGGCCATCCACCGCATCGCGAGGTGACCGACCTGGGGGCCCTGCTGGCGGCGGCACCGCTGTACGTGGCGATCGACGCCCGGGACGGCTCCGCGCGGCTGATCCCCGGCGCAGGAGCGCCCCTGCGGGCCCGGATCGCGGCCGCCGTGGCGGACTCCCTCGTCGCGGGCACCTGGACCCGGCTGAAGGCCTGCGAGGACGTGACCTGCCACTGGGCGTACTACGACCGCAGCCCGGCCGGCCGGGCCCGGTGGTGCTCGATGTCGGTGTGCGGGGCTCGCGCGAAGATGCGCCGGTACCGGGCCAAGGGCCGCTGAGGGCCGGACCCGGCCGCGGCGTCGCACGCGGCTCCGGGCGGTGACGCACAGGAATTTCTTACGTCACCTGCGGGCCGGGTGCGGCAGAATGCAACAGTGCGCCGGTTCGGCCGACTGAGCCTCGGCCGAACCGGCGTCACCTCGTTCTCCGCCCCGGTCAGGCGGTCGGACGCCCCATCGCCCGGTAGGTCCAGCCGGCCTTCCGCCACAGCTCGGGGTCGAGGGCGTTGCGCCCGTCGAGGATCAGCCGGGCCTTGGCGACCTCGCCGAGCCGCGCCGGGTCCAGCTCCCGGAACTCCCGCCACTCGGTCAGGTGCAGGACGACGTCGGCGCCCCGCACGGCCTCCAGCGCCGAGTCGGCGTAGCCGAGCGTGGGGAAGACCCGCCGGGCGTTCTCCATGCCCTTGGGGTCGTAGACGGTCACCTGGCCGCCCTGGAGGTGTATCTGACCGGCGACGTTCAGCGCGGGTGAGTCCCGGACGTCGTCGGAGTCGGGCTTGAAGGTGGCGCCGAGCACGGCGACCCGCTTGCCCAGGAAGGAACCGCCGCCCAGCGCCTGGCGGGCCAGCTCCACCATCTGCCCGCGCTGGCGCATGTTGATGGAGTCGATCTCGCGCAGGAAGGTCAGCGCCTGGTCGGCGCCGAGCTCACCGGCCCGCGCCATGAAGGCCCGGATGTCCTTGGGCAGGCATCCGCCGCCGAAGCCGATTCCGGCCCGCAGGAACTTCTTGCCGATCCGGTCGTCGTGCCCGATCGCCTCCGCCAGCTTGACCACGTCACCGCCCGCGGCCTCGCACATCTCCGCCATCGCGTTGATGAAGGAGATCTTGGTGGCGAGGAAGGAGTTCGCGGAGGTCTTCACGAGCTCGGCGGTGGGGAAGTCGGTGACGACGAACGGCGAGCCCTCCCCGACGGGGGTGGCGTACACCTCCCGCAGCAGCTTCTCCGCCCGCTCGCTGCGCACACCCACCACGATCCGGTCGGGGTGCAGGGTGTCCTGGACGGCGAAGCCCTCGCGCAGGAACTCCGGGTTCCACGCCAGCTCGGCGTCCGCGCCGGCCGGTGCGAGTTCGGCGATCATGCGGGACAGCCGGTCCGCGGAGCCGACCGGCACGGTGGACTTGCCGACCACGAGGGCGGGCCTGGTCAGGTGTGGCGCGAGGGAGGAGAGGGCAGACTCGACGTACGACATGTCGCAGGCGTACTCGCCGTGCTTCTGCGGCGTGTTCACGCACACGAAGTGGACGTCGCCGAACGCTCCGACCTCCGCCCAGTCCTGGGTGAAGCGCAGCCGCCCGGTGGTGCCCTCGAACCCGGCGACATGGCGGCGCAGCAGTTCTTCGAGCCCCGGCTCGTACATCGGGGTCTCGCCCCGCTCCAGCATCTCGATCTTCTCGCGCACCACGTCGAGCGCGAGCACCTCGAAGCCGAGCTCGGCCATGGCCGCGGCGTGCGTGGCGCCGAGATAACCGGTGCCGATCACGGTGATCCTGAGGGCGGCCATGCAGTGCTCCTGGGGTGTACGGCGTCGATACGCGCTGGGCGGTGCCGCCCGAGCATAGTCGGGGCGTGCCGCGCCTCTTCAACGGGCAGATTTCCTCTTGTCGCCAAGCTCACGTATCTGTCCGGTGGGCAGGCCCCTAAAATTTGAGTTACTTAACGGTAGTTAGCGCAGTTCCCTTGGAGCGTGAGAGACCTTGGCCGGATCGGCTGACTTCGACCTGTACCGCCCGTCCGAGGAGCACGACATGCTCCGTGACGCGATCCGTTCGCTGGCCGAGGCGAAGATAGCCCCGTTCGCGGCCGCGGTGGACGAGGAGGCGCGGTTCCCGCAGGA
>NZ_VJZD01000029.1 GCF_009377175.1 Streptomyces adustus
AGTCCACGCTGGCCCGGATGCTGGGCGGGCAACTGGGCCTGGACTACCACGAGATGGACGCGTTGTACTACGACGGTCCGGGGTGGGCGGTGAACGGGCGGCTGGTCCAGGAGGTGTCGCGGCTGACCGCGCGGCCGCGCTGGATCGTCGACTCGATCGGCGCCTCGGAAGTCCGCGACCTGCTGTGGGAGCGGGCCGACACCGTGATCTGGCTGGACTATCCCAGGCGGGTCGTCATGCCCCGCGTCCTGCGCCGGTCGCTGCGGCGCACCGTCACCCGCGAATCCCTCTTCGGCGGCAACCGGGAGGACTGGCGGGGCTGGCTCAGCAGGGAACACCCGGTCTGGTGGTCGTGGTCCCAACACACCGCCCGGCACCGGGAGATCGGCCTGCGTACCCGCGACCCCCGCTTCGCCCCGCTCCACACGGTCCGCCTCCGCCACCCCGACGAGACCACCGCCTGGGCCGACGCGCTCGGCCGTTGAAAACCGGCGCGCGACAGCGCACGCTGCTGCCCGGAGCCGGCTCGTCCCGGTGAACGAGGAGGGGGACTTCCGTGGCGGACCATGACGACGCGCCGGCCGACTGGGACGCCGGCGAGCGCCGTATGTGGCAGGCGTACCGGCGGGGGGAGTGGTGCGTCGGCGTACCCGAGGTGCGCGGCGCCGCCGTGCGGATGCTGCTGCTCTCCCCACCGCCCCCCGTGCCCGGTCAGCTGGCCCGGCTGCGGCTGCGCGGCGTGCACGTACGAGGACGACTGGACCTGTCGGAGGCCACCGTGCGCGGCACCGTCCGCATGCGGCGCTGCCGGTTCGACGAAGCACCGCGGCTGGAGGGCGCGCAGCTGGAGGCGTTCGAGCTCGGCGAGTGCCGGCTGCCCGGTCTGCGGGCCCACAGCGCCCGTGTCGCCCAGGAGTTCAAGGTCGACAAGTGCACCGTGGACGGCACCCTGGACCTCCGCTCCCTCACTGTCGGTACGGTGCTCTCGCTCCAGGACACCACGATCCGCCCCGCGCCGGGCGAGGCCGCGGTCACTGCCCAGAGCGTCGCCGTGGACGAGTACATGTGGGCCCCGGGCCTGGACTGCACCGGCCCGGTGCATCTGAACAACGCACGGATCCAGGACACGCTCGTCTTCCGCGGCGCGGTCATAGGCGGCCCGGACGGCTGTCTCCAGATGTCCGAGATCACCGTCGGCGGCGGCCTGTACCTCGGGCGCGGCTTCTCCTGCGCCGGCATGGTCAACCTGTGCGGGGCCTCGGTCGGCGCGACGGTGGAGCTGTCCGACGCCACCCTCACCGGCCCCGGCGCGGGCCCGGGACGCCACGCACTCCATCTGGGCTGCGCGCAGATCGGCGGCGACATCCAGGCGGACGGCGGACTGGTCGTCGACGGCCCGGTCACCCTCGCCGACACCTCGATACGCGGCAGCGTCGTCCTGGAGGGCGCCCGGCTGAACTTTCCCGAGGGCACCGTGCTCACGGCAGGCCGCACCCATATCGGCGGCGACCTCGACTGCCGGGGCGGGACGACCGCGCACGGCACCATCGACCTGTGCGACGCGCGCATCGGCGGTTCGATCCGGCTGGAGGCCGCCGAACTGACCGCCCCGGACAACGGCAGGACCGCGCTGCGGGCCAACGGCGTCGAAGTCGGCGGAGTGGTGAACCTCTGCGACGGCTTCACGGCCCACGGCGGCATCCGCCTCAACAACGCCACGATCCGCAGCACCCTGTGCCTCGCCGGCGCGCTGCTCGACACCGCGCCCGAGGAGGAGGCCCTCACCTGCCGCGGCGCCACCGCGGCCGTGCTGCGACTGGAGCCGCGGGACACCCCCGCGGGCATCGTCGACCTCAGCCGCGTCCGGACGGTGCTGCTCCAGGACGAGCCCGCCACCTGGCCGGCCTCCCTCGTCGTGGACGGCGCCGTCTACGACGACATCAGCCCCGCCCTGCCGGCCGCGCGCCGCCTGCCCCTGCTGCGCCGCGACCCGAACGCCTTCACCCCCCAGCCGTACGAGCAACTCGCCGCCGTCTACCAGCGCCACGGCCAGGACGCCGACGCACGGGCCGTGCTGGTCGCCAAGCAGCGGGCCCTGCGCGCCACCCTCGGGGTGCCCGCCCGGCTGTGGAGCCTCCTCCAGGACGCGACCGTGGGCTTCGGATACCGCCCGCTGCGCGCCGTGTGGCTGCTGGCCGGACTCCTGGCCGTCGGCTCGACACTGTTCGCGACCTGGCCCCCGCAGGCCGTGGTCGACGGACCGCATCCGGCCTTCCAGCCGGTGATCTACACCCTCGATCTGCTGCTCCCGCTCGTCGACCTCGGCCAGGAACGCGTGTTCAGCCCGTCCGGCGCCATGCAGTGGGCGGCACTCGTCCTCGTCGGCAGCGGGTGGTTGCTGGCGACCACGGTCGCCGCCGGAGCGAGCCGAGTGCTGCGCAGGACCTGAGTCCGCGCAGGACGACCGCGGGTACGTCAGAGCCGTACCGCCGCCAGCCAGGCACCGGCCGCCGCGGCCACCAGCAGTGCGATGTTGAGCCCGATCAACCGGGCCTCGCCGCGCGAGACATGGAGCACGATGCCGCCGCACTGGACGAGGACGAGCCCGATCGCCGCGGCGACGGCGAGCCAGGGCGCGATCCCGGTCAGCGGCGGCAGTATCAGACCCGCGGCGCCGAGGATCTCCAGCGTCCCGATCAGCCTGACGGCCGGCATCGGGACCCGGTCGACCCAGCCCATCATCGGCCGCAGCCGCTCCTGGCTCTGGAGGACCTTCTTGCCTCCGGCGTAGAGATAGAACACCGCCAGCAGCGCGGCGACGATCCAGTAGGCGATGCCCATCATGACCCCTTGCGTGGTAAGTACCTGGTCCGAGGCGCCTCATCATGGGTGACTGCCGAGAGGCTTACAAAAGGCACACGGATGTGCGTCACGCACAGGGAGCTGTCATGTCGGAGTACGAGCACACGTGCATGATCCGTGGAGACGGCGGGCGGACGATCCGTGCCGTGCTCGACCGGATCTGCGACAAGTGGACGCTGCTGATCGTGGTGACCCTGGAACAGGGGCGCCTGCGCTTCACCGACCTCCAGCGGCAGATCCCGGGGATCTCGCAGCGGATGCTGATGCTGACCCTGCGCAACCTGGTACGGGACGGCCTGGTCTCGCGCACGGCGTACGCGGAGGTCCCGCCGCGTGTCGAGTACGCGCTGACCCCCACCGGGCAGAGCCTCATCCCGCCGGCGCTCGCGCTGGCCGGCTGGGCGATCGAGCACATCGCGGAGATCGAGGCCAGCCGGGCCGCCCACGGTGACCGGGACGGCTGATCGCGGCCCGGCTGTCCGGGGGAACGGCCCATAGCTCAGATGTTGCTCAGACCGCTTGCCGGTCGGCCGCCGTACTGGTCGGCTCGACGCATGCCTGAGCGACATCGAGCGCTCATCGCCGAAGGGGGACCCATGGACAGTGCCCGGCCGATTCCACCCGACAGTCCGGCTCCGATCAGGTATGCGACGGCCGCCGCGTACGCGGTCGCCGCCGTGGTCCATCTCGTCACGGCGGGACTGTTCATCGGTGGCGTGCTGTTGATCGTGCTCGGGCTCCGCACGGTCGTCCAGCCCGTGTTGGGCGCGCTGATGCTGGGCGTGGCCCTGTCGCTGCGCCCGCGCCCCGGCAGGCTGGACGCCGAACTGCCCACGCTGAGGCACGCGGACGCCCCGGTCCTGTTCGCTCTGGTGGATCGCATGGCGGACGTGGCCGGGGTGCGACGCGTCGACGCGATCCAGCTCGGTCCGGAATTCTCCGTGACCGTCACCCACTACGGGATACGCCGCAAGCGGTGCCTGGTCCTCGGTCTCCCTCTCTGGACCGCCCACCCCACCGGGAAGCCGATCGCGGCCCTCGCCCATGCTCTGGGGAGTCTCTCCGGTCGCGATCTCCGAAGCAGCGCGTTCGTCGGTGTCGCACTGGAGTCCCTCGAAGCCATGGCCCGGACGATGAGAGCCGGTGACAGCGCAGACGCCTCGTCGAGTGTCGACGTGTATGCCTGGCGCGCGGACGATGTGGCAGGGGCCGCGTCGCGGTTCGACGCCCGGACCCGGAAGGGCGCGTGGTTGGTGCGGATCCCGGGGGCGGCGGCGGCCTGGACGGCCCGCCTGCTGCTGTGGCTCACCGAACCGGCCGCCCGCCGTGCGCAGTTCGACGCGGACGACCTGGCCGCTCGTATGGCCTCCACCGAAGCGGCCATCGACGCATTGCAGGACCGCCGGTCGGCCCGCGCGGTCGGCATCGAAGTACATCGTCTGGTCATCGCGACCCGGACGCTCACGGGCGACCGCTCCACGTCGGCCGCGCAGGAGGAATTCTGGGACAAGGTCGCCCGGTACTCCGAGAGTCTGCGCGCACAACGGGCGGGTGACGAGGCCACCGAGCCCGAGGGCGGCGTGACGGTGGTCGGCGCTGCCGGCCTGCCGTCCGAACCCCTGCGGATGGCACGACTGGCCCGCGTCCCGAGACACAGCGCGGCCATCACGCTCGACGAGCTCGACCGCGACCGCATCGACGACGAACTCCGGCTGCCCCGGCAAGTGCTGACGCGCAAGGTCATGCGTGATGGCGTCCCACTGACACCGTGAACGCGTGCGGCGTGATCAGGCCGGATCGCGTGCGGGGCGGGGTGGGGGCGCGCACCGCCGGGTACGGTCGTGGTCGTGCAGCTGTCGGTCCGCACGAGGGGGAGAGCATGACGGGGGACAACATGACGGGCGAGGGCGTGACGGACGGGACCGTGACGGACGGGACCGTGACGGACGAGGGCGGGCGGGCGCGGAGCCTGTTGGACGCCCAGGCCAAGGCCGCCGAACTGTTCGCCGAGATCGAGAAGCGGGGGCTGGTCGCGCCGGGCGAGGGGGAGAAGGCGGTCAGCGACCGGATCCGCGACCTGGCGAACGAGATGTTCGGCCCGACCAGGCACTGGCACAAGCGGATCGTGCGCTCCGGACCCAACACCCTGCACCCGTACAAGGAGAATCCCCCGGACCGGATCATCGGCCGGGACGACATCGCCTTCGCCGACTTCGGGCCGATCTTCGAGGAGTGGGAGGCCGACTTCGGCCGTACGTTCGTGCTCGGCGACGACCCCGTCAAGCACCGGCTCCGCGCCGACCTGCCCGAGGTGTTCGCCGCCGGGCGCCGCGCCTTCGAGGCCGATCCGGGGATCACCGGAGCCCGGCTGCACGCGGAGGTGGGCAGGCTGGCCGCCGGGCGCGGCTGGGAACTGGGCGGCTGGCACGCCGGACACCCGGTGGGGGAGTTCCCGCACGAGAAGATCGACGGCGCCGACATCGAGTCGTACGTCGCTCCCGGCAACGACACCCCGCTGCGGCGCCCCGACCGCGCCGGGCGCGTGTGCCACTGGATCCTGGAGATCCACCTGGTCGACCGCGAGCGCGGCTTCGGCGGCTTCTACGAGGAGCTGCTCGACCTGGGCTGAGAGGGTGCGCGGCCTCGCCCCGGGTGCCGCACCGGCCGACGGGGCCCTCCAGCACAGTGAAGGTGCCCGAGTCGATGGTCGAGTCGAAGCTTCCGGACACCGCCTTGTCGCTCCACTCGTCGCCGTCCGCGACGGCGAAGACGTTCCGGGCGCGCACGTTGCACTCGCGGTTCTGGTCGGTCTGGGAGCGGGTCCAGAACTCGTCGGTGGTGAAGGACCAGCCGCGCCACTCGGCGACCCCACCGCCGCCCATCGCGGAGTTGTCGACCGACCAGCCCGCGGGCGGGGTGTGGGTGAAGCCCAGGACGCTCGTGGGGATGCCGGTTTCGTCGGCGCGGGTCTGCAACTGCGGGCGCAGCGCGTCGAAGTCGTCCGGGGCCGGCTGCTGGACGGGGCGGCCGTCCAGGTCCCAGGCGGGGTCGAGCGCGATGCCGAGGTGGGCCAGCGCGGAGGCGGCGACGTCCGGCATCTTCACGTCGGAGCGGACCGAACCGGGGGTCAGGGTGGGGCCGGTGGCGATCAGGAAGGTCTGGCGTTCCGGCGGGGTGGAGCCGCCGTGGCCGCCGGCGTCGGTGTGGCCGTGGTCGGCGGTGATCATGATCAGCCAGCTCTCGGCGGCGTAGGTCGCACGGGACCGGACGGCCGCCACCATCTGGCCCACCTGGGCGTCGGCCCCGGCGATGGCCGCCAGGTACTGCGCGGAGGCGGCGCCGTAACTGTGGCCCGCGTGGTCGATGTTGTCGAGCTGGACGAAGACCGCGTCGGGGTTGCCGTCCCGGAGCCGGGCGACCGCGCGGGAGGTGGTGCCGGTGTCGTACTCGGCGCCGGGAGTGGAGACCCGGGTGTCGACCGTGCCGGAGAAGACGGTGTCGGTGATCGGTGCCCAGGAGGACACGGCGTACGTCGTGAGGGAGGGCTTCGCCGTCTCGGCGCGGGTGAGGAAGTCGGGGTACTGGGTGAAGCGCGCGCCGGTGAAGGCGTTGTCCTTGACGTTGTGCTTGTCCGGCCAGACGCCGGTGATCAGCGTCGACCAGCCGGGGCCGGACAGGGTCGGCGCGAGGGGGTTGGCGTAGATGCTGCTGGGCGCCGTCAGGCCGGCGGCCATCAGGGCAGCGAGGTTCGGGGCGTCGGCGTCCTTGATCCGGGTCAGCAGGGCGCCGTCGAGCCCGATGACCAGGACCTTTGGGGTGGTGGCCGCGGCGCGGGCGACGGCGGCGAGCGGACCGGCCGAGGCGGCGAGGGTGGCGGCGGACAACAGGAGGGTGCGGCGGGACAGGTGGGACGACACGAGTACCTCCGGAAGGGACGGGAGACGGGGTCGTGCGGGCGGGGCGACGCCCGCGGTGGAACCGGGGGCGTCGCCCGTACGGCGGGTGTCGGCCGGGAGGTCAGCTCCCGGTGGCGGACTTCCAGGCGTCGACGTACGCGGTGAGGTTCCGGTCGATGTCGCTCCAGTCGGGTTCGAAGACCTCGACGCCGGTCATGATCTGGGCCAGGGCGACGGCCTCGGCGTCGGTGGCCTTGACGTCCTTGCGGGCCGCGAAGCCGCCGCCGATCTCGCTGACCTGCTGCTGTGCCGTCCGGCTGAGCAGGTAGTCGAGGAGCTTGCGGCCGTTGTCGCCGTGCGGGGCCTTGGTCACCAGGCCGGCCGCGTAGGGCAGGGCGAAGGTGGTGGGCCTGCCGCCCTGCGGGGCCGGGAACCAGATGCCGAGGTTCGGCATGGTCTTGGACTGGGCGTGGTTCATCTGCACATCGCCGTTGGCGACCAGCAGTTCGCCCTTGTCGACCTTGGGCGCGAGCTTGCCGGTGGAGGCGGACGGACCGACGTTGTTGGCCTGGAGCTTCTTCAGGTAGGCCAGGGCCGCGTCCTTGCCGCCGAAGTCGTGGATCGCCTTGATCAGTACGGCGGTTCCGTCGCCGGCGACGCCGGGGGTGGAGTACTGGAGCTTGTCGCGGTACTTGCCGTCCAGCAGCTCCTGCCAGGTGGTGGGGGCCTGCTTCAGCTCCTTCTTGTTGTAGACGAAGCCGAAGTAGTTGTTGACGACCGAGGTCCAGGTGCCGTCGGCCGCCTTGTCCGCGGCGTCGACCTGGTCGACGCCCTGCGGGGCGTACTTCTGAAGCAGGCCCTTGCCGTCGGCCTGCTGGATGAACGGCGGGAGGGTGACGAGCACGTCGGCCTGCGGGTTGCTCTTCTCCCGCAGGGCGCGCTGCACCATCTCGCCGGAGCCGCCCTCGACGTACTTGACCTTGATGCCGGTCTGCTTCTCGAAGTCCTTGAAGACCTGGTCGTACCAGCCGTCGCCGTTCTCGCCCTTGAGGCCGTCGGCGCTGTAGACGGTGACGGCCTTCTCGTCGGAGGCGGCGGAGGAGCCGCCGCAGGCGGAGAGCGCCGGAGCGGCGAGCAGGGAGAGCGCGATCGCGAGCTTGAGGGTGTTTCTGGGCATGACGGGATGAACTCCTTGCACGGGAAAGGTGGTTGCCGAAGCGGTCAGCGGTAGGAGGCCTTGGTGCGCAGGCGGGAGACGACGAGCAGGACCAGCAGGGTCGCCGTCATGAGGACCACGGCGAGCGCGGAGCCGGCGAACAGGGCGCCGCGGTCGGTGGCCGCGTAGATCAGGACCGGAAGCGGTGTCCAGTCGGGCGGATAGAGCATCATCGTGGCGCTCAACTCGCCCATGGACAGGGCGAAGCAGAGGCCGGCCGCCGCGGTGAGGGACGGCAGCAGCAGCGGCAGTCTGACCCGCCACAGGACCTGGCCGGGGGTGGCGCCGAGGGAGGCGGCGGCCTGTTCGTACGCCGGGTCGAGGCGGACGACCGCGGCGGACACCGACTGATGGGCGAAGGCGGTGACCAGCACGGTGTGAGCGGCGATCACGATCCAGCGGGTGCCGTTGAGGAGCATCGGCGGCTGCGAGAAGGCGACCAGGACGGCGAGGCCCACGACCACCGACGGCACGGCGACGGGCAGCACGAACAGCGCGTCGAGCACCCGGCGCCAGCGCCGGGGCAGCGCGGCCGCCGCGAGCGCCGCCCAGGTGCCGACGGTCAGCGCGACCAGGCTCGCCGTGAGCGCCGTGACCAGGCTGGTGGTCAGGGCCTGGAGGGCCTCGCCGCGGCCGGCGGCCCGGTAGTGCGCGACCGTGGGCCCGGAGGGCAGGACGCCTGACCAGTGGGTGGCGAACGAGGCGGCCAGCACCACCAGCAGCGGCACGGCGAACAGGGGGACGAAGAGGACGAGGAACAGGACCTGGACGGCCCGCCTCCCCGCGCGGCTATGCACCAGCACGACGGCTCACCACCCGGTAGAGGCCGTACAGCCCCACGGAGATCAGGACGTTGACGACGGCGATCACACAGGCGCCCGGGTAGTCGGACTCCAGGATCGCCTTGCTGTACACGAGCATCGGGAGGGTCGTGACGCCCTTGGCCCCGGTGAACAGCACGATGCCGAACTCGTTCAGGCACAGCACGAGGACGAGGCTCCCGCCGGCCGCGAGCGCGGGCAGCGCCTCGGGCAGGATCACCTGCCGGACGATGCGCGGCGCGCGGGCGCCCAGCGAACTCGCCGCCTCCAGTTGGGCGGTGTCCAGCTGCGAGAAGGCGGCCAGCAGCGGCCGCATCACGAACGGCGTGAAGTACGTGACCTCGGCCAGCAGCACACCCCAGGGCGTGGTGAGGAACCGGAACGGTCCCTCGGCGGCCCCGGTGACGTCCGTCCATGCTCCGTTGGCCATGCCCACCGTGCCGTAGACGAACAGCAGGGCCAGGGTGATCAGGAAGGACGGGAAGGACAGGAAGACGTCGACGAACCGGGCGACCGTCTTCGCGCCGGGGAACGGCACGAACGCGATGACCAGGGCGAGGACGAACCCGAGGACCAGGCATCCGGCGGTGGACGCCATCGCCAGCCAGACGGTCGTCCACAGGGCCTCGCGGAAGGCGGTGGAGGCGAGGACGTCGGCGTACGGCCGGAGCGAGGTGCCACCGGTGTCCGGCCGGAAGGACTGCTGGACGACCAGGTAGAGGGGGTGGAGGAAGAAGACGGCGAGCAGGGCGACGGGGGGCAGCGCCCACAGCAGCCGTCCGGCCCGCGACCTGAGCCGTCCGGCCCGCGGCTCGAACTGTTCGGCCTGCGGCATGAGCTGCCCGGCCCGCGGTTCGATCTGCCCGGCCGCCGGCGCCCTAGTCATCGGTGACTCCGGCGGTGAGCAGCACCGCGTCCTGCGGGGCGAAGTGCAGGTCGACCGTCTCGCCGTGGGCGGGCGGCTCGCGCAGTTCGCCCAGGTCCGCCATGACCCGATGGCCCCGGACGTCGACGTACAGCCGGCTCGTGGCGCCCCGCCACTGGATCTCCGTGACGGTGCCCTCCAGCCGGTTCGGGCCGTCGCCGAGCCCGACCAGGTGCGGCCGTATGCACAGCGTGGCCCGGGCCCCCGCGGGAGCGCCGGCCGCGGCGGTCCTCAGCTCGGCGCCCGCGAAGACGACCCCGTCCCGGGCGACCGTCACCGGCAGCAGGTTGGCGTTGCCCACGAAGGAGGCCGTGAACGCGTTGGCGGGCGCCCGGTACAGCTCCCTCGGTGTTCCGCAGGCCTGCACCCGCGCCTCGTTCATCACCGCGATCCGGTCGGCTAGGGTCAGCGCCTCGACCTGGTCGTGGGTGACGTAGAGGATCGTGACGTCGGGCAACTCGCGGTGCAGTCGTGCCAGTTCGCCGAGCATGTCGGAGCGCAGCCGGGCGTCCAGGGCGGACAGCGGCTCGTCCAGGAGCAGTACGCCCGGCCGGATGGCCAACGCCCGTGCGATCGCAACGCGTTGCTGCTGGCCGCCGGACAGCTCGCGCGGGTGACGGCGGGCGTAGGCGGCCATGCCGGTCATCTCCAGGGCCTCGGCGACCCGGGCCCTGATCTCCGGCTTGGCGACCCGGCGGGCCTTCAGACCGAAGGCCACGTTGTCCTCCACCCGCAGATGCGGGAAGAGCGCGTACTGCTGGACGACCATCCCGATGCCCCGCCGGTACGGCGGCAGGTCGGTGACGTCACGGTCGCCGAGGTACACCCGCCCGGCGGCGGGCCGTACGAACCCGGCGACCGCCCGCAGCGCGGTGGTCTTGCCGGACCCGGACGGCCCGAGCAGGGCCATCACCTCGCCCGTGCCGACGCTCAGGTCGAGGTGGTCGAGGACGACGTTCCCGTCGTAGGCGACGGTGACGCCGTCGAAGCGGATGCCCATCAGGCCACTCCGCGCAGCAGGGCGGGCAGACCGGCGACCGAGGGGAGCACCTGCGTGGCGCCGGCGGCACGCAGTTCGTCCTCCCCGCGCGCGCCGGTCAGCACCCCGGCGACCACGCCCGCCCCGGCCCGTACGCCGCTCAGCATGTCGTACGACGTGTCGCCGACGACCGCCACCTGGCGCACGTCGTCGGCCGCCTTGGTCCGGACGAACGCCTCCAGCACCATGTCCGGGAAGGGGCGTCCGCGGCCGCCCGCGTCGGCCGGGCCGAGGGTGAGCGGCACCAGGCCGCGCCAGCCGAGGGCGTCGAGGATGGCGTCCTGGGTGACCCGGGCGAATCCGGTGGTCAGCACGACGGTACGGCCGTCCTCGCGCAGCTCTTCGATGGCCTCGCGGGCGCCCGGCACGGGCTCGGTGAGCCCCTCGGCGACCAGCTCGCCGTACGCCTTCTCGAAGGTGGAGTTGGCGCGCCGGGCCAGGTCCTCGGTGCCGAACAGATGGCGGAACACGGAGATCTTGGACTCGCCCATGGTGGCGCGCACATGGGCGAGTTTGACGGCGTGGTCGGCGCTGCCGGGTACGACGCCGAGTTCCGCGGCGGCGGCCTCGAAGGCACGCTCCACGAGGCCGCCGTCGGCGACGGTGGTGCCGGCCATGTCGAGGACGACGAGACGGATCCCGTCGGGGGCGGAGGGCGTCCGGTGCGGGCCGGCCGCGGGGCGCGGGTCGTGCGTGTGGGTCATCGGTGTCACCAGCCCAGTTCGTCGGCGGTCGTCTCGGCGATGGCGGGCGAGCAGGTCATGCCGCGCCCGCCGGGCCCGGTGACCAGCCAGACGCCGTCGCGTACCTGCTGTCGGTGCACGACCCGTCGGGTGTCGGTGCACTGCGCGTACACCCCGGCCCAGCGGCGCCGGATCTTCGGCAGCGGGCGGCCGAGGAGGGACTCGACGACCCCGGTGAGGTGGTCGTAGGGGTCCTCGACGGTGTCGAAGGCGAAGGGGTGTTCGTACTCGTGGGTGTCGCCGATGGTCAGTCCGCCGTCGGCGCGCTGCACCATCAGGAGCTGCATCCGGTGCTCGGCGGCCGTCCTCGGCTGCGGCTGCCCGGCGTCGAGCCGGTCCAGGGCCGGTGACGCGTACGCCGGGTAGTAGCGGAAGCTGTCGGCGTCGGCGACCGAGGTGGTCAGCGGCTCGCCCAGCGGGTCGGTCTGCATCATCTGCAACCGGACGCGGCGCACGGGCAGTTCGGGGCCGGCGAGTTCGCGGACCAGACCGCCGAGCCATGCGCCGGTGCACAGGACGACCGCGTCGGCGCGGTGGACGTCCCCGTGGTCGTCGCGGACGGTGGCCGCGCCGGTCACCTCCCGGACCTCGCGGCCGGGCAGGAACCGGTACGCGGGGGACTTCAGCAGCTGGGCGCGCAAGGCCAGTTGGGCCGTGCGCGGCTCGACGGCCGCGTCGCGCTCGCAGTACAGGGCCGCGGTGAACTCGCCGCGCAGGGCGGGGTTCAGGGCGCGCGCCTCGTCCGGGGTCAGCAGCTTGTAGCCGCGGGCCGCGGCGTCCGCGCGGGCCACCGCGGCCTCGGCGACGGCGAGTTCGAGGTCCCCCCGGACGGGGGTCAGGGAGCCGTTGGGCCGGAAGCCCAGGGCGGGCACGCGGGCACCGATCTCCTCCCACAGCTCCCGTGCGCGCAGCGCGGTGTCGAGCTCCTCACCACCGGCTCTGCCACTGACCCAGATCTGACCGAAGTTGCGCAGCGATGCGCCTCGGGCCTCCTTCTCTCGCTCGATCTGTACGACCTCATGGCCGCGCTGAACTGCTTGCCAGGCGTGCATGGTGCCGACCACGCCGCCTCCGACGACTGTCACTCTCACGTCGCTCACGCTCCTCCCGGTCCGGGAACCGGAAAGGTCCGGCTCCCAACGAGAGCGTGAACGAGGCATCACTATTGGGCTAGACCCGTTATCGGTCCGTGACAATCGAGGGGATCGGGCACGGCTGGATGAGCGGAGATAAAGGCGGGAAAGACGGGAAAGGCGGGAAGGGTGGGAAAGGCGGGACGCCAGGTCAGCCGGCCGCCGGCGGCGCGTCCGTGTCGGCCTGCCCGGTGCCGACCGGCGGGTGGAACATCTGCCGGATCACCTCGACCGTCCGCAGCAGATGAGGTTCGGACCGGTCGGCGCGGTGCGCGACGGCCAGCTCGACGGTGGTGACCGGCTGGACCAGGGGCAGATACACCACCCCCGGCAGGGTCAGGGCCGTCACCGGCTCGGGCGCGACGGCCGCCCCGAGCCCGCCCGCCACCAGGGTGATCAGCGTCGAGGTCTCCCCGACCTCGTGCCGGATCCGGGGCTCCACCCCGGCGTCGCGCAGCACCCGCAGGACGACGTCGTACATCACGGAGCGGCGGTCCGCCGAGTGCACGATCAGGTCGGTGCCTGCGAGGTCCGCGGCCCGCACCCGCGGCCGCCCCGCGAGGGCGTGGTCGGCCGGCAGCGCCACCACCAGCCGGTCGCGGCGCAGCAGGCGCACGACGAGGGAGGGATCCGCGGCCGGCGGGCGCAGCAGGGCGACATCGATGGCGCCCGTGCGCAGCCCCTCCGCCTGGTCCGGTGCGAGCATCTCGCCGCGGAAGGAGAAGTCGACCCCGGGCAGCTCCGCGGCCAGGTGCCGGGAGAGCGTGGGCAGCAGGCTGTACGTCGCCGACCCCACGCAGCCGATCGCGAGACGCCCCACGACACCGGCCGCGACCCGGCGGGCCAGGTCGGCCGCCTCGTCGACCTCCGCCAGGATCGCCCGCGCGCGCTCCAGGTAGGCGCGGCCGGCCTCGGTGAGGTCCACCCGGCGGGTGGTGCGGTCCAGCAACTGGACCCCGAGCTCGGTCTCCAGCCGGCGGATCGCCTGCGACAGCGGAGGCTGCGCCATGTGCAGCCGCTCGGCGGCCCGGCCGAAATGGCGCTCCTCGGCGACCGCGACGTAGTACCGCAGGTGGCGAAGATCCATATCGCACACCTCTCAATCGCTCGCCATATTGATACTTCACCCTATCGACAGCCGCGCCTACGGTGGCAACGTGAGTGCATACCTCTACGCCGCGACCCGCACGCCGTTCGGAAAGTTCAACGGCGCGCTGGCCGGCATACGCCCCGACGACCTGGCCGCCACCGCGATCACCGGACTCCTCGCCAGGACCCCCGACCTCGACCCGGCAGCGATCGACGAGGTCGTCCTGGGCAACGCCAACGGCGCCGGGGAGGACAACCGCAACGTCGGCCGGATGGCCGCGCTGCTGGCGGGCCTGCCCACCAGCGTGCCGGGCACGACCGTCAACCGGCTGTGCGGCTCTTCGCTCGACGCCGCCCTCATCGGGTCACGCGCCATCGAGACCGGCGACGCCGACATCGTCCTGGTCGGTGGCGTGGAGTCGATGACCCGGGCGCCCTGGGTGCTGCCCAAGCCCGCCAGGGGCTTCCCCGCGGGGGATGTGACCGCGGTCTCGACCACGCTCGGCTGGCGGCTGGTCAACCCGCGCATGCCGAAGGAGTGGACCGTCTCGCTCGGCGAGTGCAACGAGCAGCTCCAGGAGCGGTTCGGCGTCGGCCGCGAGCGCCAGGACGCGTTCGCCGCCCGCTCGCACCGCCTCGCCCACCAGGCCTGGGAGAGCGGCTTCTACGACGACCTCGTCACACCGGTCGAGGGGCTGGCCCGCGACGAGGGCATCCGGCCCACGACGACGCCGGAGGTGCTCGCCGGGCTCAAGCCGTCGTTCCGCCCGCAGGGCACGATCACCGCAGGCAACTCCTCGCCGCTGTCGGACGGTGCCTCGGCGGTCCTGCTCGGCAGCGCGGAGGCCGCAGGCGCGATCGGCCGTGAGCCGCTCGCCCGGATCGCCGGCCGCGGCGCGAGCGCGCTCGACCCGCAGGACTTCGGCTACGCCCCGGTCGCGGCGGCCGCCCAGGCGCTGCGCCGGGCGGGCATCGGCTGGGACCAGGTCGGCGCGGTGGAGCTCAACGAGGCGTTCGCCGTGCAGTCGCTGGCCTGTGTCGACGCCTGGCTGAAGGACGGGCTGCGCGACCCCGAGCTGGTCAACCAGAAGGGCGGCGCGATCGCGCTCGGGCACCCGCTGGGCGCCTCCGGCGGCCGTGTCCTGGGCTCCCTCGCCGCGGTGCTGCGCGAGCGCGGCGAGCGGTACGGCGTCGCGGCGATCTGCATCGGCGTGGGCCAGGGCCTGGCCGTCGTACTCGAAAACCTGGAGAACACGGAGGCGGGAGCATGAGCCGCGCACAGGTGCTGGAGACCTGCGACGAGGCGGTCGCGGGTATCGAGGACGGCTCCACCGTCCTGGTCGGCGGGTTCGGCTTCGCCGGCATGCCGTTCGACCTCCTCGACGCCCTCATCCGCCAGGGGGCGAAGGACCTCACCGTGGTGTCCAACAACGCCGGCAACGGCGAGGTCGGCCTCGCCGCGCTGCTGAAGGCCGGCCGGGTACGAAAGGTCGTCTGCTCGTTCCCGCGGCAGTCCGACTCCTATGTCTTCGACGGGCTCTACCGGGCCGGGAAGATCGAGCTCGAGGTGGTGCCGCAGGGCAACCTGGCGGAGCGGATGCGCGCGGCCGGGGCGGGCATCGGCGCGTTCTTCTGCCCGACCGGAGCCGGCACGACGCTGGCCGAGGGCAAGGAGACCCGTGTCATCGACGGCCGCACCCATGTACTGGAGTACCCGATCAAGGGCGACTACGCGCTCGTCTCCGCGCACCGGTCCGACCCGATGGGCAACCTGGTCTACCGCAAGACCGCCCGCAACTTCGGGCCCGTCATGGCCACCGCCGCCACCACCACGATCGTGCAGGTCGGCGAGGTCGTCGCGGTCGGGGAGATCGATCCGGAGACCGTCGTCACGCCGTCCATCTACATCGACCGGATCGTCCGGGTCGAGTCCCGCCACTACACCGTCCAGGGGGCACGATGAGCACCTCGACACCCGCCACGACCGCAGTGGTCGAGCACCTCGACCGGGGGCCGCTGTCCACGGACGAGCTCGCCGCCGTCATCGCCCGTGACATCCCCGACGGCTCCTACGTCAACCTCGGCATCGGACAGCCCACCAGGATCGCCGACCATCTGCCGGCGGAGCGCGGGGTCGTCCTGCACACCGAGAACGGCATGCTGAACATGGGCCCGGCCGCCGTCGGCGACGAGATCGACCCGGACCTCACCAACGCGGGCAAGGTGCCCGTCACCGAACTGCCGGGCGCGGCGTACTTCCACCACGCCGACTCCTTCGCGATGATGCGCGGCGGTCACCTCGACGTCTGTGTGCTCGGCGCCTTCCAGGTGAGCACCGACGGCGACCTCGCCAACTGGCACACCGGCAATCCCGACGACATCCCCGCCGTCGGCGGCGCCATGGACCTCGCCATCGGCGCGAAGGAGGTCCTCGTGATGATGACGCTCTTCACCAAGACCGGCGCCCCCAAGCTGGTCCCGTCCTGCACCTACCCGCTGACCGGTCTGCGCTGCGTCAGCCGGGTCTACACCGACCACGCCACCTTCGACATCACCCCGGACGGCGCGCGCCTGCGGGAGACATGGGGGAGCACGGCGGCCGACCTGGCGGCGCGGCTCGACGGGATCGTCCCGCCCCACGGATGACGGCGGCCCGGCGCGGCCACCCCGCCGGGTGAACTCATTCCTTCAGATGTGCCGTGAAGGAGAACCGGTCCCCGCGGTACAGGCTGCGGACCCGCTCCAGCGGGCGCCCCCGGGTGTCCCGTGAGACGCGGTGGATCAGCAACATCGGCAGCGCGGGCGGGGTGCCGATCAGCAGCGCCTCGCGCGGGGTGGCCAGCACGGTCTCGATGCGCTCGTCCGCGTCGCCGAACACGATGCCCTGGTCGTGGAGATAGGCGTAGAAGGAGGAGTCGGGCTCGAAGTCGCTGTCGAGGCGGGGCGCGATGGCCACGGCGACGTAGGTGCTCTCCAGGCCGACCCGTTCGTCGTCGGCCAGCAGCACACGCTCCAGATGCCAGACGGGCTCGCCCCGGGTCAGCCCGGTCTCGGCGGCCAGCGCGTCGGGGCAGGGGAAGCGGTCCAGGCCGACGAGCCTACGGCCGGGGGTGCGCCCCTGGCGGCGTACGCCCTCGGTGTAGCTTGCCAGCGACAGCGGCTGCTCCAGTTTGGGCCCCGCGACCACGGTGCCCCGGCCCTGCCGGCGCAGCTTCCCCTCCAGCACCAGTTCGCGCAGCGCCTGCCGGACGGTCTCGCGGGCGACGTCGTACCGTTCGGAGAGATCGCGCTCGGTGGGGATGAGGCTGCCCTCCCCGAGTCCGTCGACGAGCACGGCGATCTCCGCCTTCACCGCGTAGTACTTCGGAATGCGCCCGTGCTCCGGAATACCGGAGCGGACGGGGGCGCCGGGGGCCTGGTCGTTCGGGTAGTCCACGCGGAGATCGTCGCAGACGCGCGGACCCGGCTCGACGACACCTGCGCTCCGGGCGTACGGCGGCGCGTGTACGGCGGTTCCGCGGGGTGGGACCCGTACCGCGGGCCGGTGATCCGGCGGTCGCCCGCGCAGGGGGCGGCCCGGAGTGTGCGGCGGGCGGCCCGGAGCGCGGGACGTACGGCCGGGTCCGTCAGGGAGCCTGACCGCCCGCTGTCACGGCCTTGAGCGCGTCCAGCGACTCCCTCATCAGCGGCGCCATCTCGCGCTGCTCGCCCGGCGCGACCCAGCGCTCGAAGCCGACCTTGAAGACGGCGACACCCGCCTCGGCGGTCAGGCTCGCGGCGGGCTCCGGGACGCCGCGTGCGCGCAGGGCGTCGGCGAGCGCGGCCGACATCGAGGCGAGTTTGATCAGTTCGCGCTCCTGGAGTTCCGCGTTCGCCGTGATCACGGCCTGGCGCTTGCGCGCGAAGTCGCGGCGGTCGACGAACATCTCGCTGGCCGCGTCCAGTCCCAGCGCCAGCGCGTCGATCGGCGTGGTGGCCGGCGGGGCCTCGACGATCGCCCGTACGAACAGGTCCTGCAACGAGGGCGGCGGGCCGCCGAAGAGCACCTCGCGCTTGTCGGCGTAGTGCCGGAAGAAGGTGCGCTCGGTGAGCCCGGCGCGCCTGGCGATCTCGGCCACCGTCGTCTGTTCGTAGCCGCGCTCGCCGTAGAGCTCCAACGCGGCCTTGGCCAGGCGTCCGCGCGCGTCCGGCTCCCATCTACCCATGGCCGGATTCTACGCGATGACAGCGACTGACATCAGTGTTAGCTTTGATGACAGCAACTGACATCAACAGTCTGGGGTGCTTCCCATGCGTATCTTCGTGACCGGTGCGTCCGGCTGGATCGGCTCGGCCCTCGTGCCCGAACTCATCGGCGAGGGGCACCGGGTCGTCGGCCTCGCCCGTTCCGACGCCTCCGCTGCCGCGCTCGCCGGGGCCGGTGCCGAGGTGGTCCGCGGCACCATCGACGACCTCGACGTCCTGCGGGACGCGGCCCTCGCCTCGGACGGGGTGGTCCACCTCGCCTTCAAGCACGACATCGCCTTCAGCGGCGACTTCGCGGGTGCCGCCGAGGCCGACCGGCGCGCCGTCGACGCCTTCGGTGACGCGCTCGCCGGCACCGACCGCCCGTTCGTCCTCGCCTCCGGGCTGGCCGGCTTCGCGCCGGGGCGCGCGGTGACCGAGCGCGATGTGCCCGCGACCGAGGGCGGGCCGGTCTCGATGCGGGCGGTCACCGCGCTCGCGACGCTCGAACTCGCCTCGCGCGGGGTGCGCGCGTCCGTGGTGCGGCTGTCTCCGACCTGTCACGGCGAGGGGGACAACGGCTTCATGGCGACCCTGGTCGCCATCGCCCGCGCCAAGGGCGTCTCCGGCTACCTCGGCGACGGCGCCAACCGCTGGCCGGCCGTCCACCGCCTCGACGCCGCACGGCTGTTCCGCCTCGCGGTCGAGCGGGCCCCGGCCGGCTCGGTGCTGCACGGGGTCGCGGAGGAGGGCGTCGCGATCCGCGACGTCGCCGAGGTGATCGGCCGCCACCTCGGCGTGCCGACCGTCTCGGTGGCCCCGGAGGACGCGGCCGAGCACTTCACCTGGCTCGGTGCCTTCGTCGGCATGGACGTTCAGGCCTCGAACGCCCTGACCCGGGAGCTGCTCGACTGGCGGCCGAGCCACCCCGGCCTCCTCGAAGACCTCGACAAGGGCCACTACTTCCACACCGTCACGGACACCACCGCCACGGCCTGACCCTCCCCGCCCGGGGCGGTCCGGCCGCCTGCCGGCCGCCCCCCGAGGTCACGCCTCCGGCCCGTGCCCGCTCACTGATGGTCCATCAGGTCAACCGTCCCGGACTCTTGACTCGTCAGGCGCCGGTGGTCATGCTCGTCGAAAGTTTTGCGCCGGTCATGACAATCCAGGCCAGGGTCGGGGACGACCGCACACGGCCACGGCCTGACCCGTCGACCGTGCCATCCCCCCGACCAAGGGATGTGGGCAGTGAGCAGGACCGGACGCACCTACCGCGGACGCCGTCATGTCACCGTTGTCTCCTTGTTGTTCCTCGTGCTCGTCATGGCCCTCGGCCCCACGCCGAGCTCGGCGGCCGGCAGCGACTGGTGGATCCCATCGGCACGGCCGGCGCCGGACTCGCAGATCGGCGTCACGGGCGAGCCGTTCAAGGGCGTCAACGCCCAGGGCGAGGTTCGCGGTTTCGTCGACGCGCACGACCACCTGATGGCGAACGAGGGCTTCGGCGGGCGGCTCATCTGCGGCAAGCCGTTCTCCGAAGCCGGGATCGCCGACGCGCTCAAGGACTGCCCCGAGCACTACCCCGACGGCTCGCTCGCGATCTTCGACTACATCACCCGCGGCGGCGACGGCAAGCACGACCCGGTCGGCTGGCCCACCTTCAAGGACTGGCCCGCCCACGACTCGCTGACCCACCAGCAGAACTACTACGCCTGGGTCGAGCGGGCTTGGCGCGGCGGCCAGCGGGTGCTCGTCAACGACCTCGTCACCAACGGCGTGATCTGCTCTGTGTACTTCTTCAAGGACCGCGGCTGCGACGAGATGACGTCGATCCGGCTCCAGGCGAAGCTCACCTACGACCTCCAGGCGTACATCGACAGGATGTACGGCGGCACCGGCAAGGGCTGGTTCCGGATCGTCACCGACAGCGCGCAGGCCCGCTCGGTCATCGAGCAGGGCAAGCTCGCGGTGGTCCTGGGGGTCGAGACGTCCGAACCGTTCGGCTGCAAGCAGATCCTGGACGTCCCGCAGTGCAGCAAGGCGGACATCGACGCCGGACTCGACGAACTGTACGGGCTGGGCGTGCGCAGCATGTTCCTGTGCCACAAGTTCGACAACGCGCTGTGCGGGGTCCGCTTCGACGAGGGTGGTCTCGGAACGGCCATCAACGTCGGGCAGTTCCTGTCTACCGGCACCTTCTGGAAGACCGAGAAGTGCACCGGCCCCCAGCACGACAACCCCATCGGCACCGCCGTCTCCGCCGCGGAGAAGGACCTGCCGGCGGGCGTGGCCGTCCCCGCGTACGCCACGGACGCGCAGTGCAACACCCGTGGCCTGACCGACCTCGGCGAGTACGCCGTACGCGGCATGATGAAGCGCAAGATGATGCTGGAGATCGACCACATGAGCGTCAAGGCGGTCGGCCGGGCGCTCGACATCCTGGAGGCCGACTCGTATCCCGGCGTGATCTCCTCGCACAGCTGGATGGACCTGAACTGGACCGAACGGGTCTACGGCGTCGGCGGATTCATCGCCCAGTACATGCACGGCTCCGAGGGGTTCACCGCGGAGGCGAAGCGCACGGAGGCACTGCGCGACAAGTACCACGTGGGCTACGGCTACGGGACGGACATGAACGGCGTCGGCGGCTGGCCGGCACCGCGCGGAGCCGACGCCCCGAACAAGGTCACGTACCCCTTCAGGAGCGTCGACGGCGGTTCCGTCATCGACCGGCAGACGACCGGGCAGCGCACCTGGGACCTGAACACCGACGGAGCCGCGCACTACGGCCTCGTCCCGGACTGGATCGAGGACATCCGGCTGGTCGGCGGCCAGGACGTGGTGGACGATCTCTTCCGGGGCGCCGAGTCCTATCTCGACACCTGGGGAGCGGCGGAACGGCACCGGGCGGGCGTCGACCTGGCCAGGGGCGCCGCGGCCACGGCCAGTTCGGCGGAGTGGAACCCGTTCACCAGTTACGCGCCGGGCCGGGCGGTGGACGGCACTCGCGACACCCGCTGGGCCAGCGACTGGAGCGACGACCAGTGGCTGCGCATCGACCTGGGCGACACGTACCTGGTCAAGCGCGTCACCCTCGACTGGGAGCGCGCGTACGGGAAGTCGTACCGCATCGAGCTGTCCACCGACGGGACGACCTGGCGGACGGCGTGGTCCACCGACTCCGGTGACGGCGGCCTGGACACCGCCCGGTTCGACGGCAGCCCGGCCCGCTACGTCCGCATCCACGGCCTGGACCGCGGCACCGACTGGGGGTACTCGCTCTACGAGGTGGGCGTGTACGGAAGTTGACCACGGCCCAGGGTCCACGGCTGATCCCGGTGGGCCACGGGCGACGACGAGTACGAAGGGCGCACGGATGGCGCGGATGCCGTCGGCCGAACGACGACGACAGCTGACGGAAGCGGCGATCAGGGCGATGGCCCGGGACGGCGTCGACAGGACGACGACCCGGTCCATCGCCGCCGAGGCGGGCGTGTCGCTGAGCGTCTTCCACTACTGCTTCGACTCCAAGCAGGCCCTGGTGGAGTCCGTCATCACGACCATCACCGACCACTCCGTGAGCGTCGTCAAGGAGGCCCTGCGGCCCCGCGACACCCTGGAGGAGACCGTGCGGGCGGGGTTCCAGGCGTACTGGGACCACGTCCGCGCCCACCCCGCCGAGCACATGCTCACCTACGAGCTGACGCAATACGCCCTGCGCCGACCGGAGTTCACGCACCTGGCCCGCAGACAGCACGAACTGTACGGCGACGTCTACGCCGAACTCATCGGCAGCCTCTGCCGCACCATGGGCCTCCGGCTCCGCGTGCCCCTCCCGGTCCTGGCCCGCTACCTGGCCGCCACGACCGACGGACTGACGCTCCACTACCTCGTGCTCGGTGCGCAGACCGACTGGAACGCCGTCCTGGACACGGTCACCGCACATGTCGTCGGCCTGGTGCAGGACGAGGCCCGACCGGCTCCCTGACCGGCCGGACGGTGACGGCAGCGGCCGTCCTACGCGCCGAACCGTACGGGCAGGCTGCGCGGACCGCGGATCAGCATCCCCGCCCGCCAGCCGATCGCCGCGGGATGGATGTCCAGCGCCAGGTCGGGACAGCGCTCCAGCAGGCTCCTGATGGCGACGCGCGCCTCCAGTCGGGCCAGCGGCGCGCCCAGGCAGTAGTGGATGCCGTGGCCGAACGCCACATGGCCGCGGGCGTCACGCGAGATGTCGAAGCGGTCGGGAGAGGCGAAGCGGGCGGGATCGCGGTTGGCGTCCGCGATGGCGACGAGGACGAGTTCTCCGCCGGCCGGGATCACCGTGCCGCCGATCGTCACCGGCTCGGTGGTGAAGCGGAACGTGGGGGTCTCCACGGGACCGTCGTAGCGCAGCATCTCCTCGACGGCGGTGTCGATGAGCGAGAAGTCCGCGCGCAGGGCGGCCAGTTGATCGGGATGGGTGAGCAGGGCGAGCACGCCGTTGGAGATGAGGTTCACGGTCGTCTCGTGCCCGGCGACGAGCAACAGCCAGGCCATGCCGACGAGTTCCTCGTGGGACAGCCGGTCGCCGGTCTCGTCCGAGCCGTGGATCAGCGCGCTCAGCAGATCCTGGCCGGGCCGCTCACGCTTGCCGTCGACCAACTCGCCGATGAACCGCGCCATCGAGGTCGCGGCGGCCTTGCGCCGCTCGGCGTCGGTGGCGCCGAGCGCGTCGTTCGACCAGGTCCGGAAGGACTCCCGGTCCAGGTCCGGGACGCCGAGGAGTTCGCAGATCACCGAGATGGGCAGCGGGAAGGACAGCGCCTCGACGAGGTCGGCGCGCCCGTCCGGTGCGGCGAGCATCCGGTCCAGCAGCGCGTCGGTGGTCTCCTGGACGCGCGGGGCGAGTCCGTCGACCCGGCGTGGCGTGAACTCCCGGGCCACCAGCCTGCGCAGCCGGGTGTGGTCGGGCGGGTCGGCCCTGAGCATGTGCGGGCCGGAGGACACGGCGCCCAGCGGAAGAGCGGGGGACGCCCTGCCCCAGTCCTTCGAGAGTCGGGGATCCGCCAGCGCGGCACGCCCCTCCTCGTGTCCGACGACGAGCCAGGCCTGCGCGCCCCCTTCCGGCATCCGGATCCGGTGCACCGGACCCTGGGCCCGTAACTTCGCGTAGACGGGATACGGGTCGCGGGTGAAGGACTCACCGAGCGCGGCAAGATCGACGATGCTCAAGGGGTACCACCTCACTGGGCTGGCTGGGCCGGCGGGCCGGGATCCGGCGGGCGAGGCCGGGGCGGCGCGGCGAGCGGACGGTGACAGCGGCCGGGGCGAAACCCGTCGACTCTAGCGCGTTCCGTGTCATGCGAGGGCCCCGGTCATGTCCCGGACGGGCGTGATGATCTCGTCGACGAGACGGCGCGCGGCGCGGGGCGGGTAGGGGCCGCGCAGACCGAGGACGATGTGGGTGAAGCCTGCCGTGACGAGCTCGGTGACGGCCTTGCGGTCCGCGGCCGGCTCGTCGTGGGAGACGAGGTACTGCACCGAGCGGACGAGCGTCCGCGGATCACGGCCGACGGCCGCGCAGTGGCCGTCCAGCACCCGCATGCGTTCGGTGACGTGCTCCAGCGAGTGGTGCGGCGGCCCGGGAATGTTCCAGATGTCGGCCTCCTCGGCGACCAGGCGGAGCGTCCTGGTGCCCCAGCCGCCGATCAGCAGCGGTGGCCCCGGCCGCTGCACGGGCTTCGGGAAGTTGCGGTTGCCGGTCAGGGCGTAGTGCTCGCCCCGGAAGTCGAAGACGTCCTGCGTCCACATGCCCCTGAGGACGGCTATGGTCTCCGCCAGGCGGGCGATGCCCTCCGCGGGCGGGACCAGGTCGAGGCCGTAGGCCGCGTACTCCGCCATCGCGGGATTCGCTCCCGCGATACCGGCCGTCCCGGGCGGCTGCACGGTGCCGCCCACGCCGAGGCCCATGACCAGACGGCCGCCGGAGATCACGTCGACCGTCGTGGCGATCTTGCCGAGCACGGCGGGCGGCCGGATCCGGTTGCTCGTCACCAGCAGACCCAGGCGCAGTCGCCGGGTCCGGGCGGCCAGGGCGGCGAGCAGGGTCCACCCTTCGAGCACGGGTCCGTCCTCGGGCCCCGCGACCGGCATCAGGTGGTCCCACAGCCAGGCGTCCGCGATCTCGGGGAGGTCGTCGGCCTCCTGCCAGACCCGCGCGATCGCTTCGTAGGGAACGTGCTGCGGAGTGGTCTTGATCCCGAACGTCACCGGGCCGTACCCCTGCTCCGACATGGCTGTCACTCGTCCCTTCTCGGTGTGCCGTGTGCCGTCGTCCTGACGACTTATCGTCAGCCTAGTCAATCATCAGTCATGCTGACTATCAGCTCATGGATACACTGGCTTCGTGACCCACGACGACGGTTCGGACGGCGGCTCGGGCGACCGCTCGGCGGTTCTCGCCACCCGCCTCGGATACCTGCTCAAGCACGCGCAGCTGCGGCTGGCCGAGGAGTCCGTGCGTGCGCTGGCGCCGTTCGGCGTCGACGGCCGCGAACTGGCGGTCCTCGCCGTGCTCGCGGGGGACCGTCCGCTGTCCCAGGCGGAGGCGGCGGCCGTGCTGGGGGTCGACCGGACGACCATGGTCGCGCTCGTCGACACGCTGGAGGGGAAACGGTTCGTCGAGCGTCGCCGCAGCGACCGGGACCGGCGCAGAAACATCGTGGAGCTGACGCCGGAGGGCCGGGACCGCTTCCGCGACGCCGAACGGGCCCGTCTGGAAGGAGAGCGCCGCTTCCTCGCCCCGCTCTCCGGTCCGGACGCCGACCACCTGATCCGAAGCTTGCGGGCCCTTGTGGACCCCGGGGAGCACGGCGGTGCGGAGCAGGACGCTTCGGCGGGCCGGGGCGAGTGAGCCGGGGCCGGTGAGCCGGCCGGTCCCGGCACCCGGGGGAGCGGGGCGGTCGGGTCTCCCGGTGTGACCGGCGGCCGGTCCGCGCGGCGCCCGGGTGGCCGGTCCGCCGCCGGTTTCCGAAACTGGGTCGGGGGCCGTCTCGCGGACAGGTGACCGAAGGTGATCGAGCTGGCTGCGGCGTTCGCGGTCGCGGGCGCCCTGAGCAACGCCACCGGAACCGCGTTCCAGCGCAAGGCCGCGTCGGCGAGTACCCGGAGCGGCCTGCGCCTGTTGCTCGAACTGATGCACAAGCCCGCATGGCTGATCGGCATCGCGGGCGTCACCGGGGCCGCGCTCTTCCAGGCCCTCGCGCTGCTGAACGGACCGCTCGCGCTGGTCCAGCCGCTGTTCATCCTGGAACTGCCGTTCGCCCTGCTCATCGGGGCACATCTGATGCACCGCCGACTGCCGGGCACGGGCTGGCGCGGGGTGTTCTGCGTGGTCGTGGGCCTCGGTGTCGCCCTGGCCGCGGCCGCACCGCACGGGGCCGGCAACCAGGCCGCCGTCGTCCGCTGGGTGCCCGCCCTCGTGCTGTGTTCGGGCGCGATGGGCGTGGCCGTGGTGGTGACCCGCCCGGGGCGCTCGGCGGCCTTCCGGGCCTCGGTGCTGGCGGCGGCCGCCGCGATCGGCAACGCCCTGACGGCCGCGCTGCTGAAGTCCGCGGCGGGCATCTTCGCGGACGACGGCTTCCCGGTGTTCCTCCGCTCCTGGCAGACGTACGGGTTCGCGCTCACCGGGATCGTCGCCGTCGTGCTGCTGGAGAACTCGCTCCAGGCCGGCCCGCTGGCCGCCGCCCAGCCGGCGCTGACCATCGGGGACGCGGCGGTGAGTCTCGCGCTGGGGATGTTCCTGTTCGGCGAGGAGATCCGGACCGGCTGGTGGGTGCTCCCCGAAGTGCTGGGCGCCGTGCTGATCGTGGTGGGCGTGGTGGCCCTGAGCCGCGCGGTGCCACGGGTCGCGCCCGTCCCGCGCGACGGCTGACTCGTACCGCGACCGCGCGCGAGCGCCGACCGTACCGTGCCGCGTGGGGGTCAGGGGGCCGGGGCACCCCGCGGCTGCGGACATGGCCCCTCGGGATCACCAGTGCTACAAAGGTCACATGGCGAATCGTTTCGCCGCATTTCGAAGCCGCTGGCTCACACGCCTGGCCGGCAAGAGCCCCCGCAGTGTGGCGGGGCAGGTACTGGTGCTCCAAGTGGCCCTGGTCGTCCTGCTCGTGGCCTGCGGTGTGCTGGCCGTCTTCCTCCAGTCGGAGCGGGACACCAAGGCCGAGGCCATAAGCCGCTCCGTGGCGGTCGCACAGGCCTACGCGCACTCTCCCGGCGTCCTGGCCGCCGTGCAGAGCCCGGACCCGTCCAAGATCCTCCAGCCGCTCACCGAGGCGGGGCGCAAGGCGGCCGGGGTCGACTTCATCGTGATCACGGACACCAAGGGCATCCGGTACACCCACCCGCTGCCGAGCCGGATCGGCAAGCGGTTCGTCGGCAACATCGGGCCCTCGCTGAACGGACAGGTCTACACGGAGAGCGTCCACGGTCCGCTGGGCCACGAGGTGCAGGCCATCGTCCCGGTCGAGGACTCCCGGGGCCATGTGGTCGCCCTGGTGGCCGCCGGACTGAAGGTCAAGAACGTCACCAACGCGGTGGACCGGCAACTCCCGATCATCCTGGGCACCGGGATCGCGGCACTGCTCCTGGCCACCACCGGCACGGTCCTGGTGGCGAGACGGTTGCGACGGCAGACCCACAGTCTGGCCCCGGACGAGATGAGCCGCATGTACGACCATCACGACGCGGTGCTGCACTCCGTACGCGAGGGTGTGCTCATCGTCGGCGGCGACGGACGGCTGCTGCTGGCGAACGACGAGGCCGGCCGGCTCCTCGAGCTGCCGCACGACGCCGACGGCAGGCTCGTGACGGATCTGCCGCGCCTCGCCCCCGAGCTGCGGTCGCTGCTCGCGTCCGGCCGCGAGGCCAGCGACGAGGTGTACTTCGCCGGGGAGCGCCTGCTCGCGGTCAACCAGCGGCCCACGGACCGCGACGGCGGTCCCAAGGGGACGGTGGTGACCCTGCGCGACTCCACCGAACTCCAGGCGGTGACCGGCAGGGCCGAGATCGCGCGCGAGCGACTCAGACTCCTGTACGACGCGGGCCTCGGCATCGGCACCACCCTGGACGTGCTGCGCACCGCCGACGAGCTGGCGCACGTGGCGGTCCCGCGGTTCGCGGACTACGTCACCGTGGACCTGGCCGACGCCGTGCTGCACGGCGAGGAGCCGGCCGCCACGGCGACCGGCATGCGGCGCACGGCCGTGTACGGGGTCAGGGACGACCACCCGCTCTACGAGAAGGGCCGGCTGATCGACTTCGTGCCGTCGACCCCGCAGGCCCGCGGCTACGGCAGGGGCCGTTCCGAACTGGTGGCCGACCTGACGACCGCCACGGGCTGGCACGCCCAGGACCCCGAGCGCACCCGGCAGATCCTCGACTACGGCATCCGGTCCCTGATCGCCGCCCCGATCAGGGCCCGCGGCGTGGTGCTGGGCATGGCCAACTTCTGGCGCTCCACACAGCACGCGCCCTTCGACGAGGAGGAGGTGACGCTGGCCGAGGAGCTCGTGGCCCGCGCCGCGGTCAGCCTCGACAACGCCCGCCGCTACACCCGCGAGCACGCGCTGGCCGTCACCCTCCAGCGCAGCCTGCTGCCCAGGGCCCTGCCCGAGCAGAACGCGCTGGAGGTCGCCTACCGCTACCTGCCGGCCCAGTCGGGGGTCAGCGGCGACTGGTTCGACGTGATCCCGCTGCCGGGCGGCCGGGTCGCGCTGGCCGTCGGCGACGTGGTCGGCCACGGCCTGCACGCCGCCGCCACGATGGGGCGGCTGCGCACCGCGGTGCACAACTTCTCCGCACTCGACCTGCCGCCCGACGAACTGCTCAGCCATGTCGACGACCTGGTCGGCCGCATGGACCAGGAGGAGGCGGACACGGAGAGCGTCGCGGGCGTCATGGGCGCCACCTGCCTGTACGCGATCTACGACCCCGTGGCGCGCCGCTGTGTCATGGCACGGGCGGGGCACCTGGCACCGGCGCTCGTGTGCCCGAACGGCACCGTCACCTTCCCCGACCTGCCGGCCGGGCCTCCGCTGGGTCTGGGCGGTCTGCCGTTCCAGACCGCCGAGCTGGAACTCGCCGAGGGCACCCAGCTCGTCCTGTACACCGACGGACTCATCGAGGACCGCAGACGCGACCTGGACGAGGGCATGCAGATGCTCGCCGACGCGCTGGCGGGTTACCCCGAGCGCAGCCCCGAGGAGAGCTGCCAGGCCGTACTGGAAGCGCTGCTGCCCGGCCGGCCCAAGGACGACGTAGCCCTGCTCGTCGCCCGTACCCGCGGTCTGGCGCCCGAGCGGATCGCCGACTGGGACGTGCCCGGCGAGCCGGCCGCCGTCGCGGTGATGCGCGACGCCGTGAGCCGCAAGCTGGAGGAGTGGGGGCTGTTCGAGCTCGGCTTCGCGCTGGAGCTGATCCTGAGCGAACTCGTCACGAACGCCATCCGCTACGGCTCCGAGCCGATCCATGTGCGCCTGATCCACGACCGCGCGCTGACCTGCGAGGTGGCCGACGGCAGCAGTACCTCGCCGCATCTGCGGTACGCCGCGACCATGGACGAGGGCGGCCGGGGCCTGTTCCTGGTGTCGCAGATGTCCGAACGCTGGGGCACCCGGTACACCCCCCAGGGCAAGGTGATCTGGGCCGAGCTGGCCCTGCCCGCGGCCGTCGAGGAGCCCGGCCCGGAACCGGGTTAACCCAGGTCGCGGCTTCCCTCGTTCTCATGAGGATTCCGGGGTCTGTGAGGCTCCTGGGTGCGGTACGCGGCGAGGGCGGCGGTGTCGTCGTCCAGGGTCCCGCCACTGTGGGCCAGCAGGTCCTCGTGGAGCCGGTCGAGCAGCGCGCGGGGTTCGAGGAAGCCCCAGGACCGCACCCGGTCGAGGAGGGGATAGAAGTTCCCGCCTTCGTCACGGGCCTCGGTCACACCGTCGGTGTAGAGCAGGAGCAGATCGCCGGGGCGGAAACGCCGCACGTCCACCCGGTGGTGGTTGTCGACCAGCACCCCGAGGTTGACGGGTGGCGAGGGTTCGTCCGGGTCCAGCTCGAAGACGCCGTCGTGGGCGATGAGCAGGGGCGAGGGGTGACCGCAGTTGACGAGGCGGACCACGGGCTCGTGATCGGGGATCTCGACGAAGACCGCCGTGACGAAGCGCTCGGCCACCTCGCTGCCGGGCGGGAGCAGGGCCGCCCTGCGGTTCATGCTGTCCTCGACCCGGCGGGCCACCGCGGCGAGGTCCGGTTCGTCGTGGGCGGTCTCGCGGAAGGCGCCGACCATTGTCGCCGCCGTCTCCACCGCGACCAGGCCCTTGCCCCGGACGTCGCCGATGAGCAGGCGCACCCCGTACGGACTGGGCACCGCCTCGTACAGGTCGCCGCCGATGCGCGCCTCCGCGGCGGCGGACAGGTAGAGGGTCTCCACGCGGATCGGACCGAGGCGGTGCGGCACCGGGCTCAGCAGCACCTGCTGTGCGGTCTCGGCCACGGAACGCACGGACGCCAGGGTCCGCTCCCGGCGGATCCGGTGGCCGGCGAGGATCGCGCCGAGCACCCCGAGCAGGGCGGTGCAGATGTAGGCGGTCACATAGTGGCGGTCGAACAGGTACCCCACCTCGCGGCCCGCGCAGCACGGCGTACCGGCCAGGACGGCCTCGAACCCGACGGCGAACACCGTGACCGCGCCGACGGCGACGGGACCGTAGCCGAAGGCGGCGATCACGGGGAGGGCGGTGAGCAGGAAGCTCACCGGCCACTGCACCGGGGTGAGGGGTTCGAGAGCCAGGATCACGACGACGTAGCCGACCGGGAGCCAGCGCACCCACCGCGGCTCCGTCTGCCGTCGCTGCTCCGCGTCACCGTCCCCGGGCCGCCCACCGCGGTCCCTGCGGAGGGCCCTGCGGATCCGGTCACGCGGCACGAGAACTCCCGGCGGGGCTTGATCACGACGACCGCGCAGCGGCGGCCCACCTGCTTCTCCCGATCGATGCCCAAACCATGCGTATCGGGATCTTTCGGGCAATCCTACGATGTCCGGTGGTCGCGGTGAGGGAGGCCGACGACATCGGACGGAGGCCGCCCCGCCCGGTCGGCACGGGCCGGCACGCGGGCCGTGGGCGGGCCGGTGGGCAGGCGGTCGGCGGCCCGGAGCACGACAATGGACGCAGGCCGAACCCCGGACGGAGGCACGGATGACGGACCACGACACCACCACGCACCGTTCGCCCGGTCTCGCCGGCCAGACCGTCGTGGTGATCGGAGCCGGCTCGGGGATCGGCCTGGAGACCGCCCGCCGGGTGCGTGCCGAGGGCGGGCGGCTGGTGCTGGTGGGCCGCAACCCCGAACGGCTGCGGCAGGCCGAACTCGAACTCGAACCGCAGGGCACGGCGGCTTTCGACGCCACCGACAACGTACGCCTCGGGCAATTCTTCGAGGAGCTGGCCGAGCCGGTCGACCATGTCATGGTCACCGCGGGCGCACCCGCCTACCAGCCCCTGGCGGACATGGACCTCGACGCCGTCCGCCGGGACATCGCCGACCGCCTGGTCATGGCCCTCGGTGTCGCCCGGTACAGCCGTGACCGGGTCAGGGCCGGAGGAACGCTGCTGTTCATCGGCGGCACCGGCGGACGGCGGCCGGCCATCGGTATGAGCGTGGTTTCCGCCATGACCGCCGCGCTGCCCGCCCTCGTCGCGAACCTCGCCCTGGAGATCGCGCCGATCCGGGTCAACCTCATCGCCGCCGGATTCGTCGACACGCCGCTGTCGGCCTCGCTCCTGGGCGATCAGCTGGAATCCCGGCGCGAGGAGCTGCGCGCCACGCTGCCCATCCGGCGGGTCGTCGGACCGGAGGACGTCGCCGCCCTGGCCGTGCACCTCATGGTCAACGAGGCGCTCACCGGCGCGACGTACGACATCGACGGCGGCCAGCAGCTCCTGCCCCGCTGACCGCGTCACTCGGGCCGAAGGCCGCCGATGACCTGGTCCGACACGGAACGGGTGGCTCCGAAGCCGGTCTCGTGCTCCCACACATGGGTGCACGACGGGCACTGGAGGTGGAGCCGGCTGCCGGTGTTGGACAGGAGGTAGCGCCAGTGCGCCGAGCAGGTGCGCCCGTCCGCGCAGGTGTCGCACGCGCGGTGGTCGGCGCAGCTCGGGCAGGGCACCCAGGCCCGGCGGCCGCGGTCCGCGTGCGGATCAAGGGGCAGCACGGCCGTCTCCTCTGCGGGGGAGGACGCCGGCCGCGACCAGGCCGTCGTACACGCGCTGCTGTTCTTCGTCGAGCCCGGAGTACAGCAGCGCGTACGCCGCCTCCTCACCCTCCAGCGCCGCCACGGGGTCCCAGTCGGCGCCGAGGGCGTCCAGCACATGGGCGCGGCGCAGCATCTCGTGCGAGGTCAGGTCCACGGAGAAGTCGGCCAGGGCGGCGCTGTCCGGCGGGCTCGCCTCGGGCCCGCGCGGCTCGTCGAGGCCGTCCGGATCGTCGGGGATGTGAGGAACATGCGGGGACATGCCGCCGAACTTAGGTAGACCTTCACGCATTGGGCAAGGGCAGGTGGGGGACCTCACACCGGGCCCGACCGCGACCGGAGGGGGTCGGGACGGGCTATTCAGGTCCGTTTTCGCGTCGTCGTCGTCGTCGTCGCCGTCGTCGTCGTCGTCGCCGTCGCCGTCGTCGCCGTCGCCGTCGTCGCCGTCGCCGCCGGCGCCGCCGGCGGTCGCGGGACTACGGGTCCACGGGGCCGCGGGCCGTCCGGCCCGGAGTGGCGATGTGCCGTTCGGCTGTGTCCACCGGACCGCGCTGCCAGGATCGTGGCATGAAGTACATGGTGCTGATGTACGCCGATCCCGTCGCCACCGAGGCGATGACCGCGGCGGAGCGGGCCGAGGTGTTCCGCAGACACGAAGCGCTCCACCAGGACCTCGCGGAATCGGGGGAGTTGCTCAACGGAGCCGGTCTCGCCTATCCGAGGGACACGACGACGATGCGGTGGCGGGGCGATGGATCCACCGTCACGGACGGGCCGTTCGGCGCGGGGGCCGAACAGCTGACGGCCTATTACGTGATCGACTGCGCGAGCCCGGAACGGGCCCGCGAGATCGCCGGACGTGTCCTCGACTTCCACGTCGTGGCGGTCGAAGTGCGCCCGGTCCACGACGCGTTCGGCATGGACGGGAGCTGACCCGCCCGACGGATCCGGCGGCAACCTTTCCGCCGCCCGCGGCCACTGAGGGGTGCGACAGTGACTCGAACTTCCGGACGGATGAGCATGAGAGCAACCAGGCGGGCCGCGCGAAGCCGCAGGCGCAGGATCGGACTGACGGGTGGCGCGGTGCTGGCGCTGGTCGCCGTGGGCGTCCTCGTCCATCTGGTGACGGCGTCCCCGCCCGGCCCCGGGACGGACACCGGCCGGGCCGCGGCCACGCCCGCCGCCGACGCCCGTACCGCCGTACCGGCCCCGGCCCCGACACCGCCGGCGACGGCGTCGGTGGCCGCGTCGGCGCGTACGTCCCCGAGCGCGACGGCGGCCGCGACCACCGCGGCCGCCGCCGCGGCACGGCCGTCGGCCACCGGCACCGGGCGCCCGGTATCCGCCACGGCCGCCCTCGCCGGACGGATCCGGCCCCAGACCCGCTACCGGGGCGTCGCCACGTCGTACGACGCCGGAGACGGCGACGGCGCCTGTCTGTACGGCCCGGCCGACGACCTCATGGTCGCGGCGATGAACACCACCGACTACGAGTCGGCCCAGGCGTGCGGGGCCTATGTGCTCGTCCGCACGAGCGGCGGCGCGTCCGTCACGGTCCGGATCGTCAACGAGTGCCCGTCGCCCTGCACACCTGGCCAACTCGACCTCAGCACCCAGGCGTTCGCCAAGCTCGCCGATCTCTCGGCCGGCCGGATCCCGATCACGTGGGAGCTGGTGAGCCCCCGTACCGTCGGCACCCTCTCGGTCCGCTACAAGACCGGGTCCAGCCGCTACTGGTGCGCGATCCAGGTGATCGGCCACCGCAATCCCGTGGCCCGCCTGGAAACCCGTACCGCGGGCGGCTGGCGGCGGCTGCCGCGCGCCGACTACAACTACTTCCTCGCCGAGGACGGCGGCGGGTGCGGCGGCGCGATCCGGATCACCGACATCTACGGTGAGCAACTGACGGTCGACGGGATCGCGTTGCGGCCGGACGCCGTACAGGCGACCCGGGTCCAGTTCGCCGCGCACTGAACCGCATCCGCGTCAGTCCTGGTACTCGGTGAGGTCGATGCCGTACAGCCTCAGGTCGTAGCCGTGCACGGAGTCCTCGGTGACGCCCTCCGGCTGCATGCCGAGCTTGTCGAGCACGTTCGCGGAGGCGGTGTCACCGGTCCGGCAGGCGGCGACGACCCGGTCGATGCCCCGGTCCTGGAGCGCGAACTCCAGTGCCGCGTGGGCGGCTTCGGAGGCGTACCCCTGCCCCCAGAACACCCGCCCGAACCGCCAGGAGATCGCCACCTGACCGGCGATCTCGGCCGGCGCGTCCGGTACGTACAGACCGACCGCGCCGGCCAGCTCCCCGGAGCCGAGGAGCTCGACCGCGAAGATCCCGAAGCCTTCCTCGTCCCACTCCTCCTCCCAGTCCTCGATGTCCTGGGCGGTCCGGTCCAGGGAGCGCGGCACGCCGTCGCCGATCCAGCGCATCACCGCCGGATCGGCCTGGATCTCGGAGAGGGGGACAAGGTCGTCGTCCAGCCATCGGCGCAGGACTAGACGGGGGGTGCGGATCTCGCTCATGGCACCATCCTGCCGACACCGGAGCGCGAGTGCGAAACCGCGGTGCCCGCGGGCGTCGCCGGACCGGGTAGCCGGACAAACCTGTGGGGGAGGGCGATGGGTCTCTGCCATTCTGCCGGGCATGTCCGCACGCAATCGACGACTGCCCCGGCACCGTGCCTGGCCGCTGACCACCACCGACATCGAAGGATGTCTCGGGCCCCTCATGAGCCGTGTCACGGACCTGAGGTTCCTCATGGGCCAGGACAGCGGGTCCGTCGTCCTGGGCGCGGCCTGGGTCGCTCCGCTGTCCCGGAACTACGGTCGCGGCGTCCACCCGGACTCGGTCGGCGCCCGCATCGACGTCCACCCGGTGGACGCCACCGAGCGCGCCGCCGTGCGTGCCGTGCTGCGGGAGCACGCGCTGCCTCAACTCCACGCATGGGTCACGCGGACGATCGCGGCCGACGAGACCTGGCGGCTGACCGACCACCAGCACTACTGGCGGCTCACCGACGGCCTCCTCACGCACCGCGACGAGACGTGACCGACCGAACGGCAGCGCCTCGACGATCCGTCGGCGCCGACGGCGTACGCCGGTGAGCCGCGGAGTGTCCGTGACCGGCGCTCCTTCCGCCCCCCCGGGCCCGACGAGCCGGAGCAGGGCCCGCGGCCTAGTCTGGTCGAGGGGGCGCGGCCGGGTGCATCACGGAAAGGGGCGCCCCGATGGACGACTACCCGCTGATCGAGGATCACGGGCTCATCGGTGATTTGCAGACCGCGGCGCTCGTGACCACGGAGGGGGCGGTCGACTGGTTCTGTTCCCCACGGTTCGACTCGCCGAGCGTGTTCGGGGCGCTTCTGGACCGGCGGAACGGCGGGCACTGCACGGTCCGGCCGGCGCACCCCACCCATTCGACCAAGCAGTTGTACCTGCCCGACACCGCGATCCTGGTGACCCGGTTCATGACCGAGGCGGGCGCCGGCGAGGTGATCGACTTCATGCCCGTGACCGGTCCGATGGCCACGCGCCATCACCGGCTGGTCCGCCTGGTGCGCTGTGTCCGCGGCACCATGACGTTCGACGTGGAGATCGCGCCCCGGTTCGACTACGGGCGCAGCAAGCACGACGTGCACCTCACGCAGCACGGAGCGGTCTTCGTCGCGCAGGACGGCACGGAACTCACCGTGCACCCCATCCGGGAGCCGGAGGACGAGCGGCTCTCGGACGTGCTGACGCACCGGGAGGCCGACCTTCAGGTCTCGCTGACCCTGGAGGCCGGACAGCAGCGCGGGCTGATCCTGGAGACGGGCGCCGAGGGGCCGCCGCGGGAGATCCGGCGCGCCGAACACGAACGGCTCTTCGAGGAGACGGTCGGGTTCTGGCGCTCCTGGCTGACCCGGTCGCGCTACACCGGGCGCTGGCGTGAGGTGGTGGAACGCTCCGCGATCACGCTGAAGCTGATGACCTTCGCACCCAGCGGCGGCCTGGTGGCCGCCCCGACGGCGGCTCTGCCCGAGCAACTGGGCGGCGAACGCAACTGGGACTACCGCTTCACCTGGATCCGGGACGCCTCCTTCTCCGTGTACGCCCTGCTGGGGCTCGGCTTCACGGAGGAGGCCAGGGCGTTCATCACCTGGCTGGGCGACCGGGTCAAGGAGCGGGCCGGCAGTGACGGGAACACGGGTCCGCTCAACATCATGTACAAGGTCGACGGTTCCTCCGACCTGACCGAGCAGATCCTCGACCACTGGGAGGGCTACGGAGGCTCCGCCCCGGTGCGGATCGGCAACGGCGCCGCCACCCAGCTCCAACTGGACATCTACGGCGAGGCGTTGGACAGCATCTACTTCGGGCACCAGCACGGCCTGGAGCTCGGCCACGCGGGATGGACCTCGCTGCGGACGGACCTGGAATGGCTGGCCGACCACTGGGACCAGGCGGAGGAGGGCATCTGGGAGACGCGCGGCGGCCGACAGGACTTCACCTACGGCCGGGTGATGTCGTGGGTGGCCTTCGACCGCGCGCTGCGGCTCGCCGAGGCGAACGGCTGGCCGTCCGCGGCCGACCGCTGGAAGACCGAGCGGGACGCCGCCTACGAGCAGGTCATGGCCAAGGGGTGGAGCGACGGCCGGCGGGCCTTCGTCCAGCACTACGGCAGCGAGGTCCTGGACTCCGCGCTGCTGCGCATGGCGACGGTCGGCTTCGTCTCCCCCGGAGATCCGATGTGGGCGGCAACCCTGGACGCCATGGAACAGGAACTGGTCAGCGACAGCCTGGTCTACCGGTACAACCCCGACGCCTCGCCGGACGGTCTGCGCGGCTCGGAGGGGACCTTCTCGCTGTGCACGTTCATGTACGTCGACGCCCTGGCGCGCGCGGGACGCACGGACCGGGCGAGGCTGACGTTCGAGAAGATGATGGGGTACGCCAACCATCTGGGCCTGTACTCCGAGGAGATCGACCCGACGGGTCGTCAGCTCGGCAACTTCCCGCAGGCGTTCACCCATCTCGCCCTCATCGACTCGGCCCTCACCCTGAACGCGGCTCTCGACAAGAAGTAGTGGCCCGGCGGTGGTTCAGGCCTCCTCGCCGGTGCCGTCGCGCCGCAGATCGGCGTCGGTGAGACCCTCCAGCTCGCCGTGGGTGTCCAGCCAGTACAGCAGGGCCACCGCGGGGAAGACCAGCAGGACGGAGACGAGGGTGATCACTCCCAGCCAGCGCAGTGTGGCGGAGGCGCCCGCGCCCTCGGCGACGGTCAGCGAGGTCGGGATCAGGTAGGGGCGCTGCGCCAGGCCCCAGGCGATGACGGACGACGCGACCACGCCGACCGCCGTGACCCGGGACCACGCTCCGGAGGGACGGACCAGCAGCCCCGCGGTGGCGAGCGTGGCCAGCGCCGCGACGACGACGAAGGCGAGCCCCGCACCGTGGGTGAGTCCGTGCCACACATGGGGCGCGTCCCCGTGGGTGACGAACAGGGTGACGACGGCGAGCACGGCGACCGCGGCGAGGGCGCCGAGGGCCCGTCGGCGGAAGTAGCGGTCCAGGTCCGGCGCGGCGAAGCGCCGGGCGTCGGCGGCGAGGAAGACCGCGCCGAGCGTCGCCGTGGTCGCGATGGCGAGCAGGCCGAACAGCAGGGACGTGGGGTTGGCCCAGACGTCCGTGGACGCCGTCGTCGTGGCGGTCACCCGGCCCGAGGCCACCCCGCCGGCCGCGGCACCGAGGAAGAACGGCGTCAGCAGCGAGGAGACGGCGAACACCGCCCCGTACAGGCGCCGCCCGGCCAGCCGCCGGGCGGGCTTGCGCAGGGCGAAGCCGGCGCCGCGCAGCACGATGCCTACGGCGGCCAGTGCCAGGGGCAGCCACATCGTGGTGAAGACCTGCTGGAAGAGGACGGGGAAACCGGTCCACATGATCACCAGCACGAAGATCAGCCAGACGTTGTTGACCTCCCAGACCGGCTCCATCGCATGGTCGATCAGTCGGCGCGGGCGCTTGCCGCGCTCCGCGCCGCCCGCCGTCAGGTCCCAGAAGCCGGCGCCGTAGTCGGTGCCTCCGCCGCAGGCGTAGGCGGCGATCGCGAGCAGCAGGACGGCGGCGATGACCCCCGCCATCACAGCCGGCTCCCGGCGGAGCGTGGTCCGTACGGCGTGTCGGTCTCCGGCATCTCGCTCTCCGGTGTCTCGTGCGGCGGCCGTGGCCCGCCGTTCTCGTCGGCGAGCCGCCAGCGGGAGCGCATCTTCAGCAGTACCGCGAGGAACGACCCGAACACGAAGACGTACACGACGACGATCAGCGCGAACATGATCCACAGGCTGGTGGAGCGGGTGGCCGTCACCGCCTCGGCGACCCGCATGTTCTGGTAGACGATCCAGGGCTGGCGGCCCACCTCGGTGGTGATCCAGCCGCACTCGACGGCGACGACGGAGGCCACGCCCGCGCACGCCGCGCCACGGAAGAACCAGGGGGAGGCGGGCAGCCTGCGGCGCCGGAGCCACAGGACGCCGTACCACAGGGCGAGCAGGAGCAGCAGGGAGCCGATCCCGACCATGATGTCGAAGGTCCAGTGGACGATGGTGGCCTGAGTGGGCGTCGGCCGGTCGCTCGCGGGTACCGACGTCAGTCCGGTGACCCGGGTGTCCGGGCGGAAGCCGGCCAGGATGGAGTCGAGCTGCGGGATCCTGATGCCGCCGGAGACCGTCCCGTCCGCGTGCAGCCGGCCGAACAGGTACTCCGGCATATGGGTGTCGGTCTTCCAGACGATCTCCATCGCGGCGAACTTCACCGGCTGCTTGTGGAACACCTGCCGGGCGATGGAGTCGCCGAGGACGAACTGCACGGGGGTGCACACCGCGGCGAGCGTGAAGGGGACCGTGAAGCCGAGCCGGTGGTAGCGGTCCCGGCGGCCGCGCAGCCAGCCGACGGCGTAGACACCGGCCACGACATAGCCCGCCGTCACGAACATTGCGAAGACGAAGTGCCAGTACTCCGGGCCGAACATGGGGGTGAAGATCGCCTTCCAGATCCGCACGTCCACCGGGTTGCCGGCCGAGTCGAGGGTGAAGCCCCGCGGGGTGTTCATCCAGGAGTTGGCGGCCAGGATGCCGAAGGCGCCGAGCAGGGCCACCAGCGGCAGCGGCAGCGCGAGCAGGAAGTGGGTCCGGGAGGGCAGCCTGCGCCAGCCGTAGAGGTAGATGGCGATGAGCACGGCCTCCAGGAAGAACGCCCACGCCTCGACGCCGAAGCCGATCCCGAACACATCACCCCAACGGCCCATCATGCCCGGCCACAGCAGCCCGAACTCGAAGGACAGCACCGTGCCGGTGACCACGCCGATCGCGAACTGCACCGCCATGACGGCCGACCAGCGCCGGGCCAGCAGCAGAGCGGTGGCATCGCCGCGGCGCAGGCCGTAGCCGTGCATGACGAGTGTGATCAGCGGCAGTGCCACCCCCAGCGGCACCAGGATGATGTGGGAGGCCAGGGTGAAGGCCATCATCGACCTGGCCGGCAGCGTCTGCGCCGGCACGTCCGCCAGCAGCAGGATCGTGTGCATGTGTCGTCTCTCCCGGGCCGACGCGGGTGGGGATGCGGGTCAGCCGCCGGTGGCGAAGCCCGGGAAGAGCGTCATCCCGCCGTCGACGTACAGGGTGGTGCCCACGACGTAGTCCATGAGGTCGGAGGCGAGGCCCACGGCCGCGTGGCCGATGTCCTCCGGATCGCCGATCCGGTCGTAGGGGATGAGCCGCAGCAGATCCCGCCGCGCCTCGGGCGTCTCCCAGGCACTGCGGTTGATGGGGGTCCTGATGGCCCCCGGGGCGATCGCGTTCACGCGGATCTTCTTCGGGGCGAGCTCCTGGGCCAGGGTCTCCATCATCATCTGCACCCCGCCCTTGGAGGAGGCGTAGTTGACGTGCCCGGCCCAGGGGATGATCTGGTGCACCGAGCTCATACAGATGATCTTCCCGGCCGCGCGCGACACCTCGGGCACGACTCCCCGCCGCAGGAATTCCTTCGTGGCCTCGCGGGCGCACAGGAACTGCCCGGTGAGATTGACGTCCAGTACCTTCTGCCACTGGGCGACGCTCATCTCGGTGAAGGGCGCGTCCCGTTGGAGTCCCGCGTTGGCGACCAGGATGTCGATCGTGCCGAACTCCCGGACCATCCGGTCCATCATGGCGACGACCTGCTGCTCGTCGGAGACGTCCGCCTCGTAGGCGGCGGCCCGGACCCCGAGGCCGGTGATCTCCTCGACCACCTTCTCCGCCTCGTCGCCGCCGGCCACGTAGTTGACCACGACATCGGCCCCCGCCCGGCCCAGCGCGACCGCCGTGGCCCGGCCGATACCGGAGTTCGCGCCGGTCACCAGCGCCTTCTGCCCGTGCAGCAGGTGGGCGAGGTGCACGCCCCGGGGTGTCCCCTCGGTGGAACTCACGATGTCCTGCCCCTTCACCGCGTGCCTGCGTCCACCGGGCCCGTCGCCCGGAGATCCGGGTACCAGACAAACACCGGGGAGGTGCGGGGGCACGCCGGGGCGGATCGCGTTGCGCTGCCCGGTGGAGGATCTTCGCCCGGTCGGCGTTGCCGCCTGTGCCCGGTCGGTGTCCGGGCACCGTCGCCGTTCGAGCGGGCCGAGCCGTGGCCGGGCTCCGGCGCGGGCTCAGCCCAGCCGCTCCAGCAGGTGGTCGCCCACCCGGAGGGCGTTCGCCATGGCCGTCAGCGACGGATTCACCGCGCCGATGCTCGGGAAGAAGCTCGTGTCGACGACGTAGAGGTTGTCCAGGTCGTGGGCCTTGCAGTTGACGTCGAGCGCCGAGGACGCCGGATCGGTGCCGAACCGCACCGTGCCGGCCTGGTGCGCGGTGGCCCCGATCGGCATCCCCTTGTGCAGGTAGATGCTGTGGGACAGCAGACGGTGCTCGTGCATGCCCAGCCGGCCGAGCATGTGCTGCAACTTGTGCCGCAGGCGCTTCAGCCCTTCGATGTTGTTGCCCTCGTCGAGGGTGAGCCGGATGCGGCCGTCCTCCTCCAGGGTCACCCGGTTGTCCGGCCGCGGCAGGTCCTCCCCGCACAGCCAGAAGTCGACGGCGTGATGGGCCAGGACCTCGAACGGCAGGTCCGGCGTGACCGCTCCGGCCCAGCGCGGGGCCTCGCCGTGGATCTGCTCGGCGTCCGACTTGCCGAGCATCTGGATCCCGCCGAGCGGGAACTCCCAGTCGTCCGCGCCCAGATACCAGTCGTGCAGCGCGAGGGTCTTCTGGAACCGGGTGTCGTTGGGCTCCTTCGAAACGGCCATCAGCGCGAGGTTGTTGTGACGCATGTAGTGCCGGCCGACCACGCCGGAGCTGTTCGCAAGACCGCGCGGATGCCGGTCGTTCGCCGAAGCCAGCAGCAGCGCAGCCGAGTTGACGGCCCCGCACGCCACGACCACGACGTCGGCCGAGAACCGGGCCTCCGGCTCGTCCGGCAGCTCGGCGACCACTCCGGTGACGCTGCGTCCGGTGGGGTCGGTCTCCAGCCGGGTCACCCGGGCGTGGGTGACCAGCTCCACGTTCGGGTGCGCCAGCGCCGGTTCCACACAGATGACCTGGGCGTCCGACTTGGCACGGAGCAGACAGGGGAAGCCGTCCACCCGGTCGCAGCGGATGCAGACGCTGGAGTGGGTGGCCCGCCCGTGCTCGTCCTGGGTGAGGTTCACCCCGATCGGCAGATGGAAGGGGTGCAGCCCCTGCTTCTCCAGGTCCCTGCTCAACTGCGCGATCCGCGGCTCGTGCTCGACCGGCGGATACGCGTACTGGGCGCTGCACGGCCCCTCCCCGGGGTCCTCGCCGTGCCGGCCGTGCACCAGGTAGAGGTGCTCCGCCCGGGTGTAGTACGGCTCCAGGTCGTCGTAACCGATGGGCCAGGCGGGGGAGATGCCGTCGTGGTGGCGCAGTTCGCCGAAGTCCTCCGGACGCAGCCGGAACAGCGCCGCGCCGTAGAACTTGGTGTTCCCGCCGACGTAGTAGTTCACCTCCGGCGGGAACTCGTCGCCGTTCCGGTCCAGCCAGAACTCGGGGGCCCGGTACTTGCCCTTCACGAACACGGCCGTGGAGTCCCAGTTGTCGCGCTCGCGCGGCAGATAGCCGCCGCGTTCGAGGACCAGGATCCGTTTGCCGGAGGGGGCCAGCCGATGGGCCAGCGTGCCGCCGCCGGCACCGGTGCCGATGACGATCACGTCGTACGGGGGCAGGACGTCCATGGCAACCACCGTCCTGGTCGGCGCGGTCCGCGGCCGGTGCGGGTTTCCCTCTTTCGAACGTACGCGCTGTACGCGGGTGCGGCACCCGGAGCCGCCTCCGCACCCGCGGGGTCACAGCACGGCGATCGGGTTCACCGGGGAGCCGGTGGCCGCCGGGAGCCGCAGTGGGGCGACCACGCACAGGAAGTGCCGGCGTTCCTGCTGCTCGCACACCGCCGCCAGCTCCTCCAGGTCCAGCCAGTCCAGCAGATGCAGCCCCATGGCGTTGACGGCCAGCACATGCACGGGAAACGCGACCCCGGCCACCGTGCTCGGCGCGGCGTCGCTGTTGCCGTCCGACCCCAGGACGGCCACGCCCCGCTCGGCCAGGAACTCCATCGCCGTCGGATGCAGGCCCGCCCGGGCCCGGCTCACGTCCCAGGGGCCGAGGCTGCGCCGCCGCAGCCGGTGCCCCACGCGCACGAACAGCAGGTCACCCGGTCCGACCGTGGCGCCCTGCGCGGTCTCGGCCGCGACGAGGTCCTCGGTGGTCACCTGGTCGCCGGGTTCGAGCCAGGGCACCTCGCGCAGCCGCGGGACGTCCAGGAGGACACCCCGGCCGACGATGCCGTCCCGGACCAGATCGAGCGTGAGCGCGCCCGCGCCCTGCGGTGTCACGGTGCTCGCCGGGACGCCGCCGTACAGCTCACCGTCGAAGATCACGTGGCACAGCGCGTCGAGGTGGCTGTCGACGTCGTCGTGGACGTTCATGGCGAACCGGTCGCGGGCGAACACGAGCCCGGACGTGCCGTTCTCGTCGTGCGTGGGGGCCGTCATCCGATGGGTCGCGGGCTCGGGACAGTCCGGGGCGTCGTGCGTCTCGACGGTGGCGGCCAGCGACACGTGGCGGCCGCAGCGGACCTCGGCCGCGGCCGCCACGACCCGCTCCGCGGTCAGCCGGTCCAGCGCACCACGCCGTCCCGCCCCACTGTCCTGGGTCTGCCCCCGCAACCGGCGGTACAGATCGCGGAAGGCCGCCTCGGACAGCGGCGGCGCTGCCGCGGGACGCGGGGGTACGGGCTGCCGGTCCGAGGCCATCGGGAACTCCTCCTCAGGAGGGCGGCGCCACCACCGCCACGAACACGACCGGGGCCGCGACGCCACCGACGATGAGGACCGCGACGCCACGGAGACGATCGACGCCACCGGCACGAACACGACCGGGGCCGCGACGCCACGGAGAGGATCGGGGGCCGCGACCTTCCGAACCCCTCCGCCGGGTCGTCACGACGACCGGGTCCGCCCGGACGTCCGGCCGGCTCCTGCCGACACCGAACCATGCGACGGCCCGGCCCACACGCCGGGCACGGGCAGCTTGCGCCGATCGGCCGAACCAACCTCCGTGGCGCCGGGTTCAGTGGACGGAGAGGCCGCCGTCGACGAAGATCGACTGCCCGGTGACATAGCCGGACGCGGGGCCGGCGAGGAACACCGCGGCACCGGCGAAGTCCTCGGCCAGACCGTTGCGTCCGACCATCGTGCGCGCGGCCAGCTCCGCCACCCGCTCGGGGTCGGACGACAGCCGTGTGTTGAGCGGGGTCATGACGAACCCGGGCACGAGTGTGTTGCAGGTGACGCCGTGCGGCGACCAGGCCTCGGCCTGGGAGCGGGCCAGCGACTCCAACGCCCCCTTGGAGACCCCGTAGGCGCCGCTCTGCACGAACGCCCGGTGCGCCTGCTGGGAGGTGACATGGATGATCCGCCCGAAACCCCGCTCGGCCATGCCCGGCCCGAACCGCTGGCCCAGCAGAAAAGGCGCCTCCAGGTTCACCGCCATCGTGGCGTCCCACACCTCCTCGCCCAACTCACCCATCGGCGGCCGCAGATTGATCCCGGCGCTGTTGACGAGGATGTCCGGCTCACCGAAGACCGCGGCCGCCTGCTCCGCCGCCGCGCGTACCCCCTCGCGGGTGCCCAAGTCCGCGCCCACCCAGGCCGCCCGGCAGCCGTCCGCGGTGAACTCATCCACGGTGGCGACCAGTTCCGACTCCCTGCGGGCCACGATCACCACACTCGCGCCGGCTCGGGCCAGCGCCCCGGCGATGCCCCGGCCGATGCCGGAGCTGCCGCCCGTCACCACGGCGACCCGGCCGTCCAGCGAGAACAGATCGGAGAGATAGCGGTACGAAGTCATCTCCGCACCTTAGCCAGGGCCTGTGTCTTGTCGCAGGCGCCGTCGCCTGGTCTACTCCCGGGTGATTCGTCGTGCGTGCGCCCCACCGGTCGCGCCCGCACACGGCATGGCATGGCACGACATGGCACGACATCGCACGGCACGAGATCGAGGGCGGGAACGGCGTGGAACCAGTGGCTGGGCAGGACGTACGAGGCACGCTGCCCGAGGGGCTCGGCGCGGCCATCCGCGACACCGCCGAGGAGATCGCCGCGCTGCTGCGCGGGGGCGCCGACATGGGGCGTCCCATACCCGGGGCCGAGTGGAACGTCGGGCAGGCGGCGGCGCACCTGGCGCAGGCCAACGAACTGATGGCCGACATCGCCGCAGGACGCCCGCGCGGCTACGGGGACGGCACCCCGCAGAGCCTCGCCGCGGCCAACGAGCAGGCGCTCGCCGCCTTCGACGAGCGCCGGGCCGAGCCGCTGGCCGCGATGATCGTGGCGCAGGCCGAGGCCTACCTCAGGGCGTGGGACGAGGGCACCGCGGCCGAGGAGACCCTCGTCAGCCCGCTGGGCCCGATGACCCCCCAGGTGCTGGGGTCGTACCTGCTCACCCATATGCTCGGCCACGGTTACGACCTCGCCCGCGCCCTGGGCCGTCCGCACATGATCGACCGTGCCCGGGTCGAGCTGACCCTGCCGTTCCTGATCACGGCCATGCCGCGGGTGACCGACACCGCCCGCACGGCCGGGCTGACGGCCCGCTACGCGATCCGCCTGTGGAGCGGCGGCCGCTTCGGTGTGACCCTGTCCGACGGCGAGGTGTCCGTCGAGCCGCGGCTGCCGGACCGCCCGGACTGCACCATCCACATCGAGCCGGTCACCTTCCTGCTGATGGCCCTCGGCCGACGCCGGCAGTGGGGCGCGCTCACCCAGGGGCGGATCCTGGTGTGGGGCCGCAAGCCCTGGCTGGCGCCCCGCTTCCCGACACTTTTCAAGGCGCCCTGAGGCCGGGCCGCACGCAGTCCCGAGGTCGGATGGCGGTCTTTCCCGTAGTGCGGTGACGTAGTGTCCCATGTCCCGAATCGGGTTATTACGCTGTTCGGTTGAACAACCATTGAGACTTCTGAGAACTTTGATCCTGCGGTCATGTTGGAAGACTCAAAACCGGTGATCACCTTGCGACCATCCGATCTCGCCCGCGAACACGGGCTCTCGGCCCAGGCGGTCCGCAACTACGAACGGGAGGGGTTCATCCCGCCCGCCCAGCGCACGCAGAGCGGATACCGGATCTACACCGAGCTGCACGTGGCCGCGCTACGCGTGTATCTCTCCCTCATCCCGGGCTACGGCTGTTCGGCCGGCGGCCAGATCATGAACGCACTCCACGACGACGAACTCGACGGCGCCCTGACGATCATCGACCGCGGGCACGACCAGTTGCTGCGCGACCGCGACACCCTCGACGCCGTCAGGAGAGCGGTGGACCACCTGACGGCGGAGTCCGACGCCGACCCGCCGCACCCGACGGCCCCCGTCCCCCGGACCATCGGCGCGCTCGCGCGCCGCCTCGGTGTCACCCCGGCCACCCTGCGCAACTGGGAGGAGGTCGGCATCCTCACCCCCGCGCGCGACCCGGCCAGCGGATATCGCGTCTTCCGGCCGAGCGACATCCGCGACGCCGAACTCGCCCATCTCCTGCGGCGCGGGGGATACCCGCTGGACCACATATCCACCGTGGTCGAGCAGATCCGCACGGCCGACGGCAGCGACGCCCTGTCCAGCGCCCTGGACGACTGGCACCTCCGGCTGCGGGCGCGCGGTCTGGCCATGCTCGACGCGGCCACTCATCTCAGCCACTATCTGGGCCTCTTGCGCACCGGCCTGAACCCGGCGCTCGCGGCGCCGGGCACCGCCCGCACCACGGGCTGACCCCGGGCACCGGCGCGTTGTCCGCACGGCGGCGGCGGTTGCCGTTCGCGGGACGGACCCTGACGACATGTCGCGCCCGCCCTCCCCACCCGGTCCGGCCGCGACGGGCGCGTTCCGCGCGAGCCGGGCCGGGGCTGTCGCGGTACTTCCCGCGGCGCACCCGTCCTGATATGGATAACGAACTAGTTCGTACATTACTCGCGTGGAGTCGCCGTGACCCAGTACTCCTACCTCGTCGGACTCGTCGGCACCGACATAGGCCACTCGCTCAGCCCCCAGCTCCACGAGTACGAAGCCGACCGGCACGGTGTGCGCTACCTCTACCGGCTGCTCGACACCGGTGCCAAGCCGGCGGGCGGGCACGACCTGCACGAACTGCTCCGCTCCTGCCGTGACTGCGGCTTCTCGGGGCTGAACGTCACCCACCCCTTCAAGCGGCTCGTCATGCCCCATCTCGACGAGCTGGCCCCGACGGCCCTACGGGTCGGCGCCGTCAACACCGTCGTCTTCACTCCGGACCGGCGGGCGGTCGGCCACAACACCGACCTCGCCGGGTTCTCCGAGTCGTTCGCCCGCGGACTTCCCGACGCGCGCCTCGACCGGGTGGTGCTGCTCGGCGCTGGAGGCGCCGGCGCGGCCGTCGCCCACGCCCTGCTCGACCGGGGAGCGCGGCACCTCCAGGTCGTGGACCCGCTCCAGGAGCGTGCCGTCGCCCTGGCCGAGGCGCTCAACGAGCACAGCGGCCAGGAGCGGGCCCGGGCCGTTTCGCCCGAGGCTCTGGAGGTGGTGCTGAGCGAGGCGGACGGGCTCGTCAACGCCTCGCCCGCCGGCTCCGTCCACCATCCCCGACTGCCGCTCGCGGCCCGGCTGCTGCACCCGCGGCTGTGGCTGGCCGACCTGAACTACCGCCCCCTGCACACTCCTCTGCTGAGGGCCGGCGGCGCACTGGGCTCCCGGGTCCTGCACGGCGGCGGCATGCTGGTGCACCAGGCGGCCCACTCGTTCCGTCTCCTCACCGGCCTGCCCGCGCACACCTCGCACATGCTCGCCGACTTCGCCGACCTGACGGCGGACCCGCACGCCCATGCCTGACGTGCCGGCCGGAGTCGTTCAGGACCAAGAGGCCGAGTGGGTCGAGTCGATGCGAAATCGACTTCAAGGAGACCAAACGGTCATGGGGTATGAGTCGTTGCAAGCCCGTCAGAGTCGGCATTCTGCGGGCATTCACCCTGTCGCGTGGCCCCGGTGACCCGTGGCGGACGCCGGGCGCAGGGAGCGATCCGGCCAGACGGGGACAAACATCTCCACCGGCCCTCGTGTCGATGAGACGGGCCGGGGGTGAGGGGTGAGGGAGAGGCGAAAGGCATGTGTTTAACTTGTAAACACATCGAACAGGTGGGGCGCACAGAACGTCCGGTGCCGGTGCCCTGACTTCGCGTCAGAGCCCTTGCGCGACGCAGTACGCACCCGGCCTGACCGACCCACGACGCGGTCGGCGACACCCGCCGACCGAACCCGGTCGGCTGGCGCCGCGCGTGCTGGTGCCCCGGCCGTCCCGATCGCAGTGATCGGGCAGCGGTCCCGGGCCCGTCGCGGCTCCGGGACGCCGGGCGTAGCGGTCGCACGGCACTGTGCCGACAGCCCCGCCGTCCGGCTCACCGCAGCCCTGTGCCACCACGCAGTTGAAGGAACAGAACACCTCATGACCGCAGACGTCTCCAACTTCTACTACGGCGCCGTGACACCCATCGCGGCGTACGTCATGGCCTGTCTGGGGGCCGCGCTGGGACTGCGCTGTACGACACGCTCGCTGCGGCGCACGGACCGCAAGGCCAACTGGCTGCTGCTGGGCTCCGTGGCGATCGGCTGCGGCATCTGGACGATGCACTTCATCGCCATGATCGGCTTCAGCGTCGGCGGTGCGCTGGTCAGCTACGACTCCGGGCTCACCCTCTTCAGCCTCGCCGTCGCGATCGCCGTCGTGGCCGTCGGTGTCTTCCTCGTCGGGTACCGCGGTGCGTCGCGCGCCAACCTGGCGATCGCGGGAACCATCACCGGCGTCGGCGTGGCGGTGATGCACTACCTCGGCATGGCGGCCATGGACGCCCACGGCTTCGTCCAGTACGACGTGATGACCGTCGTACTGTCCGTCGTCATCGCCGTCGTCGCCGCGACGGCGGCCCTCTGGGCGGCCGTCTCCATCCAGGGACTCTGGTCCACCCTGGGGGCGAGCCTGGTGATGGGGGTCGCCGTCACCGGTATGCACTACACCGGCATGGCCGCGGTGTCCGTCCACGTCGACGGCGTGATCGAGTCCTCGCAGTCGTCCACGAGCCTGCTCGGGTTCCTCCTGCTCATGCTGGTCGGCCCCTTCATCGTCCTGCTGGTCGCGGCGGTGATCGTGATGTTCGACCCCGACATGATGGGCGGCAGCGAGGAGGAGCCGGTCTACAGGTCGGCGCCCGCGTACGAGGTGCCGCAGGCGTTCGAGGTCTCCCAGTGGCAGCCGCGGCAGCAGCCGCAGCAGCAGCCGTACGAGGCGACACAGCAGCAGCCGTACGAGGCGACGCAGCAGCACTACGCGGACACCGCCGCCCCGGCCGGGGACGACAGCCGCCCCGAGGGGTCCTACGCGTCCTGGTGACCCGACCGCACCGGGATGACGAAAGGCCGACCACCCACGTGGTCGGCCTTTCGCGTCGCCCGGTTCCCGCTCCCGCTCCGTATACCGCTCCGTACACCGCTCCGCAGCAGGTCGGACGGGTGGGGTCGGTGGTGTGCGCCGGGGCGCGGTATAAAGAAGTGATAAATGTTTTCCGGTGGCCCGCTCCGGGCACCACGGAGAGGCGGAGGCGTCAGGACCGCTCTGTCGAGGTGAGGACCGTGACCGACACGGAAGCCAGGACCGTCCACGGGGAACCGGCCCCGCTCACCCCGCAGACGATCCTCTGGGACATCGCCGGCGACCGTCGCCTGCTGTTCTCGCTGCCGGCCGGCTTCGTCCTCCAGGTCGCGCACCCGGCGGTCGGCGCGGGCGTCGACGAGCACTCCGTCTTCCGCACCGACCCCTGGGGGCGCCTCGACCGGTCCCTGGAGTCGCTCCAGCTCTGGATCTACGGCGGCGAGCGCGCCGCCGAGGAGGGGCGCCGACTGCGCCGGCTGCACCGCACCATCAACGGCACCGACACCCGGGGCCGCCCCTACCACGCGCTCACCCCCGCCTGCTACGCCTGGGTCCACGCCACCGCGTACCCCGTCTTCCTGCGCGCCGCCCGGTACCTCGCACGGCCCCTGACCCCCGCCGAGAGCCGCCGTCTCTACGACGAACTCCGGCAGCTCGGACGCATCCTCGGCATCAAGGACCGCGACATGCCGGAGAACCCCGAGGAGTACTGGACGTACTTCGACACGATGGTCCGCGACGAACTGGAGATGACACCGGTGGCGCGCGAACTGCTCGACCCGCGGCGACCCGTCCCGGCGCCCCCGGGCGCATCCGCCCCCGTACGACTGCTGTGGCCGGTGCTCCATCCGCCGCTGACCCGGCTGCGCGTGTTCGTCACCGTCGGCCTGCTGCCGCCCGTGGCCCGGGACCGGCTGGGCCTGGCGTGGACGCCCCGGGACGAACGTCTGCTGCGCGGGTTCGGCGCGGTCCTGCGCACCCTCTTCCCCCTGCTGCCCGAGCGCGTCCGCTACCTGCCCCTCGGCTACGCGGCGCGCCGCGCGGCACGACCGAACCCCCCACGCCGGAGGCGTCGTCGGTGACGTCGCACGGCGACGGGCGGTGAACCACCACGAAAGGAACGGACATGAGGATCGCGGTTCTCGGCGGTACGGGTCTGATCGGCTCGCGCGTGGTCGCCCGGCTGAAGGTGCAGGGCCACGAGGCGAGGGCGCTCTCCCTGTCGACGGGGGTGAACGTCCTCACCGGCGAAGGGCTGGGCGCCGCGCTCGCGGACGCCGAGGTGGTCGTCAACCTGACGAACTCGCCCACCTTCGACGAGGCCTCGGCCGAGTTCTTCCGTACATCGATGGCCAAGGTGCTGGAGGCGAGCCGTGCGGCGGGCGTCGGGCACGTGGTGGTGCTGTCCATCGTGGGCGCGGACAAGGTGCCCGAGCTGGACTACTACCGGGCGAAGGTCCTTCAGGAGGACCTGCTCAAGGCCGACGGTCTGCCGTACTCCGTCGTACGGGCCACCCAGTTCATGGAGTTCGTCGACGCCGTGCTGTCCTGGACCACGGACGGCGACACCGTCCGGCTGCCCAGCACCCCGCTCCAGCCCGTCGCCGCCGCCGATGTCGCGGACGCGGTCGCCGACGTCGCCATGGGCGCGCCGCTCGACGGCACCCTGAACGTCGCGGGCCCCGAGGTCTTCCCCCTCGACGAGTTGGGGAGCATCACCCTGGCCGCCGAGGGCGGAGCGGGTCACGTCGTCACCGACGACACCGCCGGGATGTTCGCCGTCCCCAAGGGCGACGTCCTGACCGCGCCGGAGGGCGCCCGCATCGCCCCCACGCACTACCGCGACTGGATGGCGGCCCGAGCCGATCGAGCCGACCGGGCGGACGAGGCGCCGGGACGCTGAACGGTCCTCTCTGCCCGCTCCATCCCGTTTCCGGCCTATTCGGACGTCGCATCACTGCCCGTCGTGAAGCAAGTTCCCGCCATGGTCAGTTTTTAGACACCTTTGAACATCCGTTACTGTTCATCCCTCGAACACAAACTGCACGCTTCGTACGCGTGAGCTAGGTTTAGCGTCCAGCGTCAGGTAGACGGGGATGCTCGGGGCAGGCGGGGGCCTGGTGCGGCCGAGATGCGCTCGGAATTGTCCGCACACCCAAGACATTTCCGTGGGGGATGGGGTACGTGAACATGTGGCGGAAAGACGCCGTATCCGAAGGGTCCGTCGATGCGTCCGGGTCCGAAACCGATCCGGTCGACCGGAGCGGAGCCGGCGGCCGGATCGACACGGCCGAGACCCGGACGTTCCGGGCGGATCTGAACGAGTCCGGGAAGCCCGCTCCGCGGACGGCCGCCATCCCGAACGCCCGGGCGCCGCGCAACCCGTTCGCGGGGCGGAGCTTCGCCCCGGCTCCGGCCCGGACACAGGCCCAGGCGCCGCTACCGGCCCCGGCGCAGGCCAAGGCCGCGGTTCCGGCCCAGGCGCCGGATTCCGACCTGGAGGAACCGCTCCACGACCCGCACGAACTCACCGTGCAGATGTCCACCGTCGGCCTGTCGGTCCCCGAGGTCTCCTACCTGAGCGGTCGTCCCGACGAGCGCGACGGCAGTCCCGTCTTCGTCGACGAGTCGGGCCGCCGCGGCCGCTGGCTGCGTCGACTGGGCATGGCCATCGGCGTGGCCTGTGCCGTCTACTCGGTCGTCATCGTCGCCACCCTGCTCTCCGGCAGTTCGAGCGCGCCGTGGCTGCCCGTGCCCGCGCAGGACGACGACGCGCCCGTGAGCCAGGTCGACCCCTCCTCGGTGCCGTCGCAGCCCGCGCAGCCCGCGGACCCCGCCGATGCCACGCCGACCGCCGAAGCGTCGCAGGGCACCGCCTCGGAGACGTCCTCGGGCACCGGCGCCGTGACCTCCCCGGCCACCTCGGGCCCGAGTGAGCCGACGGCCTCCTCGAAGCTGGAGCCGTCCGCGCGGACGACGCGCGACACCACCGGCTCCACGGTGACCACGCCCCCCACCGCCTCGACGCATCCCACCGCCGCCTCGCCCAGCGCGAGCGCGCCGGCCACCGATGCGAGCACCCCGTCGCCGACCACCGTGGACGTCCTCGGACTCGGCCCGCTCGCCGACGGTTCGACCGCGGCGACGCCCGCCTCCTGACACCTCTGCGTGCCCCGTCAATCATCCGTCCCTGGAGCACCACTTCCGATGGCATCCCCTGACCGCCGTGGCCGGCTCGCGGCCATGGCCCGCGCCGGATCCCGGCGCCGCCTGCCGATGCGCCTGCTGCTGCCCGTGCTCGTCCTGGTCGCCATGATGGCGATGCTGATGCTGCGCGGCTATGTGCACAGCGAGATCCTGGCCGATCACCGTATCCAGCCCGAGGCCGCGTCCGACCGGGTCCCGGAGGAGATCCTGGACGGCGGACCGGTGATCGACACCCGCAGCGGCCGCACCACGAGTCTGCGCGTGCCCGACCACCATCTGGTCCTCACCTTCGACGACGGCCCCGACCCGACCTGGACCCCCAAGGTCCTGGACGTGCTCGAGAAGCACCACGCGCACGCCGTCTTCTTCGTCACCGGCACCATGGCCTCCCGCTACCCGGAGCTGGTCCAGCGCATGGTGGACGAGGGACACGAGGTCGGCCTGCACACCTTCAACCACCCCGACCTCTCCTACCAGTCCAAGGGCCGTATCGACTGGGAGCTGTCGCAGAACCAGCTCGCGCTCGCGGGCGCGGCCGGCATCCGTACCTCGCTCTTCCGGCCCCCGTACTCGTCGTTCGCCGACGCCATGGACGACAAGTCCTGGCCGGTCACCAAGTACATCGGCGCACGCGGCTACCTCACCGTCGTCAACGACACCGACAGCGAGGACTGGAAGAAGCCCGGCGTCGACGAGATCATCCGCCGCGCCACGCCCAAGGGCGGCAAGGGCGCGATCGTCCTGATGCACGACTCCGGCGGCGACCGCCACCAGACCGTGCAGGCCCTCGACCGTTTCCTGCCACAACTCCAGAGCCAGGGCTACGAGTTCGACAACCTCACGGACGCCCTCGGCGCACCGAGCGCGCACACGCCCGTCACCGGGGTCGACCTGTGGAAGGGCAGGACCTGGACCTTCCTGGTGTGGGCCGCCGACGGGATCACCGACGTGCTGGTGGTCTGCCTCGCGGTGATCGGGGTCCTGGTCATCAGCCGGTTCGTGCTCATGCTGCTGCTGTCGGCGCTGCACGCCCGCAAGGTGCGCCGCCGTGACTTCCGTTGGGGTCCGCAGCCGGTCACCGAACCGGTTTCGGTGCTGGTCCCGGCGTACAACGAGGCCAAGTGCATCGAGAACACGGTCCGTTCGCTGATGGCGAGCGAGCACCCCATCGAGGTCATCGTCATCGACGACGGCTCCTCCGACGGCACCGCCCGGATCGTGGAGGCCATGGGGCTGCCGAACGTGCGGGTGATCCGTCAGCTGAACGCGGGCAAGCCGGCCGCCCTCAACCGCGGTGTCGCGAACGCCCGCTACGACCTGATCGTGATGATGGACGGCGACACCGTCTTCGAACCGGCCACCGTCCGCGAGCTGGTCCAGCCCTTCGCCGACCCGAAGGTGGGCGCGGTCGCGGGCAACGCCAAGGTCGGCAACCGCAGTTCGCTGATCGGCGCCTGGCAGCACATCGAGTACGTGATGGGCTTCAACCTCGACCGCCGGATGTACGACGTCCTGCGCTGCATGCCCACCATCCCCGGCGCGGTCGGCGCCTTCCGCCGCTCCGCGCTGGAACGCGTCGGCGGCATGAGCGACGACACCCTCGCCGAGGACACCGACATCACCATGGCCATCCACCGCGACGGCTGGAAGGTCGTCTACACGGAGAAGGCCCGCGCCTGGACCGAGGCCCCGGAGTCGGTCCAGCAACTGTGGTCCCAGCGCTACCGCTGGTCGTACGGCACCATGCAGGCGATCTGGAAGCACCGCAAGGCCGTCGTCGAACGCGGCCCGTCCGGCCGCTTCGGCCGCGTCGGCCTGCCCTTCGTCTCCCTGTTCATGGTGCTGGCCCCGCTGCTGGCCCCGCTCATCGACGTCTTCCTGCTGTACGGGGTGGTCTTCGGCCCCACCCAGAAGACGATCGTGGCCTGGCTGGGCGTCCTCGCCGTCCAGGTGGTGTGCGCGGCCTACGCCTTCCGGCTCGACCGCGAGCCCATGATCCACCTGCTCTCCCTGCCCCTTCAGCAGATCTTCTACCGACAGATCATGTACGTCGTCCTGCTCCAGTCCTGGATCACGGCCCTGACCGGCGGCCGACTGCGCTGGCAGAAGCTGCGCCGCACCGGTGTCGTGGAAGCGCCCGGCGGCCCGGTGCCGCACCAACGGACCGGCGACGGCGGCGATCGGAGGCCCGTGGCATGAATCAGGGACCCATCACCGGAGCCGAGACCGGCCCCGAGCGGACACCGGCCTTCGGCGTCCCGCGGCAGCGGACGGCCGGCCTCGTGCCGGAGCCGGCCGCCGCGGCGCCCGCGCCGCAGCCCGTCGCGGCCGGGTCCGGGAAACCGGGACGCGACCGCTATCTCGACCTGCTGCGCTCGATCGCCCTGGTCCGCGTGGTCGTCTACCACCTGTTCGGCTGGGCCTGGCTGACCGTGCTGTTCCCCTCGATGGGAGTGATGTTCGCGCTGGCGGGCTCGCTGATGGCGCGTTCGCTGAAGCGTCCGGCGGCAGGCGTCATCCGCAGCCGGATCCGACGGCTGCTGCCGCCGCTGTGGGCGTTCAGCGCGGTCGTGCTGGCGATGATGTTCGCGGCCGGCTGGAACCCGGCGAAGGACCCCGACCTCGGCGGGACCTGGGGCGTGGTCGAGCTGTTCGACTACATCGTCCCGTTCGGGGCGCCGCCCTTCCCCTGGCACCTCGGTTCCCGGTCCGGACTGCTGGAGGACACCTGGCCGGCCCAGGCGGCGGGCGTGCTCTGGTACCTGCGGGCCTACCTGTGGTTCGTGCTGGCCTCGCCGCTGCTGCTGTGGGCGTTCCGCAGGGCGCCCTGGCCGACGCTGCTCGCGCCGCTCGCCCTGACGGCGGTGGTGGGCACCGGGGTCGTGACCATACCCGGCGAGACCGGCAACGCGGTCACCGACTTCGCCGTCTACGGCGGCTGCTGGGTGCTGGGCTTCGCCCACCACGAGGGACTGCTCGGCCGGATCCCGCGCTACATGGCGATCTCCTGCTCGTCGTTGCTCATGGCCTTCGGCCTGTGGTGGGGGTCGGGTCACCAGGGACCCGACGGCTGGGACCTCAACGACATCCCGCTGGCCCAGGCGGCCTGGTCGTTCGGGTTCGTGGTGATCCTGCTCCAGTACTCCCCGTCCTGGCAGGAACTGCCCCGCCCACTGGCCCGCTGGGACAAGCTGATCACCCTCTCCAACAACCGGGCGGTCACGATCTACCTGTGGCACAACCTGCTGATCCTGGCCACCGTCCCGATCATCGACCTGGCCTACAACCTCCCCTTCATGGAGGGGGAGCGGGCGTCGTCCATCCTCGACACGACGTACAACCTCTGGATGTTCGTCCTGGTCTGGCCCCTGATCGGCCTGATGATCCTGGCGACCGGCTGGATCGAGGACATCGCGGCGAAGCGGAAGCCGCGCCTGTGGCCCAACGGGCGGAAGCCCGGAGCGGGTCACGCGGCCCGCGGCTGAGCCGCGCCCTCCGGGTCGGACTCTCCGAGTCGGACTCGCCGGATCGAGCCGTCCCGGGGGGCACCGCACGCGGTGCCCCCCGGGCGGCGGCTCAGATCCGGAAGAGCGACCCCACGAACTCGGTCAGCAACCGCTCCTTGAGGCGTCCCGGCAGCGCGTCCAGCAACGCCAGCACCGGCGCCATCCTCGTCGGCAGCCCGGCCCCCTCGCCGAGACCCGCGAAGGCCAGCACCCCGCCGACCTCCTCGGGCGTCAGGGCGTCCGGGTCCAGCTCGGCCGCGAGTTGCACCAGACCCGGATCGACGGTCAGCGCTCCGGCGCCGCGGGCCGCCTTCAACGCCGGTCCCAGATCGGCCAGCAGCGCCTCCACCCGGTCGCCGGTCGCCGGAGTCAGCGTCAGATGCAGGTTCGGCGGCAGACCGTCGTAGGACAGCTGCGGCTGGAGGTACCAGCCGCGCTCGCGCATCTCGTCGGCCAGATGCAGGACGAGGGACAGGTCGGGCGCGCCGTCGGCGTCCGTGACGGTGAACGCGACCAGGCTGCCCGACGGCTCGCCCAGGACCCGGATGCCCTCCACCGCCCTCAGCCCCGGTACGAGCCGGTCGGCGGCGTCGGCCACCCGGCGGGCCAGCGCGGTGTACCCGTCGTCGCCGATGTGCCGCAGCACCGCCCACGCCTGGGCCAGTAGCCCCGCGGACTTCGTACCCTGCATCGTCGGGTTGACCACCGGATAGCCGGGCCAGCCGGCGTGCGCGAAGTACTGGTGGCGGCGCAGCTCGCCGTCCCGGTACAGGATCACCGAGGCGCCCTTGTCGGCGTACCCGTACTTGTGCAGATCGACCGAGAGCGACGTCACGCCCGGGACCGACAGGTCGAACGGCGGCACGGTACGGCCGGTGCGGCGCAGGAAGGGCAGGAACCAGCCGCCGATGCAGGCGTCCACATGGCACAGCACCCCGCGCCGGTCGGCCGCCGCCGCGATCTCCGCCACCGGATCCATCACCCCGTGCGCGTACGACGGCGCCGACGCCACCACCAGGACGGTGCGGTCGGTCAGCGCGGCCTCCATGGCCCCGGCGTCGGCACGGAAGCTCTCCGGGCGGACCGGCACCACCACGGCTTCGACCCCGAGGTAGTGGGCGGCCTTGTGGAACGCCGCGTGCGCGGTGGAGGGGAGCACCACCTGGGGACGGGTGACGCCCCGCGCCGCGCGGGCGTGGTCCCGCGCGGTCTTCACCGCCAGCAGGACGGACTCGGTGCCGCCGCTGGTGAAGGTGCCCTGCGCGCCGGGGACGCCGAGGAGCGCGGACACCGCCCCCACGACCTCGTTCTCCAGCCGGCCCACACTCGGGAACACGGTCGGGTCCAGGCCGTTGACGGTGGCGAAGGCCCCGTACGCGGCACCGGCCAGTTCGTCCAGACCCGGCAGCCCCGCGTCGTACACATAGGCGAACGTGTGGCCGCCCCGGGTCGGGGCGTCACCGGCGCGCAGCTCCCGTAGTTCGGCCAACAGCGCTTGTGCGGACCGGCCGTCCGGCAGCCCGGCGGAGGAGGGGGCGGGTTCAGCGGACACGGCGGGTCCCTTTCCGGGCAGTGGCGTTCGATG
>NZ_VJZD01000002.1 GCF_009377175.1 Streptomyces adustus
GAACGCAGGGGTGCGGGCCGGGCTCAGCGCACGGGCCGGGCGACGATCGCGCAGGTGAAGCCGAAGCCCCCGCCCGCCGAGACGGCGACGGCGATCTCGCCCGGGGCCAGCAGCTCCCGCCCGCGGATGTCCGCCAGGTTCGCGGCCAGGTCGCCGGCCCCCAAGTGGCCGGTCCGGGCGCCCAGTTCGACGATGTCCGCCTTGGTCAGCCCCTCGACCGCCGGGTGGTACGTCTCACGGCGGACCTTGACGCCGACCCTGGGCAGGGCGAGCACCCGGACTCGGGGATCTCCGGCGTCGACGCCGGCCTCCTCCAGCGCGGTCGTGACGATGCCGCGCAGGGCGTCGTGCACACCGCTGTAGAAGCCGTCGAGGCCGACATCGGTGATGAACGCCTTCTTGGTGCGCCTGACGTCGATCCGGTCGCTGTGCCACCGGGTCGCCGGGGTGAACTCGTCCCGGCCGCGGTGCAGTCCCTCGGCCGCCGAGACGGCGGCGCTGGACAGCCCGAGGAGCGTGAACTCGTCGACGCTGTCGTCGCGTTCGTGCAGCAGGAGCGCCGTGGCGCCGTCGCCGTAGAAGACGCCGTAGTCGCCCGCCCAGCGGTCGAATCCCTCGTCGGGGAAGCGGTCGCCGGTGGTGACCAGGGCGGTGGCGGTGGCGGGGTCGGCCAGCAGCCGCGAGGCGGCCGCCTCCAGCGCGGTGCCGCCGCCGTTGCACATCACCTGGATGCCCAGCGGCACCCCGCGCACCGCGCCGACCTGGTGCGCCACGTAGTGCGCGGGCGACCAGAAGTCGTGGCCCTGGTGGTGGATCCAGGCGTGCGCGGTGAAGCCGAGGTCCGCGCCGTGCCAGCCCGCCGCGTCGAGCGCGCCGCGTGCCGCCCGGACCGCCAGGTCCGGAGCCGAGAGCGTCCTGGAGACCGGGACCTCGGTGACACCGGTGTTCACCAGGTCGTCCTCGTCGATCCGCCCGCGCGCGAGGGCGTCCTGGGCGGTCTCGACGGTCTCCGGCAGGCAGGTTCCGACGGCCCGTATGCCCAGGCCGTTACCGAGTCGCATGGGTGAGTTCCTCCGTGTACGCATTGGTGGCCGGGCCGGCAGCGGCGCTCCCCTGTGCCGTCGCTGCCGGCCCGGCGGTCCGTGGCAGCCGGATCCAGCCGAGCCGGTCGGCGTGGGCGGCGAGCACCGGGTCGTCCCCGACGACCCCCGCACCGCCCACGCAGGTCAGCAGCGGCAGGTCCGAGGCGTGGTCGCCGTAGGCGACGCAGTCCTCGGGACGGGCGCCCGACCGGGCCATCAGCGCACGGGCGGCGGTGGCCTTCGCCTCGCCGATCACCACGGCGTGCACCTCGCCCGTGTACCGGCCCGCGACCACCTCGGGGTCGCTGCACAGCACGTGCTCCGCGCCGAGCTGCTCCGCGATCGGGTCGAGACAGGCCCGGAACGACCCCGAGACGAGCGCGATCCGGTACCCCTCGGCCCGGAGCCGCCGCAGTTCGCGGACGGCCCCGCGGTGGAGGAAGCCGTCGCGCCGCAGTTCCCGGGCGAACCAGCGGCGCCCGCTCTCGGCGACCGCGGCCTGTGCCATCCCCGTGTAGTTGCGGTAGTAGGTGCGGTTGGTCTCCTCGCGGGATACGCCGACCCGTGCCGCGCTCGTCAGCTCGCTCTCGGCGGCGCGGTACCGGTCCGGGTCGCCGAGGTGGAACTCCAGGAAGGAGAAGATGCTCTTGACGTCGACGAGCGTCTCGTCGACGTCGAAGAACGCGATCCGGACCGCCCGTGCGGACCCGTGCTCGCCGCCCCGGTCGTCCACGCGCCCGGTGCCGCCGGGTGCGACGCCGGCGGGGCGCGGTTCGTCGCCCATGGGCTCAGTACCTGCTTCCGACGGCGGTGGGCAGGGCGGCCAGGGCGGCCAGGTCCTCCGCGGCGAGGTGGACCTCCGCCGCGGCCAGGTTCTCCCGCAGATAGCGCGGGTTCTTGGTGCCGGGGATCGGCACCACCCGCTCGCCCTGCGCCAGCGTCCAGGCGATCGCGATCTGGGCGGGCGTGACCGAACGGCGGTCGGCGACCTCCCTGATCCCGTCGACGATGCGCTGGTTCGCCTCCATCGCGGCGCGGTGGAAGCGCGGGTTGGCGGTACGGAAGTCGCTGTCCTCGAACTGGCCGGCGTGCAGGGTGCCGGTGAGGAAGCCGCGGCCCAGCGGCGCGAACGGGATGAAACTCGCCCCCGCGCTCTCGCACCAGCCGACGATTCCGCCCTCCTCTCCCTCCAGCGCGTCGCGCGTCCACAGCGACAGTTCGGACTGGACGGCGGTCACCGGGTGGATCTCGTGCGCGGCGCGGGCCTGCGCGACGGTGGCCTCGGACAGGCCGAGCCAGCGCACCTTGCCCTCCGCGACCAGTTCGGCCATCACTCCCCAGGTCTCCGCCAGCGGGACCGCGGGGTCGATGCGGTGGACGTAGTAGAGGTCGATGACGTCGACGCCAAGCCGGCGCAGGCTGGCCTCGACCGCCGTACGCACATAGGACGGCGAGTTGTCGCGGTGGGCCGTCCGCTGCTGGAGATCCTCCAGGACGATGCCGAACTTCGTCGCGACGACGACCTCGTCGCGGCGGCCCGCGATCGCCTTGCCCAGCAGCGTCTCGTTGTGGCCGGCCCCGTAGAGATCGGCGGTGTCCAGCAGGTTCCCGCCGAGGTCCAGCGCCTCGTTGATGACCCGCACGGAGCGTTCGTCGTCCCGGGCGGACTCCTGGTAGAGCCAGCTCATCCCCATACACCCGAGACCGACGCTGCCGATCTTGATTCCCGTGTTGCCCAGACTTCTCAGGCGCACTTCCTGCTCTCCTTCCGCCTTCAGGCGGCCGCGAATACGAGTGCGGCGTTGTGGCCGCCGAAACCGAGCGAGGTGCTGACCGCGACCTCCAGGGGCGCCTCGGCCGCCCTGCCCGTCGTGACGTCGAGGTCGATCTCGGGGTCGAGTTCGGTGAGGTTGGCCGTCGGCGGCACCACGCCGTGACGCAGCGCCAGGGCGGTGAAGGCGGCCTCGATGGCGCCCGCGGCGGCGAGCGCGTGCCCGGTGACCCCCTTGGTCGAGGTGACCTTCGGGCGCTCGCCCAGGACCCGGCGCAGTACGCGGCCCTCGGTGACGTCGTTGAGCGGGGTGGAGGTGCCGTGCGCGTTCACGTGGTCCACCTCGTCCGTCCCCACACCGGCGTCGGCGAGGGCGGCGCGCAGCGCCCGCTCCATCCCGGCTCCGCTCGGGTCGGGCGCGGTGGCGTGGTACGCGTCCGTCGACGAGCCGAAGCCGATGACGTCGGCGTAGACCGGGACACCGCGCGCCCGCGCGTCCTCGGGCCGCTCCAGTACGAGGATTCCCGCGCCCTCCGCCGCGACGAAGCCGTCGCGCGCGGCGTCGAACGGCCGGGACGCGGCACCCGGGTCCTCGCGCCGTCCCGAGAGCCCGCCCATCCGGGTCAGTCCGGTGATGGTCCCGGGAGTCAGGGCTGCCTCGGCCCCGCCGGCGAGCACCACGTCGCAGGTGCCGGACCGGAGCAGGTCACGGGCCACACCGATGGCGTTGGAGCCGGACGCGCAGGCGGTGGCCGTGACCATGCTCGGCCCGAACGCCTTGACGTCGATGGCCGTGTGGCCCGCGACCATGTTCGACATCCCCATGGGGATCATCAGCGGGGAGACGTTCCTCGGCGCCTCCTCCATGAACCTGCGGTGCTGCTGCTCCCAGGTGGCGGTACCGCCGAGGGAGTTGCCGATGACGACGCCCACCCGGGTGCCGTCCCAGCGCTCCGGGTCGAGGCCGGCGTCGGCCACCGCCTGGCGGGCGGCGACGATCGCGAGCTGGGTGAAGCGGTCCAGCCGCCAAGCGCTTCCAGCACCGAGCAGCGCGCCGGCGTCGAAGCCGGGCACCCGGCAGGAGAAGTCGACGGGCAGACCGGCGAGTTCAGGATCGGGAGCGGCGGTCGGCCGGCCGGAACACACCCGCTCCCAGCTCGTCCGTGTGTCGAGACCGGCGGCGGTCACCAGTCCGACACCCGTGATCGCCACGGCCCCCTTCGAGGAGAGGGTCACGCGCGCACGCCCTGGGCCTCGATGAGTTCGACGGTGTCCGCCACGGTCGTCTCGCCCTGGAGGATGTCGTCCGTGAGGTCGACCCCCAGCTCCCTGTTGATGATCATCGTCAGCTCGATCAGGGCGAGCGAGTCGAGGGCGAGGTCCTTGTAGCTGATCCCGGGCTCGATCTTCGCGGCGGGCACGCCGAGTTCGGAGACGAGCAGACCGGTCAGCTTTTCCTGTACAGCGCTCATGAGGCGTTCTCTTCCTTCACTTCTTACGGATGGACTCGGCTCGTACGGACCCGGCGCGTACCGCCGGAGTCGGCCCGTACGGACGGACTCAGCTCGTGCGGACGGATTCGGCGGGCGCGAGAAGGCCGGGCAGGGGTTCGACGGAGAGCTCGGGGAACTCCAGGGCCGCGGCCCCCCAGGTGAGGCCTCCGCCGAAGCCGCACAGCAGCGTCCGCTGCCCCGGCGCGATCGCGCCCGCGTGCGCGGCGTCGACCAGCGCCAGCGGGACGGAGGCGGCGACGGTGTTGCCGACCCGGTCGAGGTTGACCACCAACTTCTCCTCGGGCAGCCCGAGTTCACTGCCCACGGCGGTCAGGATGCGGATGTTCGCCTGATGGGCGACCAGCCGGTCGACGGATTCGAGGGGCCAGTCGAGCTGTTTCGCCAGCCGCCGCGACGACTCGCTCATCCGGGTCACCGCGTTGCGGAACACCGAGCGCCCCTGCATCGTGAAGAACGCGTCGCCCGGTGCGGCGAGCCCCTTGGAGCGGTACTCGGACCCGCCGCCCGGCACGGTGATCAGGTCGGCCTGGGTGCCGTCGCTGGCCAGGTCGAACCCGAGCAGCGCGCCCTGTTCCTCCAGGCTCCCGGCACGCAGCACCACCGCCCCCGCGCCGTCCCCGAAGATCGCCCTGGTCGTACGGTCCTCGGGGTCGAGGATGGTGGAGAAGGTGTCGGCGCCGATCACCAGGGCGCTGGCGGCGATCCCCGCGCGGATCATGCTCGATGCGGTCGCCAGCGCGTACACGAACCCGGTGCACACGGCGGCCACGTCGAACGCGGGTATCTCCCCCAGCCCGAGCCGGCCGGCGACTTCGGGCGCCGTGGCCGGGCACGGATGGTCCGGGGTGCTCGTCGCGAGGACGAGGAGGTCCACCGTGTCCGTGCCCGCCGAGGCGAGTGCCCGCGCCCCGGCCCGGACCGCGAGGTCCGAGGTGGACAGCCCCGGCGGGACGACGAACCGCTGCCGGATCCCGGTGCGGGTGGTCACCCACTCGTCGGTGGTGTCGAGTTGCCGGGCGAGGTCGTCGTTGGTGACGCGGTTCGGCGGCAGCCAGCCGCCGAGCCCCGTCAGCACCGCCGCGCGCCCGCTCACCGTGTGCTCCGGTGCGAGGCGGGCACGGCCGTGGTCTCCACGGTGCCGGACGCGACCTCGTCGCCGTTCTGCCGGAAGGTGGTCCGGAAGGTCCGGATCGCGCCGTTCTCACCCTCGGGGACCACGTCGACCGTGGTCGGCGCGTCGAGTTCGGCGAACTTGGCGAAGCCGAGGTCGAACCCGACGAGCGTGGTCTCGTGCGCCGGCCGGCCCAGGAGCCGGGCGCCGGCGAGCAGGGCGGCCTGCCGCGCGGCCTCGGTGAGCACCATGCCCGGCAGGTGGTCCTGGGCGTGGTCGAACATGCTCGGGTTGTCGTTGGGGATCCGTACCCCGGCCGAGATCCCCTCGCCGTCCCGCACGGGGTCGACGAGCAGGGCGTTGACCGGGTTCACGCGCCCGAGGTCGGCCGGGGCCACCGTCGCCGGGAGGGTCGTGACGTCGTCGGACGAGACGGGCGGGCTGCCGCGCCGCTTCGACCGGACGAAGGAGTACGTCCCCGACGACAGGTAGCCGACCGTCATGCGCGCCTCGCCGGCCTCCTCGCCCGAGAGCAGGAAGCGCATCCCGTACGTGACGGACCGGGCGGGGGTGGTCGCGTCGGCCGGCCGGTCGGTGGTGACCTCCACGGTCAGCTCCGCCGGGTCGCCCGAGTGCGCGGCGAACAGGCCGGGCAGCCGCATGGACCACGACTGGAGGACGAACTTCGTGTCGCCGTCGACGCCGAGGTGGGTGTGCGCGCCGCAGGTCTCGGCCTGCCGGGCGCATTCGAGCAGCAGGATCGGGTCGACGACCGTGTGGCCCACGTGGTCGGTGAAGTAGGCGTGCGAGGAGGGGAGCTGGGCGCCCGCGAGAAAGCGCTGCCCGTCCACCGCGACGGTGTCGGTGAGGAACACCTCCGACAGGGCCCGGCGGTGGAGCAGGCGCCGGTCGACCGACCGGACGAACTCCAGCGCCCGGACACCGGACGCGAACGTGGCTGTGGACACCGTCATCGGTGACTGACCCCCCTTGCCGAGAACGCGGCGGCAGACGCACCGGCGCTCCCGGAATCTCGTAGTCGTGCACCGCGGACCGACGCGGCCGCGGCTGACGAGAACGAAATTAGCCACGCGGTCTTTCGTCCCGCTGTCGGCGCGTGTAAGGGGGCGACATCCCCTCGAAAGGGCCGCTGACCTGGGATTCATCGGCAGAGCGCCGGATGTGGAGGGCACGTCGTGCCGGAAGAGCCGGTGGCGTTTCTCGCCGGGAAGCGGGCCGCGGACACCCGGCGGCCCCGGCCCCTGACGGGCCACGGACTCCCGCCGCTCGCCCCTCCGGGCGTACCGGAGGGGCGACCGGCAGGAGCCGAGAGACGGGTGGCGGGGGGCGAGAGGCGGGAGGATCAGGGCGGCCGCCGATGTCGAACGAGCCCCGGACGGGTGGTCCGGGGCTCGTCGTGTGCGATGGCGGTGCAGCGCGAGACCTCACATCTCGGGTTCGCCCGCGGGGTCCAAGGCGTAGGTGACCCTTTCCCCGACCCGCACCGCGGCCTCGATCATTCCCTGGCGTTCGTCCCCCGCGTAGAGGTCGGCGCAGGCACTGATCGCCGGGTACAGCTCCGACAGGAGGAGGGCGACCGATTTCGGAATGACCTCGGAAGTGCGCCACTCCTGTCCGAGCCGGTCGATATGCCTGCACAGTTCGTCCAGCGCGAGCTGATCGAAGCCGTCGTTCAGGCGCAGAGGCCCGATGAATCGCTCGGCCGCGTCGTCCAGTTGCGACACGAGTTCCTCGTCGAAATCCACTGGATCATTCCTCGTCTTCGACCAGTCCGATGATGGCGTTGGGGTTGATGTATCTCTCGACCAGGGCCTCTTGCGATGATTGCGCGTTGTTCAGCGAACGAAATCCTCGCAGGTACTTCGCCCTGTTCTCGGCGGTGGTGAGGTCGACCAGTCGCGCCTCGACTTTATCTCCGTCGATGATAGCCACGCGTTGACCGGGCTGGCGCCACTTCTTGATCACGTCCCAGCTCTTCGTCACCGAGATCCACTGGGTCCGCACCCGGCTCCCCTGACCGATCTGCACGTTGATGGTGTAGTCGCCGTCGACGTTCTTGGCGAACAGCCCCTCTGCCGGATCCTCGTCGGGACGCAGATTTCTGTACCAGATTCCGGCGGCTGCCGCCCCGGGGCCGCCCCGCAGAACATCTTTGAGAGACTCGCTCGACGAATCCGCCGAAAGCATCGGGAAGTATCCGAAGTCGGTGGAGTTGTGCGCGTCGGGCCGGCTCTTGGGACAGGCGCCGGGGGCTTCATTGCAGAAGACCTCCCAGAATGTCTCACTCGCCAGGTGGATTCCGTCGCGGGCGTCCCACATGTCGCCGGAGTCCGTCATCCGGTTCTGTTTGTCAACCATGTGGAGCGCATCGAGCCATGCGCGTTTCGCCTCTTTGTCGAACTGACGCGGCGGAATGGGCGCGATCGTGACCGGATCGCTCACCGGGGCACTGCCGGTGCCGCTGCTGCATTTGTGCGTGTCGCAGTAGTGGCTGGAGCCCTTGTAATTCTTCGACCCCGGGTCGTTCTCGGAGTGATAGGTGCCGTACGTGCCGTTGCTGCCGGAGCAGAAGTGGACCGGACCGCAGCTCTCCAGGCCTGTGGGGTCGCTCTGCGTCAGCGGGCTGTCGTCGGCGTAGGTGTAACCGTTGAGGGATTGGGTGTCGCTCGTGTCGAGGACCGGGTCGACGCTGAGGAAGCGGCCGGTGGCCGGGTCGTATTCACGGGCACCGACGTAGGTCAGGCCGGTGGCGGGGTCGGCGGACTTGCCGAGGAAGGCCTTGTCGTCGGTCCAGGTGCCGGTGCCGCCGGTCCGGGAGGCGCCGAAGGGGGTGGTGTACCGCTTGGTGACCGCCTGGCTGGTGGCGTCGAGGGCCAGGCTGCTGGTGCCGTGCTGGTCGGCCGCGAGCCAGGAGAGGGTCTCGGTGCCGGTCTTGTCGGTGCGCACGGCGATGACCTGGCCGCCGGCGTTGTAGTACCGCTGGGCCCAGTACTTGGCGGTCGCGGTGGAGGTGTCGAGGTGGACCTCGGTGCCGTCGTCGAGGTACAGGACGGTCTCTCCGCCAGTGTTGCGGCGGATCAGGAGGGTGCCGTCGGCGTCGTAGACGTGGCTGGTGGTGCTCTTCGTGGTGCCTGAGGCGGACTTCTCGGTGAGGGTGACGAGTTGGCCCTCGGGGCTCCAGGTGAGGCTCTGGGTGTCGGTGCCGTTGGGGCGGCCGGTGGTGTTGCCGGTCGCGTCGTAGGCGTACGTGGCGGCCACTCCCGTGCACGAAGCGGCCGCGGTGGTGGCGGTCACGGCGTGCGGGTGGGCGGTGTCGCCGTAGCAGTACGTCCTGCCGGTGTTGCCGGCGGAGCTGTGGCTGGTCTCCGTGCTGCGCAGGCCGCCGTCGGAGTAGCTGTACGAGGTCCAGTAGGGGGAGGCGCCACCGAGGTTGGCGGTGGTGCGGCCGGAGGCGGAGCAGTCCGCGGTGGCCGGGGTCCAGGCCTCGGTCAGGCGTTGGTGACCGTCGTAGGCGAAGCACTGGTCGTCGGCCTTGCCGGTGCCGCCGAGGGTGGTGGGGTCGGTGATGGAGGTGACGTTGCCCGCGTCGTCGTAGCCGTAGTTCAGTTCCTGCAACTCGTAGTTGTGGGTCTGGTCGGTGACCGCCGACTGCTTGAGCCGGTCGGTTCCTTCCTCCCAGGTGTTGCTGATGTAGGCCTTCTTGATGCCCTCTGCCGCCGAGGTGCCCAGGGTGAGCTGCTGGGGCTGACCGGTCTCGGAGTAGGCGGCGCCGAGCAGGTAGCCGCTGAGGCCGGCGACGTCGGTGGGCAGACCTGCACTGTCGTAGTGGGTGACGACCTTTTCCTCGGCCAGGCCCGCAGCGGCCGGTTCGTCGACGTACTGCTGGGTGCCGTCGAGGTTGTAGTACGTCGAGACGGTCAGCGTGGAGGTGACGGCGCCGGAGGTGACCAGGGCGTCGGTCGAGGGCAGGACCAGCTGCGTGGTGGTCGGCCGGTACAGGCTGTCGTAGGCGGCGACCTTGCGCGTGTAGGCGGTGCCGGTCACTCCGCCGACATAGCTGGTGGACGAGTCCAGCTGCCCCTTGGCCAGGGTGTCGTAAGCCCAGTGGGCGAGCTTGTTGGCGTCGGTCTTCGACGTCTGCCACTGGTCGGTCCTGCGGCCGAGTTCGTCGTAGCCGTACAGCAGGGTGGTCCTGCGGGAGTCGGAGGTGGTGGCGACCTGGTCCAGGTCGGTGTACGACGTGGCGCCCGTGCCCTTGTCCGGGTCCGTCGCCGAGACCTGACGGCCGAACAGGTCGTAGGTGTACGACCATCGGGCGCCGTCGGGGCCGGTGACGACGTCCGGCTTGGAGTCTCGGGTGTAGGTGTACTTCGTGCCGGTGTAGGCGGCGCCGACGCCCGAACCGTAGGCGGTGTCGGCCGGGTCGGTACCGGAGTACTCGCGCTGTTCGGTGGTGCGGCCGAAGACGTCGGTGATGGTGCGGGCCGCGGATCCGCCTGCCGGGGCGGTGGTGGCGGTGGAGTCTCCGGTGTACGTCGTCGCCTCGGACCGCTTTTTGACGCCGTAGACGTAGAAGCTGCTGCTGGTCGGGCGTTCGGCTCCGTCGAAGACGGTGTCGGTCTGCTTCGGTGCGCCGCCGTATCGGGCACGGGCGTAGCTGCCGGAGGGGGTGGCGGTGGAGTCGAAGACGTCGGCGTAGGTCTCGTAGGCCAGGCTGCGGCTGTTGTAGCGGACGTCGGTCAGCAGTCGGCCGCCGTTCGGGGTCGGGGCCTGGGTCTGCAACGGCCGCAGCAGCGAGTCGTAGATCGTGTAGCTGGTGTTGTAGACGTCCTCGCCGAGGATGCTGGAGGTGGAGACCCAGGACGGGGCGTTGTCGGTGACCGAGTAGGCGTAGGTGTAGTTGGCGCCGTATCCGGCGGCGCGCAGGTGATTGGGCAGCCAGACGGCGGTCACCCGGCCCAGCGCGTCATACGTCGACTCGGTCAGCTTCGTGTTGACGTCGTAGACCTTGACGGGAGTGCCGCGAGCGTAGTCGAGGTAGGTGTAGGACTTCTGGGTCTTCGCGTTGGTGACCGTGATCTTGGTCAGGGGTCCGGTCGTGGTCGGGGTGTAGGCGGTGGTCGTCGGGTTGCCCAGCGCGTCGGTCACGCTCAGGGGACGGCCCAGCGTGTCGTACGTGGTCTTGTCGACGGTCTGCCAGGAGGACGGGTACCGCTCGCCGTTGGTGGCGGTCGCGGGGTAGGCGGATGCCCGTCCGGTCCAGTTCGCGTCGCCCAGGGTCGGGGTCTGCGAGGCGGTCCAGGCCGTGGCGGTGGCGGTGTCGTAGACCGTGGCCGCGTCGGACAGCACGTCCCCGCGCGTGCTCGACGAGGCCGGCAGGCTCAGGTCGGTCTCGGCAGTGGAGCAGGCGCGGCCGACGACTCGGGTGCGGGAGACCAGGGAGTTGATGCCCAGGCTGCCGTTGCGGGCGTACCAGGTGCGCGTGCAGGTCTCGTCTCCGGTGACGGCCGTGTCGCCGACGTCGTAGACGGTGACGGGCATGCCGTAGCTGTCGAAGCCGGTGGTCACGCTGCGGGTGCGCCAGTCGGCGGCGGCGGTCAGGTAGGTCGAGGTCTGCGTCCTGGAGGTGCGGACGAAGTAGGCCTCGATGTCGGCGTACGACTTGTGCTGACTGGCCGTACGGCTGGACCAGGGGTCGTTGACCGAGACGGTGACCGGGGTGGACCCGTCGTAGGTGATCTGCTCGCGGGTGAATCCCGAGAAACGGCTGCTGTCGGTCTGATCAGCCACGCCCAGACCGGTGAAGCCGATGCCCGGGACGGAGACCGAGCGGGTCGTGCCGTCCTTCTGCTTGTCGCCGTCCATCCCCTGGAGGTACAGCGACACGGTCTTGGACTGGGTTTCGCTGGAGGCGCCCTTCAGCGTGGTGACGGTGCGGTAGCCGCGCCAGTCGGACCAGGTGCGCTCCTTGGCCGGGGTGAACGGGTCGTTGTTGTAGTGCCAGGCCGGCCCGGAGTAGCTGTAGTGGTTCTCTATCGTCTCGCCCAGACCGGTGGGGTCGGAGGTGATGACGTCGGTGACCCGGTACTTGTTGAACCAGTCCAGCGACGCCTCGGTGGCGCCGTTGATGTGCCAGTAGACCGGGTAGCAGCTCATCGTGTCGTTGTCCTCGGACGACGGCATGGTCGAGCCGCGTACGCACTCCGGGTCGGACAGCGTCACCGCGGTGACGGCGCCGGCTTCGGAGGTGACGGACTGGATGCGGGGCCGGTTCAGCGGCAGGACGTCGTCCGTGGCGGAATCGACCCGGTTCGCCCGCATCTGGTAGGTGAACGTGACCGGGTCCAGAGAGATCGCGGTGCCGTTCTTTCCGGTGTGCCGGATGCTCTTGAGGACGAGGGTCTGGTCGCTGCTGTTGCCGATGTCGCCCGGGTCCAGGAACTGCTGGGTCAGCGCCCAGGAGTCGACGTCCGTGTAGGCGCTGGAGGCGGCCGACCAGGCGTGGGTGTCGATGCCGGTCAGCCGCTTGCGGGTGAAGAACGCCGGGCCGGTGGCCTTGCAGTTCGCGCCGGAGGTGCACAGGGAGTCGTACGGGACGTCGGGCCAGCTGGAGGCGGTGGAGGAGGTCAGCGAGGAGCAGTCGGAGGCGGTGCAGCGCTCGTCGTAGGAGAAGGTGATCTCGTCCGAGGCGGTGGCGGTGAACAGGGTGTCCTTGTTCTGCCCGTAAAGGATCTTGGTGAGGTAGCCGCCCCGCGTGTACGGGGCGGTGCCGGTGGACGCGCCGTTCTTTCCGTAGTAGTTGGTCTCCGCGGTGTACCAGTACGACATGGCGTTGCCGTGCAGGTCCACGACGTAGTCCAGGTTCCAGCGCCAGGCCTGGGTGACGGCGCGGTCGGCGAAGGCGGTTCCCCGGTCGTAACCGGGCTCGCCGGAGTTGTTGCCGAACACCGGCGCGGTCCAGACGGAGTTGGTGCGCTGGGTGTCCGCTCCGGGAAGCTTGTTCAGGCCGAAGACGTATCTGGTGCCGTCGCCGGTGGTGACGGTCCAGTATTCGCCGTCGTCGTCGCCGTTGTCGGCGCCGGTGGAGTGGGTGACGGTGGAGGCGTCGTCGTCCTTCAGGTGCCAGACGCCGGTGGTGTCGTCCTTGACCAGCTCGGTGGACTTGCCGTTCAGCACGAGCGAAGCATTGTCGTACTTCCAGCACTCGTCGTACTTGCCGCTCTCGCCGTCGTCGTCGCACGAGGCGTAGGACCGCTCGACGTAGGAGGACGCCACGTCGCCGAAGCCCTCACCGACCTGCGTTCCCTGATTGTTCGTCGAGGCCGTCCTGCCGTCCACGCTCCCCGAGTCGTACGACAACGACAACTGCGGCGACGGTCCTGCGGCGGCCGGCGGAGCGATCAGGGGGTAGGACCAGGTGAAGCCGCCCGAGGCGCTGCCTGCCTCCCAGCTCGAGGAGGCCGAGAGCGGGCTGGCCGCGTAGTTGCCGGCACCCGAGGCCGATTCCCCCGGTGCTGCGGCGGTCACGGCCAGCACCGTGGCCGACGGCGTCGTACCGCCGGTCATCGGGGACGTGCGCGGTGCCGAGCGTGTGGCCCGCGCGGTGCCGAGACCGCTGCCTGCCTTCCCCAGGCCGACTTCGGCCGACAGGGTCTGAGCACCGATGTCGTTGTGCGAGCCGAGCGGGGTCTGTGTCTGGCAGGCGGCCTTCTGCGGCGTGGTCAGCGCGCAGGCCGGAAGCCGGACCAGCCGCAGGCGGCCGGACCAGCCGCCGCCGTAGGCGGAGGCGAACGCCGAGTAGTCGACGCCCACCCGGGCGGAGCCCGGCTCGGCGGCCGCAGCCGTCAGCAGCACACCCTCGACGCCCGCCGCCCGGGCCTGCTGCTGTCCGAGAACCCGCACCCGGACCTGGCCCGCCGCCGGACGGGTCCCCCGTGCGGGTGAGACGGTGACCGGCAGTCCTCCCGTGGTCAGCCGTGCCATGCCCTGTCCCGGTATTCGCCCGGCCGCTTCGGCGGCGTGCGGCCAGACCACGTGCTGCTGGGCACGTGCGCGCCGGGCCTGGGCCGCGTTGGCGGCCAGGGTTCCCGCAACCTGCGCCCGCGCCTTCTTCGCGCCCAGACCTGGATGCTTCTGCACCTTGTCGACCCGCTGCCCGGGCAGCGCCGGCTTGCCCAGACCGCCCCCGGCGGCATGAGCGGCCGGCACCCCGAGTCCCGTCGGAACGACCAGTGCCAGGCACAGCGCCGCGACGACGGACGCCCGCCGACGCCGTACGTCCCGCACCCCTGCAGGTGCGCGCCGGGGTAGCAGGACACCGCGGGTCAGAGCGGTGCCGATCCAACGAGCCTTCATGCCGGAACTCATGACTAGCCTCCCGCGACCGCTGCCGGCCGCCTGCGCATGCCAAGGGATCAAAAGAGCGAGGGGACAAGGGAGTCGGGCCGGGTGGGGCGGCTGCCTGACGCCGCCCCACCCGTACCTGTACCTGTACCTGTCACACGGGTCAGTCGCCGATGGTGTCGGTGACCTGCTGGTCGGCCATGGCACCGGCCCACAGCCTGATGTCGGTGATCTTTCCGGGCAGGTAGTGGCCCATGGCTCCGCCCACGTATCCCGCGCCGGCCGAGAACTCGCCGGACCCCGCCGCCACCGTGTAGGGATGTGTGACGCTGAAGCCGTTCTCGTCGGGTCCGAGATAGAAGTGGATCGCCCCGGACGGGGCGTCGTAGGTGCCCGTCATCCGCACCGGGCTGCCCAGGACCGCGGCCTCGTCGGAGACCACCCCGTCGAAGCTGCCGTCCGTGTTCAGCCGGCCGAAGTACCAGAGGCCGACCGGGACGGTCGTGTCCGTGTCCGGATCGATGTCGGTGCCGGTCAGCCGGTACCAGAAGCCCCAGGCGGAACCGTCCGCGCTGCGCTGGCCGGTCACCTGCGCCGTGTATCCGACAGGTTTGGACAGCAGTGCGTCGCGGTCGGCGTCCGCCAGCGTGGTGACGGTGAACGACCCGGTGTCGTCCAGCACCGGCCCCGGGCTGGTGGCCGCCCCGTCCGTTCCGTTCAGGACGAGGGCCTGCCCGTCGAGCGAGGCACCGCCGGACAGGGTGAGCGCGCGGCCGTATCCGGAGGTGGTGTCCGCCAGTGTGCCGCCGCTCGCGCCGTCCGGGTTCCAGGCGCCCATCAGCTCCACGCTCGGCGCGTCGCCGGCGTCGAGCAGCCGGTCCTCGGTGGCGATTTCGTCGTCCGTCAGGGCCCGCTGCCACACGGCCACCTCGTCGACCCGGCCTCGCCAGTAGTTCACGTAGGTGCCCGGGGTGAAGCTCACCCGGCCGAACTGCAGGGTGCCGTCGGTGACCGTGGCGTCCGAAGTGCTGGGCAGCGCCACCGGCGCGCCCTGGAGGCGGCCGTTGACGTACAGGGAGATGGTGCGGTCCACGGCGTTGTACACACCGGTCAGGTGCGTCCACACCTTCAGCGGCACCCCGGCGTCGTCGGCGTTGGCGCCCAGGTACTTGTGCACCCCGCCCTCGTACCAGCTCCACAGGAACACCCAGCGGTGGACACTCGGCGAGTAGTACAGGGCGAATCCGGAGCCGTCACTCCCCGTCTCCGACAGGACCGTGCGGAAGTCGGACCCGTCCGTCAGGTAGGCCCAGGCCGAAACGGTGAACGACGACTGCGTGTTGACCACCGGTGCGGCGGTGGCCGCGTACCCGGACTGACGGGTCGTGTCCGAGGTGTCGTTCAGCCAGAGCGACCGGTCCCCCTGCCCCCGGCGGGCCAGCGAGGACCAGCCCGCACCGGTCGTGTACAGCGTCGCCGCGTGCCGCGTGCCCTCGGTCGCCGTGTCCACGGCCGCCGTCACGCCGGAGCCCGGCGCTGCGTCGTCGAAGTGCCAGCGGCCGATCGCCGTCTGCCCCTCGGCGACGTCGAACTTCACGATCGTCTTCCCGCCCCAGCGTCCGGCACTGTCCTGCGCCCGCACCTGGAGCTGCTGGGTGCCCGCCAACTGGGGCGTGATTTTGGCCGTGACCTTGTTTCCGGAGATCGGCTTGGACCAGGCGGTAGAAGTCGCCAGTTTGTACTCGTAGGCGGAGTTGGTGTCCCCCGCGGCCGGCGAGAAGGTGAACTGACCCGCCGCGCCCGGCCCGCCTGCGGGGGCGCACGCGTCGGCTGTGCACTCGGAGTACGGGCTGCCGAAGGTGACCACGGGCGCCTTCGGGGCGGTGGTGTCCACCTTGAAGTAGCACCAGCCCTTGGTGGTCACCGTGCTGTGCGACTCCAGGGAGTCGTCCCCGCTGTTGTAGTAGGAGCGGCCGAACACGGCCAGCCGGTAGAGCGGTCCCCCGGACAACGTGATCGGCGACGGGTAGGTGAGAACGGTGCCGTTGCCGACATAGCCGCTGGTGGGCCGCACCGGCTCGGTCGCCACCGACCAGGTGCCGTCGCTGTTCTTCTGCTGGATGTAGTAGTGCGCGCGCAGGCTCGCCCCGCTGCCGCCACCGGTCGCCGTCCACACCGTCGCCGTCAGGCTCGGCGTGGGATCCGTGATCACATCCGGGTCGGCGGAATCGGTGTCGCAGCTGATCCCGTTGCCCTCGACGATGCCCGCCTTGGTCGGTACCGCGGGAAGCCCCACATACGTCACCGATAGCACCGCGTCGTTCCGGAACCGCTTCCAGGCACTGGTGTCCGTCTCGTCCCGGGCCTTCAGCAGCAGCGTCAGCCGCGAGAACTTCCCCGCCGCGAAGTCCCCCACCGTAGACGTCAGGCTCGATCCGCTGAACTCGATCGGCGCCGGCGGCTGCGACGGATCGCACAGGGAGCTGCGGCCCGCCGACACGTCCCGGCTGGCCATCACCCCCAGGTACGAAGGGCGGTTCGCCCAGGTGGTCGACGACGAGATGTTGCTCGTGCGCTCCAGGTCGACCCAGCGCGCATCGCACGTGAACGACCAGCTTTCGGTCGCCCGGAAGGTCGCCGACAGCACCTTCTTGCCCGCCAGACTGCTCGGCGAGAACTGGAAGTACAGCCGCTCGGTGTAGCCGGGGCCGCAGTAGTAGCCGTTCCACGAGGAGCAATGTCCCGCGCCCTTGCCCTCGTTGCTGCTGCCGTTGCCCCAGTTGAAGTCTGTGACGCCGTCCGAGCGCAGATACGTGTGCGCCGTCTGGTCCAGGCCCACACTGGGGTCGATGTAGAGGGGGTAGGCACTGCTGTCACTGTTCGTCAGCATGCCCGTGTCCGGCACCACGGTCAGCGAGTCCGTGCCGACCTGGACCGGCAGCACCGCCGATGCGTCGCCGTCGCCGGGCCCCGCCGTACCCTCCGTCGACGTGCTGGTGGACGGAGCCGCGGTGGCCGACGGGGACGGGGCGCTCGCCCGGGTGACCGCAGCCGTCCGCTCCGGACGAGTGGACAGGCCGGAGGTGGCCGCGTCGCCCTGTGAGTCCCACATCAGCGCCGCCGGAGCGGAGAAGACCGGGCGCGCGTCGGCGTCCACGGCGGTCATCCCGCCGCCGCTCGTCGACGTCACCGTCAGCCCGTCCGACTCCAGCGAGAGGGTGACCCTCTTCAGCTCCGGATCCGCGGCCGCCTGCGGCGTCTTCACCACCAGCAGCTCACGGAAGCCCTCGGTCGTCGCCGTCATGCGCAGATCCACGCCGGGCAGCACATCGGCGTACACCGCGCTCGCGCCGTCCAGCGTCGGCTTCGGCAGTCTCCCCGGCCAGCCCAGCCGTAACGACCTGCCGCCCCGGGCGATGTCCACCAGCCCCGAGCCGTCACCGCCGTCGGAGAACGCCAGCTGCACCACGGCCGCCTTCGGACCGACCGTCCCGTCCGCCCGGACCTCCAGGCTCGGATCCGGCGACACCCACGACCCGTCGCTCCGGTGCACCCGCACCGGTACGGTCGACTGGTCCAGCCGGAACGTCGTGCCGTCCGGATCGGCGTATGTCGTCGTGTACTCCGTACGGTCGTCGGCGACCTCGACCGGAGAGCCACTGGCCACCGCCCGCTGCGCGGCGGCCGCCTCCACCGACAAGGGCGTCGTCGTGGCGGAACCGGTCTCCTGGCCACCCGCGACGGCCGGGTGCGCGGCAGCCGCCGCGACCGGCTGAATCAACAAGACGGCCGCGGCCAGCCATGCCGTACGCAACGGCCGCACACGTCTCCCCTCCGAATCCCCCACAACCCCACCCCAGAACACTTGACTGACCGATCACAAACACTTGGCGATCGGAAAGCCTGGCAGGGGCACTTCAATCCAGGAGCAATGGATCTTCCAAGATCAGGCGATCAGCCTCCCGGGCGCAGGTAAAGGATCTTGCTGTTCACTTCGACGACAGATCCCGGTCGCCTGCCATAGACCTGGACCGAGAGCCTCAGGCCTTCTCGCCGGACACGTGACGCCGGGAACGGTCAGCACGCGCGGACCGTGGTCGGCACGACCACGTCGCGGCACCAGGACGGAAGGACGCGGTCGACGAGCCCGTCGGCGGACCGCGGTGGAGAGAAGGCAGAGGGCGGCCGCGTAGGCACGGCTGACGCCTCGCTCGAAGGAGCTGCCCGAAGGCGCTGTGCAGTCGGCAGGTCCGAAGCCTGCGCGGTGGGGCGGGTGGGACTCGAACCCACGGCCGACGGATTATGAGTCCGCTGCTCTAACCGGCTGAGCTACCGCCCCATACGGCGTGTCGCGTACACGTGTGCGCGCCGTCTGCCGCAGCATAGCCGCTCATACGATCTCCTGCCTCGTATGGTCGACTTCGCACGACCAGGGGGACCGTGCTGCCGCCTGCGCGGTTCCCCCGGACATGAAAAAGGACCCCTGAGGGGTCCTCGTTCACCATGCTCCCCCGACTGGACTCGAACCAGTAACCTGCCGGTTAACAGCCGGCTGCTCTGCCAATTGAGCTACGGAGGACCGAGCTCCCCCGACTGGACTCGAACCAGTAACCTGCCGGTTAACAGCCGGCTGCTCTGCCAATTGAGCTACGGAGGAATGCCTCGTTGCATCGAACGTACCTCCCTGGGTATTCGCCAGGGGGCGGTTGCTCGCTGCGACACATACATTAGCGCAAGCAGGGGGGTGCTCCGCCAATCGGTATTGCTCGGCCCCGTTGCCGCGCCAGAGACCCAAGCAAGGGAAGGGCGGTCGCCATGCGCTACCGGCTCACGTTCGTCGCCGGAGTCGCCGTGGGTTACGTGCTGGGCTCACGGGCCGGGCGCGGACGTTACGAACAGCTGAAGAAGTCGGCGCTCCAGGTCGCCCACAACCCCGCCGTGCGCAACACCGCGGAGACGGCGGCCCAGCAGAGCCGCCAGATCGCGGGCCGGGCGTACCACGCGGTGAGCGTGAAGGTCGGCGACCGGATGCCCGACTCGGTCTCGGACCGGGTGCGCTCGCTGCGGACCCGCAACTCCGACGGCGCGCTCGACGACGACTGGGGCACCAGCAATACGTGACACACGTCACATGGCGACTGTCGTGGGGCGTGCCAAGCTGCAACCTCCCTGAGGCCTCACCCGGCACGGAGACCTCTCCCGGTGCGGCAGAATTTTGTTCATGGGGATAGTCGCCGGGTTGGACAGTGCGCCCGATTTCACTCGTATCGTCGTCTGCGACTCGGACACGGGCGCCGTGCTCAGGCAGGGCTATGCGCCGCATCCGCTGGAGGCCGGCGAGAACGGGCGCCCCGCCGACGTCGATCCGCAGGCCTGGCTGCTGTCCCTGGGCGAGGCCGCGGGCGGCGGACTGCTGGAGGGCGTGCAGGCCATCGGCGTGTCCGCGCAGCAGAACGCGATCGTGCCGCTGGACGCGCAGGGCAACACCGTGCGGCCCGCGCTGGTGGGCGCCGACAAGCGCACCCAGGTCTCCGCCGCCGACCTGGTGGACGGGCTCGGCGGGCGCGAGGCGTGGGCGCAGGCGGTGGGCTGCGTCCCGCAGGCCGCGCAGCCGGTGACCAAGCTGCGCTGGCTGGCCCGTAACGAACCCGACAACGCCCGGCGCACCGCCGCCCTGCTCCAGGCCCACGACTGGCTGGTGTGGCAGTTGCTGGGGCGCCCGGCTCGCCGTACGACCGACCGGGGCGGCGCCTCGGGCACCGGGTACTGGTCGGCCGCCACCGGCGCCTACCGGCCGGATCTGGTCGAACTGGCGCTCGGCCACCAGGTGATGCTGCCGGACGTGATCGGACCGTCCGAGGCGGCCGGCACGACCCCCGAGGGGCTGCTGATCTCGGCCGGTACCGGCGAGACCATGGCCGCCGCCTTCGGGCTAGGCCTCGGCTTCGGCGACGCGGTCGTGTCGCTGGGCGCGTCGGGTTCGGTGATGGCGGTCCATCCAGAGGCGCTGGTCGACCAGAGCGGAATGATCACCTCGCTGGCCGACGCCACCGGCATGCATCTGCCGGTCGTCACCACGCTGAACGCCGTACGCACCCTGCGCGGCACCGCCGAGCTGCTGGGCCTGGCCGACCTGGAGGCCCTGTCGGAGCTGGCGATGAAGTCGACCCCTGGGTCGCACGGCCTGGTGTTCCTGCCCTACCTGGAGGGCGAGCGGACGCCGAACCTGCCGCACACCGCCGGGACCCTGGCGGGCCTCAGACGGGAGTCGATGCGGCCCGAGCACCTGGCCCGGGCCTCGTTCGAGGGGATGCTGTGCGGGCTCGCCGACGCGCTGGACGTGCTGCGCGGCCGGGGTGTGGAGGTGCGGCGGGTGTTCCTGCTGGGGGCGGCCGCGGAGCTGCCGGCCGTGCAGGCGGCGGCGCCCGGGCTGTTCGGCGCGCAGGTCGTGGTGCCGCAGCTCGCCGACTACGCGGCGATCGGGGCCGCCCGGCAGGCCGCCTGGGCGCTGGGCGCCTCGCAGGGCACCCTCGACCCGCGCACCCCGCCCGCCTGGCAGGGCCCGGCCGCACAGGTCCTGGAGCCCGGCGACCAGCTGGCGGTGGGACAGGCGGTGCGCCAGCAGTACATATCGGTGCGGGAACAGACACATCCGACGGCGTTCCGCGGCTGAGCACACCGCTGCCGGTTCGGTCGGTCGGTTAATGGGTTGAGGTAACACCGGTGGAGTGTCCGACGATAGGGGCCAGGGGCAACCGTTTCGCCCCTGTCGCCGACTCCGAGAGACGTAGCGTGCTCATACGACTTCTGCGGACCTATCTCAGGCCCTACAGGAAACCCATCACCGTCCTGGTGCTGCTGCAGCTGTTGCAGACCTGCGCCACCCTCTACCTGCCCACCCTCAACGCGGACATCATCGACCACGGTGTCGTCGCCGGTGACACGGGCTACATCCTCAGCCGCGGCGGTCTGATGGTCGGCATCTCGCTGGCCCAGGTCGTCTGCAACATCGGTGCCGTGTACTACGGCGCGCGTACCGCCTCCGCGCTCGGCCGGGACGTGCGCGGTGCGGTCTTCGACCGGGTGCAGTCGTTCTCCGCGCGCGAGGTGGGCCGCTTCGGCGCGCCCTCGCTGATCACCCGGACGACCAACGACGTGCAGCAGGTCCAGATGCTGGCCCTGATGACGTTCACCCTGATGGTGTCGGCGCCGATCATGTGTGTGGGCGGCATCGTCCTGGCCCTGGGCCTGGACGTGCCGCTGTCCGCGGTGCTGGTCGCGGTCGTACCGGTGCTGGGCATCTGTGTGACGCTGATCGTGCGCCGGCTGCGTCCGCTGTTCCGGGCCATGCAGGTGCGCCTGGACACCGTGAACCGGGTGCTGCGCGAGCAGATCACCGGCAACCGGGTCATCCGCGCGTTCGTGCGCGACGAGTACGAGCAGCAGCGTTTCCGGAAGGCCAACACCGACCTCACCGAGATGGCCCTGGGCACCGGCAACCTGCTGGCACTGATGTTCCCGGTGGTCATGACGACGGTGAACGTGTCGTCGATCGCCGTGGTGTGGTTCGGCGCGCACCGCATCGACAGCGGCGGGATGGAGATCGGTGACCTGACCGCGTTCCTCGCCTATCTGATGCAGATCGTCATGTCCGTCATGATGGCGACGTTCATGTTCATGATGGTGCCGCGCGCGGAGGTGTGCGCGGAGCGGATCCAGGAGGTCCTGGACACCTCCTCCAGCGTGGTGCCGCCCGTCGCGCCGGTGCGTGAGCTGAGCCGGCACGGTCATCTGGAGATCCGCGGGGCGGGATTCCGCTACCCGGGTGCCGAGGAGCCCGTGCTGAAGGCGATCGACCTGGTGGCCCGCCCCGGTGAGACGACGGCCGTGATCGGCTCGACCGGCAGCGGCAAGTCGACCCTGCTGGGGCTGGTGCCCAGGCTGTTCGACGCCACCGACGGCGAGGTGCTCGTCGACGGGACCGAGGTCCGCGACCTCGATCCGCAGCTGCTGGCCCGCACGGTCGGGCTGGTCCCACAGAAGCCGTACCTGTTCGCGGGCACGGTGGCGACCAATCTGCGCTACGGCAATCCGGACGCCACGGACGAGGAGCTGTGGCACGCGCTGGAGGTGGCGCAGGCCAAGGGGTTCGTCGAGCGGCTGGAGAACGGCCTGGACTCGCCGATCGCCCAGGGCGGCACGAACGTGTCGGGCGGTCAGCGCCAGCGGCTCGCCATCGCGCGCACGTTGGTGCAGCGCCCGGAGATCTACCTGTTCGACGACTCCTTCTCGGCCCTCGACTACGCCACCGACGCGGCCCTGCGCGCGGCGCTGACCGCCGAGACCTCCGAGGCGACCGTCGTGATCGTCGCCCAGCGGGTGTCGACCATCCGCGACGCCGACCGGATCGTCGTGCTCGACGAGGGCCGGGTCGTGGGATCCGGCCGCCATCACGAACTGATGGCGGACAACGAGACCTACCGGGAGATCGTGCTCTCCCAGCTGACCGAAGCGGAGGCTGCCTGATGGCCGGGCCCATGGGGCGGATGATGGCCGGGGGCGGTCCGGAGAACCGCTCGCTGGACTTCAAGGTGTCGGGCCGTCGGCTCGTCGCGCAGTTCAAGCCCGAACGGCTCACCATCTACGCGCTGCTGACGTGCGTGGTGGTGAGCGTGGGCCTCAGCGTGGTCGGGCCGAAGATCCTCGGCCGGGCCACCGACCTGGTCTTCGCGGGGATCGTCGGCCGGCAGATGCCGGCCGGGGCCACCAAGGAGCAGGTCCTCGACTCCATGCGGGCGCGGGGCAACGGCGCCGTCGCCGACATGCTGCGCGGCACGGACTTCACTCCCGGCCAGGGCATCGACTTCGACGCGGTCGGCCAGGTGCTGCTGCTCGCGCTGGGCACCTTCCTCTTCGCGGGCCTGCTGATGGCGTTCGCGACGCGGCTGGTGAACCGGGCGGTCAACCGGACCATGTTCCGGGTGCGTGAGGACGTGCAGACGAAGCTGTCGCGGCTGCCGCTGTCGTACTTCGACAAGCGGCAGCGCGGCGAGGTGCTCAGCCGGGCCACCAACGACATCGACAACATCGGGCAGACGCTCCAGCAGTCGATGGGCCAGCTCATCAACTCGCTGCTGACGATCATCGGTGTGCTGGTGATGATGTTCTGGGTGTCGTGGCTGCTGGCGCTGGTCGCGCTGGTGACCGTGCCGCTGTCGTTCGTCGTGGCCACCCGGGTGGGCAAGCGGTCGCAGCCGCACTTCGTGCAGCAGTGGCGCACCACCGGCAAGCTGAACGCGCACATCGAGGAGATGTACACCGGGCACACCCTGGTGAAGGTGTTCGGGCGTCAGGAGGAGTCGGCGAAGCTGTTCGCCGAGCAGAACGACGCGTTGTACGAGGCCGGTTTCAAGGCGCAGTTCAACAGCGGGATCATGCAGCCGCTGATGATGTTCGTGTCGAACATCAACTATGTGCTGGTGGCCGTCGTCGGCGGTCTGCGGGTGGCCTCCGGGTCGCTGTCGATCGGTGACGTGCAGGCGTTCATCCAGTACTCGCGCCAGTTCTCGATGCCGCTGACGCAGGTCGCGTCGATGGCGAACCTGGTGCAGTCGGGTGTCGCGTCCGCCGAGCGGATCTTCGAACTCCTCGACGCCGAGGAGCAGCAGGCCGATCCGGTGCCGGGCGCCAAGCCCGAGGAGCTGCGCGGGCGGGTCGCGCTGGAGCACGTGTCGTTCCGCTACGACCCCGAGAAGCCGCTCATCGAGGACCTGTCGCTGAAGGTGGAGCCCGGGCACACGGTCGCCATCGTGGGCCCGACCGGCGCGGGCAAGACCACGCTGGTCAACCTGCTCATGCGGTTCTACGACGTCACCGGCGGGCGGATCACCCTCGACGGCGTCGACATCGCGGAGATGTCCCGGGACGAACTGCGCGCCGGGATCGGCATGGTGCTCCAGGACACCTGGCTGTTCGGCGGCACGATCGCCGAGAACATCGCGTACGGCGCCTCGCGGGAGGTCACCCGCGGGGAGATCGAGGAGGCGGCGCGCGCCGCGCACGCCGACCGGTTCGTGCGCACGCTGCCCGAGGGCTACGACACCGTGATCGACGACGAGGGCAGCGGGGTCAGCGCCGGTGAGAAGCAGCTCATCACCATCGCGCGGGCGTTCCTGTCCGACCCGGTGATCCTGGTGCTGGACGAGGCGACGAGTTCCGTCGACACCCGCACGGAGGTGCTGATCCAGAAGGCGATGGCGAAGCTGGCGCACGGGCGTACGTCGTTCGTCATCGCGCACCGGCTGTCGACGATCCGGGACGCCGACACGATCCTGGTGATGGAGGACGGCTCGATCGTGGAGCAGGGCGCGCACGCCGAACTGCTCGCGGCGGGCGGGGCCTACGCGCGGCTGTACCAGGCGCAGTTCGCGCAGGCCGTGGCCGAGGTCGACTGACGGCCGACCGCCGCCGACCCCGGGGGGCCGCTCGCACTCGTACGAGGTGGGCGGCCCTCCTCAGTCCAGGTAGCCCCTGAGCTGGTCGGCGAAGGTGTGGTCGCGCAGTTTGTTCAGGGTCTTGGACTCGATCTGGCGGATGCGTTCCCGCGTCACCCCGAAGATGCGGCCGATCTCCTCCAGGGTGCGCGGGCGGCCGTCGGCCAGTCCGTAGCGCAGCTGGACGACCTTGCGCTCGCGCTCGCCGAGGGTCGACAGGACCGCTTCCAGGTGCTGCCTGAGCAGCAGGAACGCCGCCGACTCCACCGGTGAGGCGGCGTCGCCGTCCTCGATGAGATCGCCGAGGGCGACATCGTCCTCCTCGCCGACGGGCGCGTGCAGCGAGACCGGTTCCTGGGCCAGGCGGAGCACCTCGCTGACCCGCTCGGGCGCCAGGTCGAGCTGGCCCGCGACCTCTTCCGGGGTGGGCTCGTAGCCGCGTTCCTGGAGCATGCGGCGCTGGACGCGCACGACCCGGTTGATCAGTTCCACGACGTGCACCGGCACCCGGATGGTGCGGGCCTGGTCGGCGAGGGCGCGGGACATGGCCTGGCGGATCCACCAGGTGGCGTAGGTGGAGAACTTGTAGCCGCGGGCGTAGTCGAACTTCTCCACCGCCCTGATCAGGCCCAGGTTTCCCTCCTGGACCAGGTCGAGCATGGTCAGGCCGCGGCCGACGTACCGTTTGGCGACGGAGACGACCAGCCGCAGGTTGGCCTCGATGAGACGGCGCTTGGCCATCCGGCCGAGGACCACCAGACGGTCCAGGTCCAGGGCCAACTGGCTGTCCAGGTCGGGGGTGTTGAGCAGCCGCTCCTCGGCGAACAGCCCGGCCTCGACCCGGCGGGCGAGCTCGACCTCCTCGGCCGCGGTGAGCAGCGGGATGCGCCCGATCTCGCGCAGGTACTGGCGGAACAGGTCCGAGGACGGGCTGGCGCTCTCGGTGCGGGCGGGCGGCGGTTCGACGGGCTCGGGGGCCTCGTCCCGGGCGACCTCCTCGGCGGAGGGTTCCGCCGCTTCGGGCGGATCGTCGAGATCCGCCCCGGGGTCCGCCTCGGCGTCCGACTCGGGGTGGTGGGCGGCACGGTCCTGCGGGGGCACGGCGACCAGCACGTCGGCCGGCGCGTCCGGCTCGACGCCGTCCGCGGCGCTCCCTTCGCCGTTCCTGCCGCTCTTCGCGGCGCCGTCCGCGGCGCCGCTCTCGCGGGCCTTCTCACGGCCGTTCGCGCTGCCGTTCTTGCCGCGGTGCGTGCTTGCGTCGGTCTGGGTGAGGGTCTGGGTCTGCACGGGGGCGACCTCCAGGATGATCGCTGCTGAGGTGTGCGCAGCGGTACTTCGGCAACGGGGCAGGCGGCCTTGCCGCCGTCCGTCCCGTACGCGATGAGCGGAATCGCGGGGGGTGTGGACCCGTGAATGACGGGTCGGCCGCGCTCCGAGGACTCAGGCACCGGAACCCAGTGTGGAGTACGACACATCGCCGCCACGAGGGGCGTGCGGTGACTTTTTGCGTCCGGTCCGTGACCGCACGCAGATCCCGCCCCTACGGGTACGCAGTCCCGCGGAACTCAAACCGCCGCGGACCGCCGGGCCCGGCCGGGCCTCAGAGGGCGGCCGCGCCCTGCTCGCGCAGGGTCTGGTCGTACTGCTGGAGGATCCACAGTTCGTTCTGCACGGCGGCCAGTTGGCCCGGGTCGCCCTGGGAGCCCAGGCGGGCGAGGGTGGACTGGATGTCCCGGATCCGGCGCTCTACGGCCCGTCTGCGCACTGTCACCAGCTGCTCGCCCGCGTAGTTCTCGTCCACCGTACGGCGCATGATCGCCTCGACCGCGAGTTCCGTCACCATCGCGCGGACGGTGTCGTCGGGGGCGGCCTCGCGGACCCGGACCAGGTACTCCTGGCCGTCCTGGATCCCGTACTCGGCGCCGCCCGCCTCCATGACGGCCAGGCGCACGGCGGCGTAGGGCGCGGCGGTGAACTCGTCGACGCCGTACGCGTCGAAGGCCGGGGAGACCAGTTCCGGGCGCTGGAGGGCGAGTTTGAGGAGCTCGCGCTCGGTGGCGTAGACGGGGTTGCGGAGGTTGAGGGCCGGGCCGCCCGCGGCGGGGCGCGGGGCGGCCTCGTAGGGCTGGGCGCCGCCGTGGGCCGGGGCCGGGCCCTTGCCGCCGCGGTCGCGGGCCCAACGGGCCAGCTGTGCCACCCGCTTGACCACGAACTGGGTGTCCAGGATGCCGAGCATGCCCGCCAGTTGGACGGCGACCTCGTGCTGGGCGCCGCTGTTCTTGATCCGGGCGACGATCGGGGCCGCCTCGTCGAGGGCGGCGGCGCGGCCCGCGGGGGTGTCCAGGTCGTAGCGCACGACGATCTGGCGCAGCGCGAACTCGAAGAGCGGGGTGCGTGGTTCGACCAGGTCGGCGACCGCCTCATCGCCCTTGGCGAGCCGCAGGTCGCAGGGGTCCATGCCGTCCGGCGCGATCGCGATGTACGTCTCGGCGGCGAACTTCTGGTCGTCCTCGAAGGCGCGCAGGGCGGCCTTCTGGCCGGCCGCGTCACCGTCGAAGGTGAAGATCACCCGGGCGCTGCCGTTGTCCATCAGCAGCCGTCTGAGGATCTTGATGTGGTCGCCGCCGAACGCGGTGCCGCAGGTGGCGATGGCGGTGGTGACACCGGCGAGGTGGCAGGCCATGACGTCGGTGTAGCCCTCGACGACGACGGCGCGGCTGGACTTGGCGATGTCCTTCTTCGCCAGGTCGATGCCGTAGAGGACCTGGGACTTGCGGTAGATCGGGGTGTCGGGGGTGTTGAGGTACTTGGGGCCGTTGTCCGTCTCGTACAGCTTGCGGGCGCCGAAGCCGACGACGTCGCCGCCGATGTCGCGGATCGGCCACATCAGTCGGCCGCGGAAGCGGTCGATGGGGCCGCGGCGGCCTTCCTGGGCGAGGCCGGAGAGGGTCAGTTCCTTGTCGGTGAAGCCCTTGCCGCGCAGATAGCGGGTGAGGTGGTCCCAGCCCTGGGGGCTGTAGCCGACGCCGAAGTGGACGGCGGCGGCCTGGTCGAAGCCGCGCTCGGCGAGGAAGATCCGGCCGGTGTCGGCCTCGGGGCCGGTGGCGAGCTGTTCGGCGTACCACTGGGCGGCGATCTTGTGGGCCTCGACCAGACGGATGCGTTCGCCGCGCTGGTGGGCGGGGTTGTAGCCGCCCTCCTCGTAGCGCAGGGTGATGCCGGCCTGGGCGGCCAGGCGCTCGACCGACTCGGAGAAGGTGAGGTGGTCGACCTTCATCACGAACGTGATGGTGTCGCCGCCCTCCTGGCAGCCGAAGCAGTGGAAGAGTCCCTTGCTCGGGCTGACCTGGAAGGACGGCGACTTCTCGTCGTGGAACGGGCACAGGCCCTTGAGGTTGCCGCCACCCGCGTTGCGCAGCTGGAGGTACTCGGACACGACGGCGTCGATCGGGACCGCGTCCCGTACCGCCTTCACGTCCTCGTCGTTGATCCGTCCTGCCACGATGCGATTCTACGGGGCCGGACCGACACTCCCGGGGCCGGCGGGGCACCCGGTCAGGAGACCAGGCTGTTCAGGGGCACGTGCGGGTCCGCCAGCGCCTCGGTGTCCACGGCGGCACCGGACCGGATCAGCTGCTGGATCGGCTCTGTGACGTCCCACACGTTCACGTTCATGCCGGCCAGCACCCGGCCCTCCTTGACCCAGAAGGCGACGAACTCGCGCTTGCCGGCGTCGCCGCGGATCACGACCTGGTCGTACGACCCCGGGGGCGCCCACCCGCTGTACTCCATCCCCAGGTCGTACTGGTCGGAGAAGAAGTAGGGCACGCGGTCGTAGGCGACGTCCTGGCCGAGCATCGCGCGGGCGGCGGCCGGTCCGCCGTTGAGGGCGTTGGCCCAGTGCTCGACGCGCAGCCGGGTGCCGTAGAGCGGGTGGGGGAAGGAGGCGACGTCACCGGCGGCGAAGATGTCGGGGTCGGAGGTGCGCAGCCGGGCGTCGACCGCGATGCCGCCGCCGTGCGCCCGGTCGGCGAGCTCCAGGCCGGCCGCCTCCGCGAGGGCGGTCCGCGGGGCCGCGCCGATCGCCGCGAGAACGATGTGCGCGGGGTGTTCCTCCCCGTCGTCGGTGCGGGCGGCCAGCACCATGCCGTCCTGGCCGACGATCTCGGTGAGGCGCACGCCGAAGCGGAAGCGGACGCCGTGCTCCTGGTGCAGCTCGGCGAAGACGCTGCCCAGCTCGGGGCCGAGGACGCCGTGCAGCGGGGTCGGCTCGGGCTCGACGACGGTGACCTCGGCACCGTACTCGCGGGCCGCCGCGGCGACCTCCAAGCCGATCCAGCCGGCGCCCGCGATCACCAGGTGGCCGTTGTCGCGGCCGAGGGAGGCGAGGACCCCCTTGAGGCGTTCGGCGTGCGAGAGGCGGCGCAGATGGTGCACCCCGGCCAGGTCCGTGCCGGGGACGTCCAGGCGGCGGGGTTCGGCACCGGTGGCGATCAGCAGCTTGTCGTAGTGGGCGAGGGTGCCGTCCTCACCGGAGCGGACCGTCCTGGCGACCCGGTCGAGAGCGGTGACGGTGTTCCCCAGGTGCAGCTCGATGTCGTTGCGCGCGTACCAGGCGGGCTCGTGCACGAAGACGCTGTCGCGTTCCTCCTTGCCCAGCAGATAGCCCTTGGACAGGGGCGGGCGCTCGTAGGGGTGGTCGCGTTCGTCGCAGATCAGTATCACGCGGCCGGTGAAGCCCTCCGTCCTGAGCGTCTCGGCCGCCTTGGCCCCGGCCAGGCCGCCTCCGACGATGACGAATGTCTGATCCGCGTCGACCACTTGTTGCCTCCTACAGGGGGTCTCGGGGGTGTCTCCCCGGAAAACACTGCGGGTGCCGCCACATGCGAGCCTCCCGCACACGGCGTGGGGCGGGAAGAGGGGGTGACCCGATCAGGCCACGCAAGGTCACGTTCGGGTGCTCTTCCGCCTCAGGAGTGAACGGTGCTCACGGGCTGCGCCGGGCCGTCAGCCAGGCGTGCAGCGAACGGGCCGAGGCGTCGGTCAGGGAGGCGATCTGGTCGACGATCACCCGCTTGCGCGCCCGGTCGTCACCCGCCTGGTCGAACAGCGCGCGGAACTGGGGGTCCAGTCCCTCCGGGGCGCGCGCGGTGAGCGCCTCGGCCAGTTCGGCGACCACGATCCGCTGGTCGGCTCTGAGCAGTTCCTGCTCGGCGCGCTGCATCACATAGCGGTCGGCGACCGCCTTGAGGACCGCGCACTCCAGCCGGACCTCGCGCGGGACGACGAGCTCGGCGCCGTAGCGGGTGAGCCGTCCGCTGCCGTACGCGCCGCGGGTGGCGCCCTCGGCGGCCAGGCAGAAGCGGCCGATGAGCTGGCTGGTGGCGTCCTTCAGGCGGGCCTGGGCGACCGCCGAACCGTCGTAGCCGTGCGGCCACCACTCCTGCGCCAGGAGCCGGTCCAGGGCCTCGGCGAGCTCGGCGGGGTCGGTGTCCGCGGGCACGTACCGGCCGACGGCGACGGCGAAGATCTCCTGGCGCTCGGGCTCGGCATGCAGACAGCCGGGGTCGACATGGCCGGCGTGCAGGCCGTCCTCCACGTCGTGCACCGAGTACGCCACGTCGTCCGCCCAGTCCATGACCTGGGCCTCGAAGCAGGCACGAGTGCCGGGGGCGTCCTTGCGGACCCAGTCGAAGACCGGCCGGTCGTCCTCGTAGACGCCGAACTTCGGGGAGGCCGGGTCGGCCGGACGGGCGCCTCGCGGCCAGGGGTACTTGGTGGCCGCGTCGAGTGCGGCACGGGTGAGGTTGAGGCCGACGCTGACGAGGTCGGCGCCCACCGCGGCGGCGCCCGGTGCCGCCGCCGGGTCCCGGACGAAGCGCTTGGGCTCGATGCGGGTGAGGAGCCGCAGCGACTGGGCGTTGCCCTCGAAGCCGCCGCAGTCGGCCGCGAACTCGTTCAGCGCCTGTTCGCCGTTGTGCCCGAAGGGCGGGTGGCCGAGGTCGTGGGAGAGACAGGCCGCCTCGACGAGGTCGGGGTCGCAGCCGAGGGAGGCCCCGAGCTCACGGCCGACCTGGGCGCACTCCAGGGAGTGGGTGAGCCGGGTGCGGGGGCTGGCGTCCCACCCCTGGCCGCGGGTGCCCGGGGTGACGACCTGCGTCTTCCCGGCCAGGCGGCGCAGCGCCGCGGAGTGCAGCACGCGCGCGCGGTCGCGCTGGAAGGCGGTGCGGCCCGCGCGTTTGTCGGGCTCGGCGGACCAGCGCTCGACGGCCGGCCCGTCGTATCCGGCGGGCAGTGCGCTGTCCTCGTACGTCCGGGGCGGTGTGGTGCCTTCCATGCCACGACAGTAAGCGCAGGCAGTGACAATCGGGACGTTCACCCCCGCCTGCGGGCCGCGCCCCGCCTTCGGGCTTCCTCGGCCGCGCTTCGGCCTCAGGCCGGGATCCGCGCCGGGGGCGGGGGTGCGGCCGGGGTCGCGGGCGCGGCGGGGACTGTGCCCTCCGTGGCTGTCGCGGGTGCGGTCGTGTCGGCAAGGCCGGTCTCGCCGGCCGCGCGTGCCCGGTCGTAGCGGTGCAGGACCAGGCGGGCCATCGCCGGGTGGGCGCCGAGGGGGGCGGAGGCGAGCCAGGGGGCGGCCTCGGCACTCTGGGTGGCGAACCGGCCGGGCGCGGTGAAGTACCCGGCCACCGCGACCCGGTGGCGGCCGCGCCCGGCCAGCGCGCGCACGGCGGTGCGGACGTCCGGCGCGGCGGCGGAGGCGTACGCGGGGAGCACCGGGACGCCGAGCCGTTCGGCCAGCTGCCGGGCCGTGGCCCGGGTGTCGAGCGCCGACTCCGGGTCGCGGGAGCCGGCCGCGGCCAGCACCACCCCGCTCGCCCGGCGTTGCGCGTCGCTCATCCGGGCCCGCCAGCCTGCCTCGACCAGACGTTCGTACAGGGTCTCGACGAGCAGCGGGTGCGGGCCGAGCGGGGCCGCCACGCGCGTGCGCACCCGGGCGCCCGCCGCCGTCCGCGGGATGTCCTGTTTGACGTGGTGACCGCGGCCGAGGAGCAGCGGCACGAGCACGGCCTCGGGCACGTCGCGCGCGTCGAGGGCGGCGAGCGTGTCGGCGAGCAGGGGCTCGTTCAGCTCGATGTGGCCGAGGTGCACGGCCAGTCCGGGCCGCAGCTCGCGGACCCGGTCGAGGAGGGTTCGGACCGTGGCCAGGGCGCGCGGGTCGCGGCTGCCGTGGGCCACCAGGACGAGCGGGGGCGGGGCGGGGCGCCGGCTGCCGTCGAGGGCGACGAGACTGAGCCGGCCGGCGAGCTGCGTGCCGATCCGGTTCATCAGGTGCGCCGTGCTGTCGAGGTGGGCGCCGCCGGGCAGCGGGCTGCCGGGGCGGCGGTGGTCAAACCCGTCGGAGGAGGAGAGCGACACCGTCATGGACCGATCGTGACGGCAGGACATTGCCTTCCCGTTGCATGGGAGTGACGGGTTTTTTCCATGGGTTCACGACGGGGCACGCGGAGTGTGTGAGGTACCGTGACCTGCGGCGACGGCATCGAACGTGAGTCCGCTCACACCGTGGGCGGCGAACCCGGACCCCGTGGTCCGCGTCCTTCATGGTCGAGAGCGGCCACGGCGCCCCGCCGCGGCCACCTGGGGAGGGACCGTCCGATGCGCCGACCGAAGCTGGGCCGACCTCGTCTGCCGCGCACCCGCGCGGGCCGGCGGCGCGCGGTGCAGGCCGTGATGGCCGTGTGCGTCCTCGCGCTGACCCCGATCACCTGGCTGTACGTCTCGACCGGCGACCGGCTGCGCACCACCGCCGACGCGCCCCGCACGGAGGTCGCCGTCGTCTTCGGCGCGGGACTGTGGGACGGCGAGCCCTCGCCGTACCTCGCGCACCGCCTCGACGCGGCGGCCACCCTCTACCGCGCCGGCCGGATCGAGGTCGTCCTCGTCACCGGCGACAACAGCCGCGAGGACTACGACGAGCCGGACGCGATGCGCGCCTATCTGACGAAGCACGGCGTGCCCGCCGCGCGGATCGTCAGCGACTACGCAGGCTTCGACACCTGGGACTCCTGCGTCCGCGCCAAGAAGATCTTCGGCGTGGACCGGGCGGTACTGATCAGCCAGGGCTTCCACATCCGGCGGGCGGTCGCGCTGTGCGAGGCGGCGGGGGTGCGGTCGTACGGCGTCGGTGTCGACGCCAAGCACGACGCGACCTGGTACTACGGCGGCACCCGGGAGGTCTTCGCGGCGGGCAAGGCCGCGCTGGACGTGCTGTTCGAACCGGACCCGCACTTCCTCGGCCCCAAGGAGCCCGGGGTGAAGCGGGCCCTGACCACCGCCCGGTGAACCGGCCGGCGGACCGGCCCGGGCAAAGCGCGCCGCCGACCAGGACCGCGGACCGCGGACCAGGTCAGCCGCAGGCCCGCCAGTCGCCGCCCTCGACGATCCTGCCGTCCGCCCGCAGGCGCTCGGCGACCGCCGGGGCGGCGACGTACACCCAGGCGCGCACGGCCGCGCCGTCGGCGTCCCGGCCGACCTCGCGCTCGACGCGCAGGTAGAGGCTGCGCGGATCGCCGGGCACGTACTCCTCCAGCCGGTCCAGCTCGGCCAGCAGCTCGTCGTACGCGTCCACCGGGACGGTGACCAGTTCCCCGCGCACCCCGCCGCCGCCGGGCTCCTCCACGGCGTACGGGTATCCGGGTCCGTCGTACAGCACCGCGCCCGCGAGTCGGGCCGGGTGCGCGGAACGGGTCCGGCCGCGCAGGTAGGCGTCGTGATAGCGCCCACCGGGCCGGAGCGTCCCGTAGACGAAGAAGGGAAGTTGCTCCCGCACGCTCACTCGGTCTCCCACCTGTACAGCCACGCCGTCGCAGCGTTGCAGAAACGATTCTCAGCCCTCACATCTCCTCCCGATAGGGCTATGGACATGACATGTCATGCCCCCTTAAATCTTGCGGAGCACATCCAGCGCCCCCCACGCGCCCGATGGCGCCTTTCCGAGGAGACCGATGAGTCGGATACGGCAGTACGTCAGCTCGGTTCGCAGGTCCCGCCGTCTCGCCGCCGCCGGCGTGGTGGCCACCACCGCCACCCTGCTGGCCGCCGCGCTCTCCCCCGCCGCCGACGCGGCCGACAGACCGACCAGGGCCACCGCGCTCCGCAACGCCGCGACGGTCGTCGCCGACCGGGCGGACGCCCTCGGCCTGACCTCCGTCCAGCACACCCGGGTCCGCGACGTGATCATCGACAAGGACGGCGCGCAGCACGTCCGCTACGACCGCACCTACCGCGAACTCCCCGTCCTGGGCGGCGACTTCGTGGTCCACCTGGCCCCGGACGGGACGTACCGCAGCACGGACCGGGCGACCCGGGGCACCCTCGACCTGCCCTCGATCACCCCCGCCCTTTCCGCCCCGAAGGCCGCCGACGCCGCGGCGACCGCGCTGCGCGCCGCCCGTCCCGGCCAGACCCTGCGCAAGGTCACGGCCAAGCCGCAGTTGATCGTCGACGCGCTGCACGGCAGCCCACGGCTCGCCTGGCGCACCGACGTGGCCGCCCTCGACTCGCTCGGCAACCCGGTGGCCCGCACGGTGCTGACCGACGCCCGCACCGGCGCCCGGATCGACGCCTGGGACAGCATCGAGACGGCGACGGGCGACGGGCAGTCGCTGTACGGCGGCACGGTGCCGCTGGAGACGACGCTGTCGGGATCGACGTACCAGCTCAAGGACGCGACCCGCGGCAACACGTACACGGGCGACGCCGCCAACAAGACCGACCTGTGCATCTTCGGCATCTGCATCAGCCGGGCGCCGTCGACGGTCTTCACGGACGCCGACAACCACTGGGGCACGGGGGCGACTTCCGACCGCGCCTCGGCCGCGGTGGACGCCCAGTACGGCACGAACACGACCTGGGACTACTACAAGAACGTCCACGGCCGCAACGGCATCGCCGGTGACGGCAAGGGCTCGTACAACCGTGTCCACTACGGCAACAACTACAACAACGCCTTCTGGGACGACAGTTGCTTCTGCATGACGTACGGCGACGGTGACGGGACGACGTTCGGCCCGCTGGTCGCGCTGGACGTGGCGGGCCACGAGATGTCGCACGGCGTCACGTCCAAGACGGCAGCGCTGACCTACTCCGGCGAGCCGGGCGGCCTGAACGAGGCGACCTCCGACATCCTCGGCACCCTGGTGGAGTGGTACGCGAACAACGCCTCGGACCCGGGCGACTATCTGATCGGCGAGGAGATCGTCCGGTCGGGCTTCGGCAAGGCCGCCCTGCGCTTCATGGACCAGCCCTCGAAGGACGGCAACTCCGCGGACTGCTGGAGCTCCTCGGTCGGCAACCTCGACGTGCACTACTCCTCGGGCGTCGCCAACCACTTCGCGTACCTCCTCGCGGAGGGCAGCGGTGCGAGGACCGTCAACGGCGTGAGCTACAACTCGCCCACCTGCAACGGCTCGACGGTCACCGGCATCGGCCGCGACAAGCTGGGCGCGATCTGGTACCGGGCGCTGACGGTCTACATGACGTCCTCGACGAAGTACGCGGGCGCCCGGACGGCGACCCTGAACGCGGCGAAGGACCTGTACGGAGCGAGCAGCCCGGAGTACGCGGCGGTGGCCGCGGCCTGGAGCGCGGTGAGCGTGAGCTGACCGCGGAGCTCCGACGCGGCCGGGGCCGGTCCCTTCGGGGCACCGGCCCCGGTCGCGTCTCACCCGTTCATCCCCCCGCCGCGCATCCTTCACGGATCTTCCTCCGTGCGCCGTCGCACGCCTGTGACCTGCCGAAACAGCGGCGGTCCGGGATCCGCGCCGGATTTCGTGACACCCGTTCACCGCAATTCTGACGCTCCCTCAGGAAGCGGTCCGGGTCCGCTGCCACTTACCTCGGAGAAGCGGGGCACGACCGACGCAGCGGCATTCCAGGGTGTCGCGGGCCGTCGCCCCGCCACGAGCCGAGGGAGCACCGATGCGACGTACCGCCCGTCTGCTGACCGGCACCGCGCTCGCCGTGGCCGCCGCCGGCGCGGTGGCCGCGCCCGCCTACGGCGGTGCCACCGGCAGCCTGGAGGTGTACCCGTCCACCACCGTGCCGGGCGGGCAGGTCACGGTGAACACCGCGGCGTGCGGCAACGGCGGTTCGGCCGCGGGGGACGCCAGCGCGGTGGGCGCCGGGCTGTTCACGCTGGCGCCCAGCACCCACGAGAACGACGCGATCGGGCAGTTCCGGGTGCCGCCGAGCGCGCAGCCGGGGACGTACGAGATCGTCGCGGCCTGCGCCAAGGGCGGCCGGCAGGTCACGGGCGACCTGAACGTCACCCTGACCGCCCTGTCCGGGCAGGTGCAACCGAGAGGAAGCGTGAAGACGGGGGTCGGCGGCGCACTCGGCCCCGACCCCGTGCAGACCGCGGCAGGCTTGACGGCGCTCGCCGTGGCCGCCGCGGGCGGTACCTGGCTCCTGCATCGCCGGGCGAGAGGCGACGGGATCTGACGGACACCCTCCGCTGTCCGTCCGCCGGTACCGCATGTCCCCTCCCCTCCGGGTCCGACGCCCCTCGCGGCCCGGAGGGGGCACGGGGACCGACCGCCCGGGAGACGCCGACTTCCCGGGGAGAGGGAGAGGAAAGGACTTCCGGGAGGCAGGGGGAGGAGAAGGAGAAGAGGAGGCAGGCATGTCCAGGGTCGGGAACACCGCCATAGCCACCGTCAGCGTCGTCGCGCTCTGCTCGGGCGTGCTGCTGCTGCGCGATCCGATCGGCATCCATGCCCCGCCGCAGCCCTCCGCCGCGCAGGCGCACGCCGACCCGGGCGGCGAACGTGCCGCCGCCCCCGCGCTGCCGCCGTCCCCGCCCGACCGCATCCGCATACCGTCGATACGCGTGAACGCCCCGCTGACGGGGCTCGGTCTGACGAGCACCGGCAGCCTCGACGTCCCGCCCGCCGGGAACAAGAACCTCGCCGGCTGGTACGAGGCGGGCACCACCCCGGGCGAGACCGGCACCGCGATCGTGGCGGGCCACGTCGACAACACCGAAGGACCCGCCGTCTTCTACGACCTGGGCGCCCTGCGCAAGGGCAGCGCCATCGAGGTGGACCGGCGCGACGGCAGTGTCGCGCTCTTCACGGTCGACGCGATCGAGGTCTACGAGGCGAAGGACTTCCCCGACGAGAAGGTCTACGGGGCCTCGAAACGCCCCGAGCTACGGGTGATCACCTGCGGTGGCGGCTACTCGCGCAGCACCGGGTACCAGGGGAACGTGGTCGTCTTCGCCCATCTCACCGACAGCCGCTGAGCCCCGACGCACCCATGCCCGGCCGGCCCCCCGGCTCCGCGCCTCCCCGCGCGGCCACCGCCGGGCCGTCCCCCGGTCCCACCTCGTCCGGCGCGCTCAGTCCACCCGGGCGGCGATGGTCCGCGCGCAGGCCAGGGACTCGGCGCGGGTGGTGTCCACCTCCAGGTCGTAGACCACGCCCCGGTGCACGAGTTCCGCCTGGGTCTCGGCCATTCCCGAGGCCCGGTCCCCCCTGGCCGTCTCGCGGCCCGCGGCCACCTCGGCGGCGCAGCGGACGCCGACCCACAGCACGTCCAGCCCGTCGAGGGCCTTGCGCCACCGGTCCTGGGACGCGGCCGCGCCGAGGAAGACGTCGTCGACGACGATCCGGGCGCCCGCCCGTGCCGTCGCGGCGATCCCCGCCATCCAGGCCGCCTCCAGCTCCCGGAACCGCGGTCCGATGTCCACCCCGCCGTCCGGGGTGAAGTCGATCCCGGCGTCCGACGCCCGCAGGGACGCGGGCATCGCGTCGACCAGCGCGTCGATCCCGAAGGCCAGCCACGGCCGCGGCAGGACGGCCTGGAGGCACCGGGCGATCCCGGTCTTGCCCGAGCTGGAACCGCCGTTCAGCACGATCACTTGGGTGGTCATCCGGTCACCGTAGGGGAAACCCCGACCGGACCGGCAACCGAATTCCGTCAGGCCACCCACTGCGCGTACGCCAGGTTCGCCACCAGCGCCAGCACGACCGTCAGCAGCACGATCCGGACGAAGCCGCTGCCCTTCTTCAGGGCCGTACGGGCGCCGAGGGTGCCGCCGGCCAGGTTGAAGACGGCCATGAGCGCGGCCAGCTGCCACAGCACCGTGCCCTGCCAGGCGAACATCGCGAGGGCTCCCGCGTTGGTGCAGCAGTTGACGATCTTCGCGGTGGCGGAGGCCGACACCAGGTCGAGGTGCAGTACGGCGGTGAGGGCGAGCACCAGGAACGTACCGGTGCCGGGTCCGATGAACCCGTCGTAGAAGCCGATGCCCAGGCCCGCGAGGCCGATCGCGGCGAGGACGCGACGGCGGCCGACCGGGCCGGGCGCCGGGGCGGTGCCGAAGGCGGGGCGCAGGATCACGAAGGCCGCGACACCGAGCAGCACCACCATGATCACCGGTTTGAGGACCTCGGTGCTCATCCCGGCCGCGAAGAACGCCCCGGCCGACGACCCGGCGAGCGCGGCCAGACCGATGCGTACGGCCAGCCGTACGTCCACCGGGGTCCGGCGGGCGTACGTCACCGCCGCCGCGGACGTGCCGACGATCGCGACCGCCTTGTTGGTGCCGAGCGCGTACGCCGCCGGGGTGCTCGCGGGGAGCCCGAGCAGCAGCGTCGGCAGCAGCAGGAGTCCGCCCCCGCCCACCACCGCGTCGATCCAGCCGGCCGCGAGGGCGGCGAGGCACAGGAGGGCGAGCGTGGTCAGCGGTATGTCGGGCATGACCGCGACCCTAAGCCACGGGCCGGTGCACCCCTCACGGACCTCGGTGTATCCCTCACGGACCTCGGTGTCCGCCGCGCCGCCCGCCCGCCTCTCACCGGGCCGCCGGTCCGCCCGCGAACCCTCACACCCCGGGCCGTCCCCCGCTGAGGGCAGCGTTCCTCTCGGGAAACAGAGGGGATGCGGCAGGGAAACACCGGCCCCGCACGCTGCTGGACACAGCCTCGGATCCGCCGCCGCTGTCCCACCCGCTTCACCCGATCCGCCCACTCCACCTGCTCCCCAACGATGGAGGCTCCTGATGTCCACGACCGCAAGTGTCGGGGGCCGGTCCCGCCCCACGATCGTGCTCGTCGGCCACGGCATGGTCGGCCAGCGTTTCCTCGAAGCGCTCGCCGATCGCGGCCTGACCGCCACGCACCGGGTGGTCGTGCTGTGCGAGGAGCCGCGTCCGGCGTACGACCGGGTCGCCCTCACCTCGTACTTCTCGGGGCGCACCGCCGAGGACCTCTCCCTGACCGACCCGGGGTTCATCGACGAGCACGGGATCGAGCTGTACGTCGGCGACCCGGCGGAGACGGTCGACCGCGAGGCCCGCACGGTGACGGCCCGCTCCGGGCTCGTCGTCGGCTACGACGTCCTGGTGCTGGCCACCGGCTCGTACCCGTTCGTGCCGCCGGTCCCCCACAAGGACGCCGAGGGCTGCTTCGTCTACCGCACGATCGAGGACCTGCTCGCCATCGAGGAGTACGCACGGAAGAGGGCGACTACCGGTGCCGTGGTCGGCGGCGGGCTGCTTGGCCTGGAGGCGGCGGGCGCGCTGAAGGGCCTCGGACTCACCAGCCACATCGTGGAGTTCGCGCCGCGCCTGATGCCCGTGCAGGTCGACGAGGGCGGCGGCGCCGCGCTGCTGCGCACCATCGAGGACATGGGCCTGTCCGTCCACACCGGGGTGGGCACGCAGGAGATCGTGGTCGGCGAGGACGGCGCGGTCACCGGTATGAAGCTGTCCGACGGCTCCGAACTCGCCACCGACCTGGTGGTGTTCTCCGCCGGAGTCCGCCCCCGCGACCAACTGGCCCGCGACTGCGGACTGACGGTCGGCGAGCGCGGCGGCGTCACGGTCGACGAGCGGTGCCGCACGGTCGGCGACCCGCGGGTGTTCGCGATCGGCGAGTGCGCGCTGGCGGCGGACGGCCGGGTGTACGGCCTGGTCGCCCCCGGCTACGAGCAGGCGGAGACGGCGGCCGCCGCGATCGCCGCCGACGCGGCCGGGGCTGTCGACGAGGCCGGGCAGCCGTCGTTCACCGGTGCCGACCTGTCCACCAAGCTGAAGCTGCTCGGCGTGGACGTGGCCTCCTTCGGCGACGCGCACGGCACCGCCGCCGACTGCCTGGACGTCGTCTACTCGGACGCCCGGGCCGGCCTGTACAAGAAGCTGGTCGTCGGCCGGGACGGCACGTTGCTGGGCGGCATCCTGGTCGGCGACGCGGAGGCGTACGGCACCCTGCGCGCGTTCACCGGTTCCGTCCCGCCCGTCGCCCCCGAGCAGCTGGTGCTGCCCGCCGGTGCCGGGGGTCCCGTCCAGCTGGGCCCGTCCGCGCTGCCGGACGAGGCGGTCGTCTGCTCCTGCCACAACGTCACCAAGGGCACGATCCGCGGCGCGGTCACGGAGCACTCCTGCACGACCGTGCCCGAGGTGAAGAAGTGCACCAAGGCCGGTACCGGCTGCGGCAGTTGCGTGAAGGTGCTGAGCCAGCTCGTCACCGCCGAGCTGGAGGCGAACGGCGTCGAGGTCGACAAGGGCCTGTGCGGCTGCTTCACCCAGTCCCGCGAGGAGCTCTACGAGATCGTCCTCGCCCTGCGCGTCACCTCCTACCGGGACCTGCTGGACCGGCACGGCCGCGAGGAGGCCCGGGGCGGCGACGGCTGCGAGATCTGCAAGCCCACGGTCGGCTCGATCATCGCCTCCCTCGCCCCGACGATCGGCGCGCACGGCTACGTCCTGGACGGCGAGCAGGCGGCCCTCCAGGACACCAACGACCACTTCCTCGCCAACCTCCAGAAGAACGGCTCGTATTCGATCGTGCCGCGCATCCCGGGCGGCGAGATCACCCCCGAGAAGCTCATCGTGATCGGCGAGGTGGCCCGCGACTTCGGGCTCTACACGAAGATCACCGGCGGCCAGCGCATCGACATGTTCGGCGCCCGCGTGGAACAGCTCCCGCTGATCTGGGCGCGGCTGGTGGACGCCGGCTTCGAGTCTGGGCACGCGTACGGGAAGTCGCTGCGCACGGTCAAGTCGTGCGTGGGACAGACCTGGTGCCGCTACGGAGTCCAGGACTCGGTCCGGATGGCGATCGACCTGGAGCTGCGCTACCGGGGCCTGCGGTCGCCGCACAAGCTCAAGTCGGCGGTGTCGGGCTGCGCCCGCGAGTGCGCGGAGGCCCAGTCGAAGGACTTCGGCATCATCGCCACCTCCAACGGCTGGAACCTGTACGTCGGCGGCAACGGCGGCGCCACCCCGCGCCACGCGGACCTGCTCGCCCAGGACCTGTCCGACGCCGAACTGGTGCGGCTGATCGACCGGTTCCTGATGTTCTACATCCGCACCGCGGACCGGCTGGAGCGCACCTCGACCTGGCTGGAGCGGATCCCGGGCGGCCTGGACCACGTCCGGGACGTGGTGGTGGCGGACTCCCTGGGCATCTGCGAGGAACTGGAGTCGCTGATGGCCGCGCACGTCTCGGCCTACCGCGACGAGTGGGCCGAGACCATCAACGACCCCGAGAAGCTCGGTCGGTTCGTGTCGTTCGTCAACGCGCCCGACACCCCCGACCCGGTCGTCGGCTTCGTCCCCGAGCGCGACCAGATCAAGCCCGACCTGCCGCTGCTGACCATCGGCACGCGCCCCCTGGAAGGAAGTGCCCCGCGATGACCCTCGCACCCGAGACGACCGCCCTGAAGGTCCGGCTGCGCCTTGCGGACTCCTGGTTCGCGGTCTGCGACCTGACCGCGCTGACCCCCGGCCGGGGCATGGCCGCGCTGCTGCCCGACGGCCGCCAGGTCGCGCTGTTCCGCGACCGGTCCGGAGCGCTGTACGGCATCGACAACCGCGATCCGTTCAGCGGCGCGGCCGTCCTGTCCCGCGGGCTGACCGGCACCCATCGGGGCCGCCCGTTCGTCGCCTCCCCGCTGCTCAAGCAGCGCTTCGACCTGCTGACCGGGCAGTGCCTGGACGACGAGACGGTGCGGGTGGCGACGTACGAGGTGCAGGCCGGCTGAGACACCGGCTCGGGCCGATGTCAGGCCTTGAGCCCCCGCGTCCGTCAGGCCTTGAGCCCCTCGTACGTGACCCCGGTGAGCGCCTCGGACGCGGCCCACAGTCGCTCGCTCGCCCGGTCGTCGCGGGTCCACGGGGTTCGTCGCGACGGTGCGGGCGCCCCGCGCCACATCGCGAAGGACGGGCCGATGAAGGAGTCGGGGCGTACGCCGGGGGCGGTGGCGGCGTACAGGCTGGGCAGCGCGCCCATCTCGGCCGGCTGGGCGACGATCCGGTTGCCGAGCTCCATCAGCCGCTCGGCGCCCCGGCGGCCCTCCGCGCGCGGACCGGCGGTCTGGAGGTTGGTGGCCGCGTACCCGGGGTGGGCGGCCGCGGCGACCGTGTCCGAGCCGGCCGCCGCCAGTCTGCGCGCCAGTTCGTGGGTGAACAGCAGGTTGGCGGTCTTGGAGCGGGCGTAGGCGATCCAACGCCGGTATTTCCGATCGCTGTTGAGGTCGTCGATGTCGATGTTCGCGAGCGCGTGCATCATGCTGGAGACGGTCACGACCCGGGCGCCGGGAGCGGCGAGCAGCGCGGGCAGCAGCAGTCCCGTGAGGGCGAAGTGCCCGAGGTGGTTGACCCCGAACTGGGTCTCGAAACCGTCGGCCGTCGTTCCGTACGGCAGCGCCATCACCCCGGCGTTGTTCACCAGCAGATCGAGCCGCTCGTACGGGAAGCGGGCCGCGAACTCCCGTACGGACGCCAGGTCGCCGAGGTCCAGCCGGGCGAACTCCACCTCTGCGCCCGGCACTTCGGCGCCGATCCGGTCCACCGCCGCCCGTCCGCGCGGCTCGCTCCGGCAGGCCACGACCACCCGCGAGCCGTGGCGCGCCAGTTCGCGCGCGGTGACGTACCCGAGCCCGCTGTTGGCTCCGGTGACGACCGCGGTACGGCCGCTCAGGTCGGGCATGTCGTGCGCGCTCCAGCCGGCCATGACGTTTCCCTCCGCAGGTGGGCCCGGGACTCCACCCTAGGGCGGCGCGCGCAGGGCGGCTCGGCAGGGTGGACCGGGGCGGGCCGGGCCGGGCCGGGTCAGACGGCGGCGGGCGTGTTCAGGTCCCGGTTGACGACGCGGGCGGCGGCTTCGAGGGTGGCGACGCCGTCGGCCATCGTCCGGCTGCCGCGGGAGAGCACGGCCATCGCGTAGTCGTGGCCGCCGCCGGTGAAGGCGCCGACGCTGTTCACCCGCCAGCCGTCGGTGGCGTCCGGCAGCCAGCCGTTCTTGACATGCACCGTCGCCGTCGCGGGCGCCCCGGCCGGGGCGCCCCAGCGCTGATCGGGCACGACCTGGTTCATCAGGCGCAGCGCGTAGGCGCGGGCGCTGGGGCCGAGGACCGCGTTGTCCGAGGTGAGCAGCCGCAGCAGGGTCAGCTGGTCGGCGGCCGTGATCCGGGTACGCCCCCAGTGGCCGTTCGGCGCGGGCACGGTGTCCCGCATGCCGGCCAGGGTCAGGAAGCGCTGGACGCCGGCCGTCCCGATCTGGTGCCACAGGGCGTTGGTCGCGTCGTTGTCCGACTTGGTGATCATCGCGGTGGTCAGCTCCACCTCGCGGGACGTCAGGGCGCGGTGCTCGTCCGCCGTCTGCCGCAGCAGGGCCCCGAGCACCGTGACCTTGACCACGCTCGCCGAGTCGAAGGTGGCGTGGGCCCGGAAGGTGCACGAGGTCCCGGTGGTGCGGTCGTACAGGGCGAACGCCGCGGAGCCCTGGCGTCCGCGGAGCGCGGCGGCGAGGTCCTGCGACAGCCGGTCCGCCAGCCCCGGCCGCTGCGAGGTGCACGTCACGGGCGAGCCGCCGACGGACGCGCCGCCCGTACTCGCCTGCGCCGGGGCGGCGGTGGCGAGTGCGGCGAGGGCCGTCCCGGCGGTCACGGCCGTGGCCAGTCCCCGCCGGGCGCAGCGGGATATGCGCGATGCGGGCATGAGGGTTCCGTCCTGCTCGATGTTGCGGTCGCGACGGCAGCGCGCACGAAGGCGCCGAGGCTGCGCGAAACGCGGGGAACTACGGCGACGCTACAGGGACGAAGAGGGCCAAATTGGCCACCAAATAGCGCTATGTCCGCTTTATGCCGATTTCCCGACCTGTGACATTAATCAACGAATCGACCCTTGCCGTACCCCGTGGCCCACCAGCCCCGTTCGTCACGAAAACGCCATTCCGCCACCACGAGCGGGAACCCGGCATTACGGTCATGCACGCATCCGGCACACCTTGGGGGACCTTCATGACCAACCCGTACGCCGCTCCGCCCGCGCCCCGCTGGGCACGCAAGCGCTACCTGCTGCCCGCGCTCGGCCTGGCCCTGTTCGTCGGCATCGGCATCGGCGGCAGCGGCGGCCAGGACACGACGGGCTCCGACGCGAAGCCTGCGGCCGCCCGCCCGCACCCGACGGTCACCGTCACCACCACCGCGACCGCGACCCCCGAACCGGCCGCCACCGTGACCGCCACGAGCACCGTCGAGGTCACCCGGACCGTCACGGCCGAACCGGCGGCGGACACCGGCATCGACGACAGCGGCAGCGGAGGCGGCAGCGACAGCAGCGGCGGAGGCGGAGGCGGAAGCGCGTACTACGCGAACTGCACCGCGGCCCGAGCCGCCGGAGCGGCCCCGCTGCACGCCGGCGACCCCGGTTACGACTCCCACCTCGACCGCGACGGAGACGGCGTCGCCTGCGAATGACCGCGGGCCGAAGGGTGGTTGGGCCCCGCGGGGGCCGGGTTCACAGGCGCACGATGACCAGGGCGGTGTCGTCGGTGGCGTCGCCGGGCGGGAGCAGGTCGCCGAGCACCGCGTCGGCGAGGCGCTCGCAGTCGTCCGCGTGGTGACGGGACAGGGAATCGGCGAGCCGGGCGAGGCCGACGTCGATGTCCTCGCGGCGACGCTCGATCAGACCGTCGGTGTAGAGGACGAGGACGTCGCCCTCGCGGAAGGCCACGGCAGCCTGGGGCCGGGGGGCGTGTCGAGGACGGGCGGCCAGCGGGGGGTCGGTGGCCCGGTCCAGGAACTCGACGGTCCCGTCCGCCCGGGTGAGGGCCGGTGGGAGGTGACCGGCGCTGCTGTAGGTGACGGTGTGGGTGTCCCAGTCGACGAACACCGTGGCCACGGTGGTGTTCTCGGCGCCGTCGACGGTCCTGGCGTACAGCCCCAGGACTTCCAGGGCACGGGCGGGGCCCTCTATGACGAGGCAGGCGGCGCTGAGGGCACTGCGCAGCTGCCCCATGACACCGGCCGCGGGCAGGCCGTGGCCGACGACGTCGCCGACGACGACGGCCATGCGGTCGCCCGGCCGGTCGATGAGGTCGTACCAGTCCCCGGCCACGTTCAGCGCCGCGGCGGCGGGCCGGTAGCGCACGGCCGCATGGTGGCGGCCGACCGGGCGGGCAGCGGGCAGCATGGCCTTCTGGAGGGACAGCGCGACTTCGCGGGCGCGGATGAACTCGGTGACCTCCTCCACCCGGTGCAGCAGCAGGGCCACCCGCCCGTCCGGACCGAAGACGGGAATGTTGATCTGGGTCCAGTACCGGTCGTTCAGTGCCCCGGGCCGTTCGGGGTTCTCCTCGGTGTGCCGCAGCGCCATGGTGTCGCGCTCGCCGGTCTCCGCCGCCCGCAGCAGCGACGCCTGGACCTTGGACGTGAGGGCCGCGACAGGGGCGTCCGGATCGTCGCGGAAGTCGTCGGGGAGGTAGTTGCCGATGACCTGCTCGCGGGTGAGGCCCACCGTGCGCAGGAACGCGTCGTTGGCGTCCACGTAGATCAGCTCCGGGGTCAGCAGTGCCACCGCTCCGGGAAGGGCCTGGAACACCGCCGCGTAGTCGATCTCTGGTCCCGCCACGTCTTTCCCGCCTCGACGTCGTCACCGGCGTGCATGTCCGACGGGGTGCGCCTCGTACGGCCGGCACGGACAGCACCCCAGACCAGCATGTGTCCGGCCCGCGACCTCCGCATCCGGGACCACGGCACCCGGGAAGCACGCACCGCACGCACCGCACGGCCCGCCCGGGCCGGGGCCGAGGATCACCGGGCCCTCGTGCGCCGGCGCCGCCTCCCGCAGACCCGGTTCGTCGTACCGGCGCACCGTCGCATCAAGACCGGACGACCGCAGCACGTGCGCCGGCATCGCGGTGAAGCTGTCCTCGCCGTCCACCAATAAGGCGTGCCAGGTGAGCGGCGCCGACTGCTCCGCAGTGCGCATCCGCAGCCAGCACGGCGCCGGGTACGCCGACGGGAGTCCGACGAGGCCCGCATCCGGGTGTCGTCGGCGAGGCGCGGCCGGTCCTCCGCCGCCGGGTTTCCGGGCCGTCCCGGTCGTACGCCGAGCACCGTGAGGACGCCCGCCGCCTCTGCCCTCACCTGGAGGCTCCGCGACCGTCCGATGTCGGGCAGGTGGCGCCTCGAGGTGACGACCGGCCACGCGCCGGGGAGGAGATGCGCAGCCTCGCCGCCGAGACGGGCTGGTTCCTGCGGTCGGAGCCGGGTTCGTAAGGCCGGTTGCGCGGGCGCGTCCGCCACCGTCGTGGCTGTTCCACGGCCGTCGGTCGCACCGGCGCGGTCGGGGACCGCCCGCCCGGCGCGGTCGGCGCGGCGGGGGCCGAGGAAGCAGCGGACTCCGTGGCCGTTCCGCAGGCCGGGAACCGGCAGCACCAGACCTTCCCGGACCGCCAGGACCGCGGCTGCCGTCCGGCCGTCCGCACCTGTCTTGCGCAGCACGCGCTCGACGTGGGAGTCCACGGTCCTCCGGGACAGGTGGAGTTCCTCGGCGACGGCCTGGTTCGACGCCCCCATCGCGATCCTGGTGAGCACCTCCAGCTCCCGGACGCTCAGGCCGTGCGGGACGTCCGTCGGCGACGTGTGGACGAGCACCGCCCGCGAGCGGTCGGGCACCGAGCCGAGGGTGACCCGGTGCAGGGTGCGGCCGACCGGCCACAGCAGCCGCAGCCACCGACCGCCCGCGTCGCGGAACTCGTCCACGACGAGCCCGAACGCCGGATCGGCGAGCACCGCGGGCACCTCACGCCCCGGGAAGTCCATGACCGCCCGGCCCTCGACGAGCGCCGCGGCCCCGGTCTCGGGCAGGTCCGCCCACCGGACGAGTCTGCCGGTGCCGTCGGCCATCACCGCCAGCGCCGGGAGCACCGCTGCCAGCAGTCGCTGAGCCTCCTCGTCGTACGCGAGATCGCGGGCGCTGGACAGGTGCACCATGCCGACGTACCGGCCGTCCCGGCGCAGCGCGCCGGTCATGCCGTCCCGGTAGCCGGCGGGCCGGATGCGGTCCGTGTAGAACCACCCCTCGCGGAAGGTCTGCCTCGGCTCGGCGGAGATCGACTGAGGCAGGCCGCCCTGAAGGACGAGCCGGAACCATGGCGTCCCCGAGAACTCCGTGGCGAGGGAGTCCGCGACCGCCGGTGGGTATCCGACCGCGGCGAGCTGACCGTGGGCTCGGCTGACCGCGTCGACCGCGACCAGTGAGGCCGCGTCGCTGTGCAGGGCCTCGCCGAGCAGGGAGAGCGCGTGCGCGGCCGCACCGGCCACGTCACGCTCGCCGGCCAGCATCCCGATCTCGGCCGCTGTGGCGAGTTGACGGTACGTGGGCATGATGCTTCCCCGGGGCTCTGAAGTGACCTCCACAGAAACGTAAGGCCCCAAACGGTAGGTGATGGGCCTGGGCGGCACAAGGGATCACGGGCCTCGCGCCGTGCATGACGGCGGCCTCGCGGATTGGGCATTTCTACGGATGTGCGGTCCGCCCTCGCGGATCTTCCATGGTCTCCACCGCTGAAGCCGGTGCCACAAGCGCGAGCCCAAGGAAGGCCCCTTCATGACGACTGGCTACCTCTACCACGAACTGTTCGGATGGCATGACACAGGCACCAACGCGGGTCTCGCCCCCTCGGACCCGGCAGCGGGCCTGCAACCGTTCGTCCACTTCGAGAACGCGGAGACCAAGCGCCGCCTGCACGAGCTGATCGTGGTGTCCGGTCTCATCGACAAGCTGGAGCGCATCCGGCCGGTGAGCGCCACCGAGGAGCAGATCCTGCGGGTGCACACCCCGGAGTACCTGGAACGGATCAAGACCGAGAGCGCGCTGCCCAAGGGCGGCGACGCGGGCGACGGCCTGTCGCCCTTCGGCCGGGGCGGCTACGAGATTGCGGCCCTGGCCGCCGGCGGCGTGATCACCGCGGTCGAGGCGGTGCTGAACGGCACCGTCGACAACGCGTACGCCCTGGTCCGGCCGCCGGGCCACCACGCCGTGGCCTCCTCCGGCATGGGATTCTGCATCTTCGGCAACCTCGCCATCGCGGCCAAGCACGCCCGCGAGGCACTGGGGGTGGGCCGGATCGCCATCCTGGACTGGGACGTCCACCACGGGAACGGAACCCAGTCGGTCTTCTACGACGACCCCGACGTGCTCACCGTCTCGCTGCACCAGGACAACGTCTTCCCCCCGAACAGCGGCGCGGCCCTGGAGCGCGGCGAGGGAGAGGGATCCGGCTACGCCCTCAACGTGCCGCTGCCGCCGGGCACCGGTGACCAGGGATACCTCTACGCGATGGACTCCGTCGTCGTCCCGGCGCTGCGCCGGTTCCGGCCGGAGATCATCCTGGTCGCCTCCGGGTTCGACGCCAGCGCGATGGACCCGCTGTCGCGCCAGATGGTGACCTCGACGGGCTACCGCGAGATGACCCGCAGACTGATGGACGTGGCGGATGAGGTCTGCGGCGGCCGCATCGCCGTCTCCCACGAGGGTGGGTACAGCCCCGTGTACGTGCCGTTCTGCGGCCTGGCGGTGATGGAGACGCTGTCCGGGCAGCCCGCCTTCGGCGACCCCGTCCTGCCCATCGTCTCCGGCTTCGCCGGCCACGACCTGCAGGCACACCAGAAGCAAGTGATCGACGAAGTGGCCGGCTTCGTCGCCGACATCGCCTGATTCGCTTCGAGAGCGCGAGGGCGCCCCGGCGGGCGGTGTCCGCCGGGTCTGTCCCCTGGAAAGTCTCTGTCGCGGTCAACGGCAGCAAACGTCGGCCGGCGCCGTTTCCCCTGGTCAGCGACGCACCTTGAGAGTCGCCGCAGAAAATGCCCGAAGGGGCGGCACCCCCGCACAGGGTGGATGGCTGACGCTCTGAACTGGGAAATCAAACCTTCCCGTGCGTCTGAGGGCACCCTCAGGGCACTTAGACCGTGTCCTACATGGTCAGTTTGAGGAGCCGCTTGTAGCAGCAGAGAGCGGATGCCAGTCCAAGAAAGGCCAGGTAGTTGCCCGGTTGCCGCTCATAACGGTGGTTGAGCCGTCGGTAGCCGGTCAGCCAGGACATGGTGCGCTCGATGACCCACCTACGACGGCCGAGCCGCTCGCTGGAGTCGATGCCCTTGCGAGCGATACGGACGCCGATGCGCTTACCCCATAACCATCGGGGTCGCCATCCTCCAGCCCGAACAACTCGCCTTGCCGTAATCCCGTCGATGCGGCCTGCCCCACCAGGGCGCGGTACCGGGGAGACGCGGTCACGATGAGCGCCTTCACCGCCTCCGGGTGAAGCGGGTGGATCTCCGGATAGAAAACCTCTGGCGGTTTCAGCCCCTCCCATAGGTACTTCGGGATGATCCCCTCTTGGTGGGCCATCTTCAGGATGCTGGTGCAGACGTTCCAGGGCGTCGCGAAGGTCGACGGAGCGATGACGGCCGACCGTTTTTGATCCACCTCATTCCGTCGACCCGCTGAATCCTGCCGATCTCCCGATTGCCGAACGTCGGGTAGATGTGCAGTCGCAGGGCCCGCTCAACGTTCGTCTCGGTTCGCTCGCGGTGTACGGCTGTCTCCTGCCAGCGTGCAGCGATGACTTTGAACTTCTGCTTGCCCAACTCCCGGTTCACGAAGGTGCCGTCGTCGAGTTCAGTCGTCACCTTGGCCGCCCGGGAGTCCGCAGCGGTCTTCTTCTCGAAGTTCTCCTTACACTGCTTGCCAGACAAGTCTCGGTAGCGCACCTGCCAGCGTTTGCCTGTTCCGTGGTCGGCGCTGGGATACACCGTCTGGGTCTTGCTGCTGTGTGCCTCGCAGGGCTCGGCGTCGGCCGGCGGGCGAGACAGGTGCCAGCGGTCGTACACGTCAGCCATCAGTTCCCCTCCCCCTCAGAGCAAGCCGGGCCAGCTGTGAGGGGGTGTTCGTTGTTCTTGGGTTCGTTGCTGTTCCGGGTCATGCCGCGCGTCGGCCTCCGATCTCTTCAGCGTCGTACTTTTCGAGTGCTTCGGCGTTGTACAGAACACGTCGACCGCGCCTGATGAAGCACTGCGGGCCGGTTCCGGCGTAGCGCCAGTAACGGACGGTTGAGGGCGACGTGCGGTAGCGCTCGGCGACTTCCGCAGTCGTCAGGTACCCGCACCCGCCAGCGCTGTCACCCGAATGGCCCAACATGGCATGCCACCCACATGGGTGAGGATCAAGCTGGCTAGTGGTCCAACCGAGGCAATCCGTGAAAGGGGAACCCAATGCGCAGTCGACGAATCCTCGCCGCCGTCATCGCCACGGCAGCCCTCGCCGGGCTCGGCCTCACAGGCGCCGCCACAGCCACCGCCCAACCCAGCCCCACCCCTCACTTCAACTACACCACCGCTGCTAAGTGCAGGGAGGGCGGCGGAGAGCCCTATCTGCACAACACTGTCAAATGCTGGGGCGGTACGTACGACGGGTACACCATCGACTAAACCCCACAAAGCGCCCCGCAGCCACGCGCCGCGGGGCGCTCCCGCGCGAGCGTAGCCGGGAAAGGCGCAGGGACTGTGCCGACCCGTCGGGCACGCTGAGACCTACCCTGGGCCGTCAGAGGGTGCTCAACGACGTCCAACGCTGACAACCATCGACAGCTAAGTCGCAGGTCGCAGCGTTGATCGATTACGCGGCCGCAGGTCAGAAACCCGGCCCTTCACTTCTTCGGCTACTGATGCCGACGGACGAGGTGCTCGGTTCACAGCGCCCAGATGCCCGGGTTGGTCCGTCTCAGTTCCCGTCTCATTCAATCCGGTCTGGGTGCGTCCGGGGTGCAGAGAGCGCTGCCGCCAGTGAGATCAGGGAGAGCAGCGCGAACAGGTGGATGTAGCCGCCCAGGAGCGGCGCCAGTGCGGCCCCGATGAGGGGTGCCAGAGCCGCCGCGGTGGTTGCGGGGGCCGCCAGGAGTCCGGACAGGCGGCCGTAGTGAGTGGTGCCCCACCGGTCGGTGACGGCAGTTGCTTGGAGCAGGGTCAGGTTTCCGCGGACCATGCCGGCCGCGACCGACACGGCCAGGACCAACGCGTAGGGACCCGGCACGGCAGCGAGAGCTGCCGTTGTGAGGCCACCGAGGGCAATCAGCAGCGTCGTGCGGGCCGTTGGGCTGGTGCGCTGGGCGAAGGCGGCGTACAGGGTGCGGCCGAGGGTCTGTCCGGCTCCGCCCAGGCCGAGGGCCCATGCTGCCTGTGTCGTGGTGTAGCCCCGTTCGAGGAGCAGCGGCACCAGGGAGACCACGACGCCGTACATCGCCAGCGCCGACAGAGTGAAGGCGACGGCGAGGAGCCAGAAGGGTCGGCTGCGTGCCACGGTCGCAGCGTCGCCGCTGACCGTTGTGGCTGCGGTCGGGGCTTGCGGCCACGGTGCCCGCAGGGCCAGGGCGTGAGCGGGAATGGTGACCAGGGCGAGGATCGCGGCGAGGATCAGGTAGGTCTCGCGCCAGGTGAAGTGGTCGGCGAGGAGTGCGGTCAGCGGGGCGAAGACGGTGGAGGCCAGGCCGCCGGCGAGGGTGACTGTCGTGAGGGCGCGTACGTGGTCGGGGGCCCACCAGCGGGTGAGTGCGGCGAACGCGGGCTGGTAGAAGGTGGAGGCCATGGCGAGTCCGGCCAGTACCCAACCGGCCGTGAAGATCAACAGGTTGGGGGCTGTCGCCACGATGGCCAGGCTGACGGTGCCGAGGGCCGATCCGGCGGTCATGACGGTGCGCGGGCCGCGCCGGTCGAGGACGCGGCCGACGCGGATTCCGGCGAGTGCCGAGACGATCAGGCCGAGGGAGAACGCCGCGGTGGTGGCACTGGTGGGCCAGCCCGTCTCCGTATGGATCTGCGGGTCGAGGACCGGGAAGGCGTAGTAGACGATTCCCCAGCTGGTGATCTGGGTGACGCAGAGCGCGGGCAGCACCGCGCGAGGCCGCGACCGGTCCCCCGATCCGGTCGCGGCCTCGGCAAGGCGGGTGCGGGGAGTAGTCACGCGCCGCAGCAGCCGCCGGCCGAGCCCTCTTCAGCAGGGGCGGCCGTGCCTAGCTGGATCAGCTGCGGTGCCGGGGCGCAGCACCCGCCGTCGGTCTGATCGGCCTCGGGGGCGTCGAAGAGTCCGGCTCCGCCACACACTCCGGTTTCCGGCAGGGTGAGTTCGACGCGGTCGGCCGACTCGATGTCTCCGGCGATGGCGGCAACGACCGAGCGAACCTGCTCGTATCCGGTCATGGCGAGGAACGTCGGGGCACGGCCGTAGGACTTCATGCCGACCAGGTAGACGCCCTGTTCGGGGTGAGACAGCTCGCGGTGGCCGTGCGGGTAGACGGTGCCGCAGGAGTGCTGGTTGGGATCGATCAGGGGAGCAAGTGCGATCGGGGCCTGGAGGCGCTCGTCCAGGCCAAGGCGGATCTCCGACAGGAACGACAGGTCGGGGCGGAAGCCGGTCAGCACGATCAGCTCGTCGATGGGGTCCAGTCGGCGACCGTCCTCGGCGATCAGGACCAGGCGGCCGCCGCTGTCCCGCTCGATCACCTCAGTACGGAAGCCGGTAACCGCATCCGCGTGTCCCTCGTCCACGGCCGCCTTTGCCGCCAGTCCCAGGGCGCCGCGGGCCGGGAGCTGATCGGCGGTGCCGCCGCCGAAGGTCGAGCCGGAAATGCCGCGGCGCAGGATCCACACGGCCTTGGTGCCGGCACCGTCGTCCGCCTTGGCGAGGTCGGCGAGGGAGGCCAGCGCGGTGAAGGCAGAGGCGCCCGAGCCGATGACGGCGGTGCGCTTGCCCGCGTACCGGGCCCGTACGGCCGGGTCCTTCAGGTCGGGGACGCGGTATGTGATCTTTTCGGCTGCGGCGTGCTCGCCGAGCGCGGGCAGGCCGCTGCCGCCGGCGGGGCTGGGGACGGTCCAGGTGCCGGACGCGTCGATGACGGCCCGAGCGAACACCCGCTCCTCGCGGCCATCGGAGTGCTGGACGTGGACGACGAAGGGCTGAGCTTCACGGTCGGCGTCCACGATCCGGTCGCGGCCCGCCCTGGACACCCCAGTCACCTGTGCTCCCGTGCGCACGCGGTTGCCGAGGACGTCGGCGAGCGGCTGGAGGTACTGGGCGGCCCAGTCCCCGCCCGAGGGGTAGGTGGACGACTCCGGCTTGGTCCAGCCGGTCGGCGCGAGCAGCTTCTCCGCCACCGGATCGGTGACCTCACCCCAGGTGGAGAACAGACGCACGTGCGACCACTCCTGCACCGCTGCACCGGCGACCGGGCCAGCTTCCAGCACCAGCGGCTCAATGCCGCGTTCGACCAGATGGGCGGCGGCAGCCAGACCGGCGGGTCCGGCTCCGATCACGACGACGGGAAGTTCGGCAGGGACGGGCGCGTTCACAGCGACTCCTAGCTTGTTTCGACGTTTGTCGATGTCTTGCGCGGCAAGCATGGCACCTGATTCGACGAGCGTCAACATAGACATTCATCGAATCAACAGTGAGTGCGTAACTGCACCGTCGCATCCACGGCGGGCGCGGGGAGGGTCCGCAGAGTCGACTGCATCCATCCCGGCCTGCTTGCTTCGACATGTGTCAACATAGACGTATGTCGAATATGCAGGCGCTGTCACTGATCGAGCCCGAGGCTGCCGACGCCGTGGCGCCGTGCTGCCCGCCGCTCACCGAGCGGCCTTTCACCGCGGACGAGGCCGAGACGGCCGCGCGGATGTTCAAGGCGCTGGGCGACCCTGTACGGGTGCGCCTGTTCACCGCTGTCGCCTCCCACGAGGGCGGCGAGGCGTGCGTGTGCGACATCTCCGACGTCGGCGTCTCGCAGCCGACCGTGTCCCACCACCTGAAGAAGCTCAAGGAGGCCGGGTTGCTGTCCTCCGAGCGGCGCGGCACGTGGGTGTACTACCGGGTCGAGCCGTCAGTGCTGGCGGCGATGGGCAAGCTGCTGAGCTTCACCCCGGCCGCAGCCTGACGCTCGACCCGTCCCGAGATCAGTTCACTCGGCGGCTTTCCGGCCCGTCTGGAAAATGAGTGCCACCAGACCCAGCCCGACCGCGGCGCCGACCAGTTGCATGGCGATGAACCCCGGAACTGAAGCCGGTGCGATGCCTGCGAACGTGTCGGTGAAGGCCCGGCCGATGGTCACCGCCGGGTTCGCGAACGACGTCGACGAGGTGAACCAGTACGCGGCGCCGATGTAGGAGGCGACGGCGACGGGGGCGAAGCGCAGGCGATCGGTGCGGGCCAGGCCGAAGATGAGCAGGATCAGGCCGGCCGTCGCGACCACCTCGCCGAGAAGAAGGTGACCGGCCGAGCGGTCATGGGTCGACCACTTCACCAGCTGCTTGCCGAACATCGCATCAGCCAGGACCGAACCGGCGATCGCACCGACGATCTGCGCCGGGACGTAGACGCCCAGCTCTCGCAGGCTCACCCCGGCGCCACCCCGTCGCGCGGTCCACCACTCGGCCAGCGTGACGGCCGGGTTGAAGTGAGCCCCGGAGACCGGACCGAGCAAGGCGATCAGCACCCCGAGACCAAAGACTGTGGCCGTGGAGTTGGCCAGCAGCTGAAGACCGACGTCCTTGGTCAGTTCGGTCGCCTGGATACCGGAACCGACCACGACCGCGACAAGTGCCGCCGTGCCGACGAGTTCGGCCGCCGCCCTGGCCGGCAGCGGAGGGGACTGAGGCGGGGTGCCTCCCGGCGCAGGCTGGGGCTCGGCAGCGAGGGCGCCCCCGGCCCTGTCGTGCTCGGCGGCATCTCTGGCGCTCAACAAGACTCCTCGGTGCGTACGGAATGACGAAGGGACACGGCGACGGACGGGCGCCGGGCAATCAGGGGCAGGATCGCTTGACGTTGTTCTCGGCGGTGACGCGCGCGGTCTCCGCCAGGTCGGCGAACTGGCCGGCGAGCGAGGCGATGACGTCGGGCTTCAGCCGGTAGTAGGTGAAGCGCCCGCATGGCTCCGTCTCCACGACCCCGGCCTCACGCAGCACCTTCAGATGGTTGGAGAGGTTCGTCTGTCTGGCCCCTGTCTCCTCGATCAGGTGCGTGGAACAGAGCGTCTCCTTGGCAAGCAGGGTGACGATCTGGAGGCGGAGCGGGTCGGCCAGAACCCGCAACAGATCAGTGTCGACTGACGTCAGCATGGACTGATAATCTCACATCACTCCCGGCTGATACCAGCCCGGAGTGATCCTTGGGGTCTATGTCCCTGCACGGGCCGGAACCCGTGCCCCGAAGGGGGTTCCCATGACCGCGTCCCCGCCTCCTGTCCCGCCTGATGAACGCCTCGCGACCGGCACCGCCCGGCTGTCGGTGCGCTACCAAGGACACTTCTCCCCGGAGACCATCCAGCGCCTGATCATCGACTCCTACGAGCGCCTCGCCGAGTCCGCCCGCGTCCGCACCCACCTCGTCGTATTGGCCGAACGCCTCGCCGCCGAGCGCCTCGATGCCCTCTCCCACGTCAAGGGTGCACCGGGCTGTGGTCTGCCGCGCGTGCTGTTCGTGTGCAGCCACAACGCGGGCCGCTCCCAGATGGCCGCCGCCCTGCTCGCCCACCGCGCCCAGGGCCACGTGGTCGTCTCCTCCGCGGGCACGCACGCGGCCGCCGCCGTGGAGCCGGTCGTCACGCAGGTCCTGACCGAGGCCGGAGTGGATCTCGCGGCAGCATTCCCCAAGCCGCTCACGGACGAAGTCGTGCAGGCCGCCGACATCGTCATCACGATGGGCTGCGGGGACGCCTGCCCCGTGCTGCCGGGCCGCCGGTACCTGGACTGGCCCGTCACCGACCCCGAGGGAGCTCCCATCGCCGTCGTCCGCGACATCCGCGATGAGATCGACGCCCTCATCACCGAGCTGCTCGCCTCGCTGCCGAGCAGCTGAATACCTCTCCCGTTCTCCCTGTTGGTTCCCTTACGAAGGAAGTACCGATGTCCTCCAGCCCGCTCGCCTCCGTGCTGTTCGTCTGTGTCCACAACGCCGGGCGATCGCAGATGGCCGCCGGTTTCCTCAACGACCTCGCGGGCGACCGGATCGAGGTCCGCTCCGCCGGCTCCATCCCGGGCGACCAGGTCAACCCCGCCGCGGTCGAAGCCATGAAGGAAGTCGGCGTCGACATCTCCGCGGCCAAGCCGAAGGTGCTGACCACGGAGGCCGTCAAGGCGTCCGACTACGTCATCACGATGGGCTGCGGCGACGCCTGCCCGATCTTCCCCGGCAAGAAGTACCTCGACTGGGCCCTGGAAGACCCGGCGGGCAAGGGCGTCGAGGCCGTCCGCCCCATCCGCGACGAGATCAAGACCCGCATCGAGGCCCTGATCGCCGAGATCGACGCCAAGCAGGAGGCGTGACCTCAGTGACCGACGACGCCATACGCGAGGTCATCGTCATCGGCTCCGGCCCCGCCGGATACACCGCTGCTCTGTACACCGCGCGGGCCCAGCTCAAGCCGCTCGTCTTCGGTGGCGCCATTTTCGTCGGCGGCGCGCTCATCACGACGACCGAGGTCGAGAACTTCCCTGGCTTCCCCGAGGGCATCGACGGCCCGGACCTCATGGCCAACATGCGCGCCCAGGCCGAGAGGTTCGGTGCCGAGATGATCGACGACGACATCGTCTCGGCCGACCTCACCGGAGACATCAAGACCGTCACCGACACCACGGGCACCGTGCACCGCGCCAAGTCCGTGATCGTCGCCACCGGCTCCGGCTACCGCAAGCTCGGCCTCCCCAAGGAGGACGAACTGTCGGGCCGCGGGGTGTCCTGGTGCGCGACCTGCGACGGCTTCTTCTTCCGCGACCGCGACATCGTGGTCGTCGGCGGCGGCGACACCGCGATGGAAGAGGCGACGTTCCTCACCCGCTTCGCCCGCTCCGTGACGGTCGTCCACCGACGCTCCACCCTGCGCGCCTCCCAGGTGATGCAAAACCGCGCCTTCTCCGACGACAAGATCTCCTTCGCTTTCGACACCGAGATCGCCGAGCTCAAGGAGAAGGACGGCAAGCTCGCCGGTCTCGTCCTGCGTGACGTCTTCACCGGCAAGACCCGCGACCTGGACGTGACCGGCCTGTTCATCGCCATCGGCCACGATCCGCGCAGCGAGCTGTTCAAGGATCAACTCGACCTGGACACCAACGGCTACATCGAGGTCGCCTCGCCCACCACCCGCACGAACCTGCGCGGCGTCTTCGCGGCCGGCGACGTCGTCGACCACACCTACCGCCAGGCCATCACCGCCGCCGCCTCGGGTTGCTCGGCGGCTCTCGACGCCGAGCGCTACCTCGCAGCCCGTTCCGCGAACGAAGCGGTGCCGGAAGAGTCAGTCGTCCCGGTCTGAGCGGTCAGCCCGCAGCCCCCTTCACGGCTGCCCTGCACGCCCCTCAGCTGCCCACCACCACAGCTGGGGGCGTGCGTGTGCCGCCGAGGAGGCGGGCGTGCCACAGCCGTGCCAGATCGTGCGGGGAACCACGGGGAACACCGGGGAACAGGTCGGCGGGCAATCGCATGCCCCAAACGCTCTGCCGCAGGTCAGCGAGGAGACACCGTTCAAATCACCTCAGCTTCCCAAGCTGATGTCACATAGCTGTGCAGACCCGGGGAGTTCTGCTGGCCTCGACCAGTAGCCTGCGACGATCAGCCGTGGCACACCTGGAGGCTTCGTGGAAGCTACCGCCCTCGTCAGTCCCGAACGACTGTGGTCGGCGCACGAGGTTTTGATGCGTCCGAGCCCCGTCCCGGCGGCGGCCGGGGTCTACGGGTGGCGTTTCGAGCAGCCGCCCCATCCGGACCTGGATGCCGGGCGCCTGCTCTACGTAGGCATAGCCCCGCGGTACATGGCGAACCGGACCAGCACCCAGAACCTGCGCAAGCGGGTCCGCTACCACTACCGGGGCAACGCGGCCGGCTCGACCCTGCGACTCACCCTCGGGTGCCTACTCGGACTTGAGTTGCGCCGCGTCGGCAGCGGCAAGCGGATGACCTTCGGTAAGTCCGGTGAAGCCACCCTGACTCAGTGGATGGCGGACAACGCGCGAGTGTGCTGGATCGAGCGGGACGAGCCGTGGGCCATGGAGTCGCAGCTCATCTCCCGACTCGATCTCCCGCTGAACCTCGACCAGAACCGCCACAACGCTTTCCACAGCCGCCTGAAGGAGCTGCGGGCCCAGGCTCGGCAGCGAGCGCGGGAGTTGCCGATCAGCTCGTAGGCCGTCGGATCGGCGACTGAACAGACCGTTGTCTGGACCGTCCGTCCCTGGGCCGTCGGAGAGCGGCCCACAGTGACCGACAACGGCCGTGGACGGCCGCTCGGTCACAGGCCGCCGGCACCGTGGTGTGGATCGTTCGAGGGCGGTCCGGCACCGCACCACTTCCTGGGCAACAAGCGGGATTCGAGTCCTGGCGTCGCCGCACGGACCCTTGGTCGCGCAGTCTCGCGATCAGCCTGGTGCCCCACGGTGCCTCCCCCTGGAACACCCCGTCTCAAGCGGTGCCGACGGGGACCGTGTACGGGACCCAGCCGCACCCGGAGGGCACAACGAGGGCACAACGGCCTCGCACGGACTCAACGGCAGCAAACGTCGGCCGACGCCGTTTCCCCTGGTCAGCGGCGTACCTTGAGAGTCGCCGCAGAAAATGCCCGAAGGGGCGGCACCCCCGCACAGGGTGTCGCCCCTTCTTCTTCGAGCACCGGGTCCGCCGCTCATCGGTGAGGGTCGGGGACGAGCGGCGGGCCCGGATCCGGGTCGGGGTCAGCGGTGGTCGCTGCCCGTCGACTGGGTGGCCGCGCGGCCCGCCTCCAGGCGGGCCACCGGGATGCGGAACGGGGAGCAGGAGACGTAGTCGAGTCCGACCTCGTGGAAGAAGTGGACCGACTCCGGGTCGCCGCCGTGCTCGCCGCAGACGCCGAGCTTGAGGTCGGGGCGGGTCTCACGGCCGGCCTTGGCCGCCGCCTTGACCAGCGAGCCGACGCCGTCCTTGTCGATCGTCTCGAAGGGGCTGACGCCGAAGATGCCCTTCTCCAGGTAGGCCGTGAAGAAGGAGGCCTCCACGTCGTCCCGGCTGAAGCCCCACACCGTCTGGGTGAGGTCGTTCGTGCCGAAGGAGAAGAACTCCGCCGCCTCGGCGATCTGGCCGGCGGTCAGCGCGGCGCGCGGCAGCTCGATCATGGTGCCGATGGCCAGCTTCAGCTCGACGCCGGTGGCGGCCTGCACCTCGGCGATGACCTGGTCGGCCTCCTCGCGGACGATCTCCAGCTCCTGGACCGTGCCGACCAGCGGGATCATGATCTCGGCGCGCGGGTCGCCCTTGGCGTTCCTGCGCTCGGCGGCCGCCTCGGCGATGGCCCGTACCTGCATGGTGAACAGGCCGGGGATGACCAGGCCGAGACGCACGCCGCGCAGGCCCAGCATCGGGTTCTGCTCGTGCAGCCGGTGGACGGCCTGGAGCAGGCGCAGCTCGTTCTCGTGCGGGTCCTTGCGGGCCTCGGCGAGCGCCACGCGCACCGAGAGCTCGGTGATGTCGGGCAGGAACTCGTGCAGCGGCGGGTCCAGGAGACGGATCGTCACCGGCAGGCCGTCCATCGCCTCGAACAGCTCGACGAAGTCCTGCTTCTGGAGCGGGAGCAGCTCCTTCAGGGACTCCTCGCGCTCGGCGTCCGTGTCGGCCAGGATCAGCCGCTCCACCAGCTCGCGCCGGTCGCCGAGGAACATGTGCTCGGTGCGGCACAGGCCGATGCCCTGGGCGCCGAACCGGCGGGCGCGCAGCGCGTCCTCGGCGTTGTCGGCGTTGGCGCGCACCCGCAGCCGGCGCTTGCGGTCGGCGAACGCCATGATCCGGTGCACGGCCTCGACCAGCTCGTCGGCGTCGTCGGCGCCCGCGTGCATCCGGCCCTCGAAGTACTCCACGACCGGGGACGGGACGACGGGCACCTCGCCGAGGTACACCTTGCCGCTGGAGCCGTCGATGGAGATGACGTCGCCCTCCTCGACGACGTGCCCGCCGGGGACCGTCATCCGGCGGCGCTTGGTGTCGACCTCCAGCTCCTCGGCGCCGCACACACAGGTCTTGCCCATGCCGCGCGCGACCACGGCCGCGTGGGAGGTCTTGCCGCCGCGCGAGGTGAGGATGCCCTCGGCCGCGATCATGCCGTCGAGGTCGTCGGGGTTGGTCTCGCGGCGGACCAGGATGACCTTCTCGCCCGAGCGGGACCACTTGACGGCGGTGTACGAGTCGAAGACCGCCTTGCCGACCGCCGCGCCCGGGGAGGCGGCGATGCCCCGGCCGACCTGCGCGGCCTTCGCGTTCTCGTCGAAGCGCGGGAACATCAGCTGGGCCAGCTGGGCGCCGGTGACCCGCTGGAGTGCCTCGGTCTCGTCGATGAGGCCCTGGTCGACCAGCTGGGTGGCGATCCGGAAGGCCGCGCCCGCGGTGCGCTTGCCGACGCGGGTCTGGAGCATCCACAGCTGGCCGCGCTCGATGGTGAACTCGATGTCGCAGAGATCCTTGTAGTGGTTCTCCAGGGTCTCCATGATCTGCATGAGCTGGTCGTACGACTTCTTGTCGATCGACTCCAGCTCGGCGAGCGGGACCGTGTTGCGGATACCGGCGACGACGTCCTCGCCCTGGGCGTTCTGGAGGTAGTCGCCGTAGACGCCCTGGTGACCGGAGGCGGGGTCGCGGGTGAAGGCGACACCGGTGCCGGAGTCGGGGCCCAGGTTGCCGAAGACCATCGAGCAGACGTTGACGGCCGTGCCCAGGTCGTGCGGGATGCGCTCCTGGCGGCGGTAGAGCTTGGCCCGGTCGCCGTTCCAGGAGTCGAAGACCGCCTTGATGGCGAGGTCCATCTGCTCGCGCGGGTCCTGCGGGAAGTCCCGGCCGGCCTCGGTCTTGACGATCCGCTTGAACCGGGTGACCAGCTTCTTCAGGTCCGCGGCCTCCAGCTCGGTGTCGACCGTGACCTTCTTGGCCTCCTTGGCCTTGTCCAGCGCGTCCTCGAAGAGCTCCCCGTCGACGCCGAGGACCGTCTTGCCGAACATCTGGATGAGGCGGCGGTAGGAGTCCCAGGCGAACCGCTCGTCGCCGGCCTGCTGGACCAGTCCCTGCACCGACTTGTCGGAGAGGCCGATGTTCAGGACGGTGTCCATCATGCCGGGCATGGAGAACTTCGCCCCGGAACGGACCGACACCAGGAGCGGGTCGTCGGCCTGGCCGAGCTTCTTGCCCATGGCCGCTTCGAGCGCTTCGAGGTGTGCACTCACCTCGTCACGCAGTGCCGCCGGCTCCTCGCCACTGTCGAGGTAGGTCTTGCAGGCCTCGGTGGTGATCGTGAAGCCCGGGGGGACCGGAAGGCCCAGGTTGGTCATCTCGGCGAGGTTGGCACCCTTGCCGCCGAGGAGGTCTTTGAGGTCCTTGTTGCCCTCGGTGAAGTCGTAGACGAACTTCACGGCCTCAACGCTGGTGGCGTCCTCGGCTACCTGGGGTTCTTTGTTTTCCGACACGGGTCTCGACTCCTCGAGGACGCGGTGGCTGCCCTGACGGGCAGGAACATACCCAGATCGAAGGCGCCTGGGTACGTCCACTTGTGCGTCATGCGCCTGTAACTCGACGTCCGCCAGCGGATCGAAAGTCAAAGCTTGGCAAGCGTCAAGCAGCTGATGTTTTCATTTCTTGAACACAACATGCGCCATAGGCAGACCATATCGCTCATGTGAGCATCTCTCGTCACGTCTGATTTCGATCGATGAACGATCAAGGGGTGGCACTGAGTGCCACCCCTTGGAGAAGTGCAGTCGCCCAAGATCTGCTCATGTGAGCGCAACCCTTATCAAGGGTGGCGAGAATCACGCTTTCACAGGAGACCGGTTTTCACCATGCGGACGGGCGTCCGGACACGAAACACCCTCGTCATCCGCCTCACACGCCGAGCGCCAGCAGCCGTTCCTCCACCCGCTCGGGCGCGTACAGGTGCTCGACGACCATCGCGGCGGCGCCCACCAGCCCGGCCCGCTCGCCGAGCGCCGAGGTCACCACGTCCAGCCGGGCCGTCGAGCGCGGCAGCGCCCGCTGGTACAGCAGTTCCCGCACCCCGGTGAGGAAGGGGGTTCCGGCCAGATCCCCGGCGATCATCAGCACACCGGGGTTGAACAGCGTCACGACGGTCGCCAGCACGTCCCCGACGCTGCGCCCGGCCTCGCGGGCCAGCGCCGCGGCCTCGGGGTGCCCGGCCGCGAGCAGGTCGCGCACGTCCGAGCCGGACGCGGCCGGCACTCCGGCCTCGGCGAGCCTGCGGGCCACCGCGCCACCGCTGGCGACCGCGGCCAGACAGCCGCGGGACCCGCACCGGCACAGCGCGTCGGCGCCCACCCGGATGTGCCCGATGTCGCCGGCGCCCCCGTCGATCCCGCGGTAGACCGAGCCGTCCACCACCATCCCGGCGCCTATGCCGGTCGACACCTTGACCAGCATGAACGCGGAGCAGTCCGGATGCCCGGTGCGCTGTTCGCCGTAGGCCATGAGGTTGGCGTCGTTGTCGACCAGGACCGGCACGCGCGGGGCGCCGGTGTGCTCGGTCAGGGCGCGGGACAGCCGGCCGCGTATGTCGTACCCGTCCCAGCCGGGCATGATCGGCGGCTGGACCACCCGGCCGGTCTCGGTGTCGACCGGGCCCGGCACCGCGAGGCCGATGCCGCACACCTCGCCGGCCGCGTGCCCCGCCTTGTCCAGCAGCTCCGCGAACCACCGGCCCAGTTCGCCCAGGACGGCGTCCGGGCCGTCCTCGACGACCAGCGTGCCGGAGTGCTCGGCGAGTATCTCGCCGGTGAGGGTGAGGACGGCGGCGCGCGCGTGCCGGGTGTCGAGGTCCCCGGCGAGGACGACCGCGTGGGCGTCGTCGAACTCCAGGGTGATGGAGGGGCGGCCGCCCAGCGGGGAGTCCACCGGACCGCCCGCGCCCTCGCGCAGCCAGCCCGCGCGAAAGAGCCGGTCGAGGCGCTGGCCGACGGTGGCCCGGGAGAGTCCGGTCACCTGCTGGAGGGCCCCGCGCGTGGTGGCCCGGCCCGTGCGCACCAGTTCGAGCAGGTCGCCGGCGCTCGCCTGACTCCCCGCCCTCGTGGCCCTTCCTGCTCTGCCCGGACGTCCGGTCATGCCCACCCCCTTGTGTTTCTCAAGCCTGCATTACATATTGAGTTTTGCGTGTTAAATAGACGTAACTCTACGGTAGCTACTACCGAACCGATCCGCCCTACGTCCGCGGGGAGCCCCGAGTGGATCGCACCGCCCAGCTGAGCGCCCGTCCCCTCCTGACGGGACGCGCCGTTGTATACGATCCGCCGGTCACGGCCGGTCCGCTGCACCTCAGGGCCGCACAGGTGCTGGAAGGCAACTGGACGGGAACATCCACGGTGCCCTCGCACAGCCTGTACCCGCACCAGTGGTCCTGGGACTCGGCGTTCATCGCGATCGGCCTGCGGCACGTCTCGCCGCTGCGGGCCCAGCGGGAGCTGGAGTCGCTGCTGGCCGCCCAGTGGGACGACGGGCGGGTCCCGCACATCGTCTTCAACCCCTCCGTACCGCTCGACGCGTACTTCCCCAGCCCCGACTTCTGGCGCTCCTCGACCGCGGGGCGCACCGCGGGCGCCCCGCGCACCGTACAGACCTCGGGCATCGTGCAGCCACCGGTGCACGCGCTGGCCGCGTGGCTGGTGCACTGCGCCGACCCGGTGCTGTCCCGGGCGCGCGGCTTCCTCACCCGGCTGCACCCGCGGCTGGCGGCCTGGCACCGCTATCTCCTGCACCGCCGGGACCTGGGCGGCGGCGGGCTCGCCTCCGTCGTCCACCCCTGGGAGCAGGGCATGGACAACAGCCCCTGCTGGGACGCCCCGCTCGCCCGGATCGCCCCGGCCCCGGCCCGCTCCTTCCGCCGCGCCGACCTCGACCACGGCGCCGCCGAGGACCGGCCCACGGACCTGGACTACGGGCGGTACGTGCGGCTGGCGACGGACTACCGGGACCGGGGCTACGACGACAACCCGGGCACCCCGGCCGATTCCGGGGGCGGCCGGGGGACCGGTGACTTCGCCGTGGAGGACCCGGCCTTCAACGCCCTGCTGATCGCCTCCGAGTTCGCGCTGGCGCGCATCGCGCACGAGCTCGGCGCGACCGGCACCGCCCGCCGTGCGCGCGCACAGCGGCTGACGACGGCGCTGGTGGAGCGGCTGTGGGACCCGGCGGAGGGCATGTTCCTCTGCCGGGACGTCCGCGCGGGCCGGCCGATCCCCGAACGCAGCGTCTCCGGCCTGGTCCCGCTGCTGCTGCCCGGCCTCCCGCGCGACATCGTCACCGCGCTCGTGCGCACCCTCGGCGGGCCCCACTTCGGACTGGGCGACAGCACCCGGCTGGTCCCGAGCTACGACCTGCTCGGCGAGGCCTTCGACCCGCACCGCTACTGGCGGGGGCCCGCCTGGTTCAACACCGCCTGGCTGCTGGAGCGCGGGCTGCGGCTGCACGGGGAACAGACCCGGGCCGAGGCACTGCGCACGGCGGCCCTGGAGACCGCCGACGCGACCGGGTTCGCGGAGTACGTGGACCCGTACACCGGCGAGGCGTGCGGCGCGACCGGCTTCAGCTGGACCGCGGCGCTCACGCTCGACCTGCTCCACGAGCCCGTCGGGCACGGCGTGTCCGTCCCGGGCATCGGCACGTTCGACATGAGGGACAAGGGAGGGGACCGAGGATGACGGACCGGCTTCATCTGCTCGTGTACGGCGGCACGTTCGCCGTCGTGGGCGACGGTGGGGACATCAGCGGCGTACGCGGCGGCTCCCCCGACGGGCTGTTCCTGCGCGACGCCCGGCACCTCAGCCGCTGGCAGCTGACGGTCGACGGCGCGGTGCCCGAGGCACTGTCGCCGGTCGCGGACGGGGACACCGCGCGCTGTGTCCTGGTGCCGCGCGGCGGGCGCGCCGACACGCCCGCGTACACGCTCTTCCGTGAACAGGCCGTGGGCGACGGCTCGTTCGTCGAGACGCTGCGGGTCACCAGCAACCGGCCGGTGCCCACCACCGTCCGGCTGGGGGTCACCGCGGACGCCGACTTCACCGACCAGTTCGAGCTGCGCTCCGACCACCGCACCTACGCCAAGCCCGGGGCGACCCGCTCCCGGCAGGTCCTCGACGACGGGGTGGAGTTCACCTACCGGCGCGGGGAGTGGCGCTCCTGTACGACGGTGACGGCCGAGCCCGTGCCAGACGGCGTCGAGGAGACCGGCACCGGGGCCCGGCGGCTGGTGTGGACCCTGGAGCTGGAGCCGCACGGCACGGCGGAACTGACCCTGCGGGTGATGGCCCGTCCGCACGGCGAGAAGCGGGCCCTGCGGGTGCCGCGCTCGCCCGCCGCCCTCACCGAGCAGCTCATCGCCCTGGAGGGCACCTTCGTGGAGGGCGTGGCCTTCCCGACCGGCTGGCCGGAGCTGGCGGCGGCGTGCGCCCGCGGCCTGGCCGACCTCGCCTCGCTCCAGGTGCCGGCGACCGGCCCGGACGGCGAGGAGCTGCGGGTGCCCGCGGCGGGCGCCCCGTGGTTCCTGGCCCTGCTCGGCCGCGACGCCCTGCTGACCTCGCTGTTCGCCCTGCCCTACCGTCCCGGGCTGGCCGCGGACACGCTCCGGGCGCTCGCCGCGGCCCAGGCCACGGACACCGAGGCGGCGCAGGTGTCGCAGCCCGGCAAGATCGTGCACGAGCTGCGGCACGGCGAACTGGCCCACTTCGGGCAGGTCCCGTACGGCCGTTACTACGGTTCGGTCGACGCGACGCCGCTGTTCCTCGTCCTGCTCGGCGCGTACGTCGAGCACACCGGGGACGTCGCCCTGGCCCGGCGCCTGGAGTCGCACGCCCGCGCGGCGGTCGGCTGGATGCTGGACCACGGCGGACTGACCTCCCGCGGCTATCTCGTCTACCGCGCCGACCAGGGCGGCCTGGCCAACCAGAACTGGAAGGACTCCCCCGGCGCCATCTGTCACGCCGACGGCACCCGCGCCCGCGGCACGGTGACGGCGGCCGGGGCCCAGGGCTACGCCTACGACGCCCTGCGCCGTACGGCCTGGGTCGCGCGCGCCGCCTGGGCGGACGAGGTCTACGCGGCCCTGCTGGAACAGGCGGCCGCCGATCTGCGCGACCGCTTCCAGCGGGACTTCTGGATGCGCGAGCGCTCCTTCCCGGCGCTGGCCCTGGACGGCGAGGGCCGTCAGGTCGACGCGCTGGCCTCGGACGCGGGGCATCTGCTGTGGTCGGGCCTGCTGGACAAGGAGTACGGGAAGGCCGTCGGCCGGCGGCTGCTCGAACCGGACTTCTTCTCCGGCTGGGGCGTACGCACCCTCGCCTCCGGGCAGCCGGCCTACCACCCCCTGTCGTACCACCGCGGCTCGGTCTGGCCGCACGACAACGCGTTGATCACCCTGGGGCTGGCCCGCTACGGACTGCACGACGAGGCCCGTACGGTCGCCCACGGCCTGGTGGACGCGGCCACCGCGACCGGGCACCGTCTTCCCGAGGTGCTCGCGGGCTACGGCCGCGAGAGCCACGGGGAGCCGGTCCCCTACCCGCACGCGTGTGTACGGGAGTCCCGGTCGGCGGCGGCCCCGCTGGCCCTGCTCACCGCGGTCGGCGGCGCGTAGGCCCGGCCCGTCCTGTGGGATGTTGACGAGGCGTTTGCCGGGTGTTTGCCCTGGCTCGTGAACGGACACCGAGGGCAGACCGTACGGGATGACGGCGGGCCAGGCCTCCCCACCACGGCCCGCCGCTCCCTCACGCGCCTCGCACGGAAGGACCTCCGTTGTCCCAGCACACGAGCACCCGTCAGGAACCGGACGCGGCAGGCGTTGCCGCGGACGGACTCCTGACCCCGGACATCGACGAGGGGTCGTCTGCCACGGCGGAGAGCGAGCCCGCGCGACGGGTCACGTCCCCGGACACGGAACCGGCGGCCACCGGGGAAGCGGGCGAGGCGGTGGAGTCCGGGGCCGGTCGGAAGGCCGACACCGGAGCCGGAGCCGAAGCCGAAGCCGACATCGAAGCCGGTCGGCAGGCCGGGGAAACGGCCCGGGAAACGGTCCGGGAGGGCGAACCGGCGGCGGCCGACGCCGACGCCGTCACCGAAACCGACACGGCCACCGAAGCCGGCACCGAAACCCGAGCCGCTTCGCAGGACGCGCCCGCGGCCGCGTCCGACGGCGACGACGCCGAGACCGTGGCCTCGGGCGAAACCGCACCCGAAGCCGAGACCAAGACCGAAGCCACCGCCGGCGCCGACGCCGACGCCGACGGCGAGACTGAAGCCGAGACTGAAGCCGAAGCCTCCGCCGACGCCGAGACTGAAGCCAAGACTGAAGCCGAAGCCTCCGCCGAAGGCACCCCCGGCGCGCCGCCCGCCCGCTCCGGGATCCGTGGCCGGTGGCGGGGCTGGCGGGAGGGGCATCCGGGCGTCTCCCGGGGGCTCTCCGTCGCCGCCACCGTCCTCGCCGCGCTCCTCGTGCACGTCTGCCTCCAGATGCCGAGCACGCTCTCGACCCTGCGGCTCCAGGAGTTCCTGCGGCTGCCGGCCGAGGCGGTGATGGTGGCCGTCGTGCTGCTCAGCCTGCCGCGCCGGGCACGGCTGGTGGTGTCCGCGGTCCTCGGAGCGCTGCTCGGTGCCCTGACCGTGCTGAACATGCTGGACATGGGGTACAACGACTACCTCGGCCGGCGCTTCAACATCGTCCTCGACTGGGGCCTGCTCGCCGACGCCCAGTCGTATCTGAAGGACTCGCTCGGCGGGACGGTCACCCTGGCCCTCACCGTCGGTGTCGTCGTCGTGGTGATCCTCCTGCTCGTCCTGATGGCGCTGGCCCTGGTCCGGCTGGGCAACCTGCTGGACCGGCACCGCGCCCGGGCGACCCGGGCCACGCTCCTGGTCGGCACCGCCTGGATCACCTGCACCGCGCTCGGCCTGGAGGTCGGGGGCGTGCCCGTCGCCGCGGAGCACACGGCCGGCGTCGTCAAGTTCCAGGTGGAGACGGTGCGGCAGACCCTGCACGACGAGGCGGCGTTCCGGAAGGAGGCCGGGCAGGACACCTTCGGCAACACCCCGGCCGACCAGCTCGTGCCGGACCTGCGCGGCAAGGACATGATCTTCACGTTCATCGAGAGCTACGGCCGCAGCGCGATCGAGGACCCGATCATGGCGCCCGGGGTCGACCGGACGCTCGCGGACAGCACCGCGGCGCTGGCGAAGGCGGGCTTCCACGCCAAGAGCGGCTGGCTGACCTCGGCGACCTACGGCGGCAGCAGCTGGCTCGGCCACTCCACCACCCTGTCGGGCCTGTGGGTCGACAACCAGCAGCGCTACCGGACCGTCATGTCCAGCGACCACCTCAGCCTCACCAAGGCCTTCAAGAAGACCGGCGCCTGGGACACCGTCGGGGTCATGCCGGGCGTCCAGAAGGCCTGGCCCGAGCAGAAGTACTACGGCCTCGACAAGGTCTACAACGCCTTCCAGATGGGCTACCAGGGCCCGAAGTTCAGCTGGTCCACGATGCCCGACCAGTACGCGCTGGAGGCGTTCCAGCGGCTGGAGCACAGCCAGCAGCGCGACAAGCCGCTGATGTCGGAGATCATCCTGACGTCCAGCCACCAGCCCTGGGCGCCCATCCCGAAGATGGTCGACTGGGACACCATCGGCGACGGCTCGGTCTTCGAGGGCATCGAGAAGGCGGGCAACAACCCGGCGGACATCATCGCCGACTCCACCCGGTCCCGGGAGGAGTACGGCAAGTCGGTCCAGTACTCGGTGACCGCCCTCACCCAGTGGCTGGAGCGCTACGGCACCGACGACACCGTGCTGGTCTTCCTCGGCGACCACCAGCCGATCGCCCGGGTCAGCGGCAACCACGCCAGCCGTGACGTGCCGATCTCGATCGTCGCCAAGGACCCGAAGGTCCTCGACAGGATCGCCGACTGGAACTGGACGGACGGTCTGCGTCCCGCGCACAACGCGCCGGTGTGGAAGATGAACCTGTTCCGCGACCGGTTCCTGACGGCGTACGGCTCGACCCCGCACCCCTCCGGGAGCTGATCAGCCCCCGGAGGTGTCCAGCTCCGCGTCCTCGCCGACGCCCGCGCAGTCGTAGGGGTCCTTCAGCCAGCCGTCCGGCAGCACCACACGGTTGTTGCCGGACGTGCGGCCGCGGGGCCCGTCGGCGCCGACCGGCCAGGGCTGGTCGAGGTCCAGCTCGTCCAGCCCGGCCCGCAGCTCCTCCAGGGAGGACGTGATGGCGAGCCGCTTGCGCATCTCGGAGCCCACCGAGAAGCCCTTGAGGTACCAGGCGACGTGCTTGCGGAAGTCGACGACCCCGCGGGACTCGTCGCCGATCCACTCGCCGAGCAGGGTGGCGTGCCGCACCATGACGTCGGCGACCTGGCGCAGGGTGGGGCGCGCGATGTCGTCGGTCCGCCCCTCGAAGGCGGCCACCAGGTCCGCGAACAGCCACGGGCGGCCGAGGCAGCCGCGGCCCACGACCACTCCGTCGCAGCCCGTCTCGCGCACCATCCGCAGCGCGTCCTCGGCCGACCAGATGTCGCCGTTGCCGAGCACCGGGATCTCCGGCACGTGCTCCTTGAGGCGCGCGATGGCCTCCCAGTCGGCGGTGCCGCCGTAGTGCTGCGCGGCCGTGCGGCCGTGCAGTGCGATGGAGGTCACGCCCTCCTCGACCGCGATCCGTCCGGCGTCGAGGTAGGTGATGTGGTCGTCGTCGATGCCCTTGCGCATCTTCATGGTGACGGGGAGGTCCCCGGCGCCGCTGACCGCCTCGCGCAGGATCGAGCGCAGCAGGTTGCGCTTGTAGGGCAGGGCGGAGCCGCCGCCCTTGCGCGTCACCTTCGGGACCGGGCAGCCGAAGTTCAGGTCGATGTGGTCGGCGAGGTCCTCCTCCGCGATCATGCGGACGGCCTTGCCGACGGTGGCCGGGTCGACGCCGTACAGCTGGATCGAGCGCGGCTTCTCGGTCGCGTCGAAGTGGATCAGCTGCATGGTCTTCTCGTTGCGTTCGACCAGCGCCCGGGTGGTGATCATCTCGCTCACGAACAGCCCCTTGCCGCCGCTGAACTCCCTGCACAGGGTGCGGAAGGGCGCGTTGGTGATGCCGGCCATGGGGGCCAGCACGACGGGCGGCCGGACGGTGTGCGGGCCGATCTGCAAGGGGGATGCGGGCGTGGGCATTACCCCATTGTCGCGTATCGGCCGTCGTGCCCCCGGCAAAGATCGTGTAATGGTAATTAGTTAGACGCACTATTGAAGTCGGCGTACGATGGAACGCATGCCCGAGCTCAGCCCCCGGCGGCGTCAACTCGTCCTCGCGATCTGCTGCATGAGCCTGCTGATCGTGAGCCTGGACGTCACCGCACTGAACGTCGCCCTGCCGTCGATGCAGCGCGAACTCCATGCCGAGACCTCCGGTCTGCAATGGACGATCGACGCCTACACCCTGGTGCTGGCCTCGCTGCTGATGCTCGCCGGCTCCACGGCCGACCGGATCGGCCGCAAGAAGGTCTTCATGGCGGGCCTGACCGTGTTCTCCGTCGGCTCGCTGCTGTGCTCCCTGGCGCCCAGCCTCGACCTGCTGATCGTGTTCCGGATGATCCAGGCCGTCGGCGGCTCCATGCTCAACCCGGTCGCCATGTCGATCATCACCAACACCTTCACGGCCCCGCGCGAGCGGGCCCGGGCGATCGGCGTCTGGGGCGCCGTCGTCGGCATCTCGATGGCGGCCGGTCCCCTGGTGGGCGGGCTGCTGGTGGAGTCGGACGGCTGGCGGGCGATCTTCTGGGTCAACCTGCCCGTCGGGCTCGCCGCGCTGCTGCTGACCCTCCGCTTCGTCCCCGAGTCCCGCGCGCCGAAGCCCCGCCGCCCCGACCCCGTCGGCCAGCTGCTGGTGATCGCGCTGTTCGGCTCGCTGACGTACGCGATCATCGAGGCGCCGGCCGCGGGCGCCGCCTCGGTCCTGCCGTTCGCGCTGCTGGCCCTCGTGGCCCTGGCCGGGCTGCTGTGGTACGAGCCCCGGCGCGCCGAACCCCTCATCGACCTGCGCTTCTTCCGGTCCGCGCCGTTCAGCGGGGCGACGGTCGTCGCGGTCAGCGCGTTCGCCGCGCTCGGCGGCTTCCTGTTCCTGTCGACCCTGTACCTCCAGAACGTACGCGGCCTCGACGCGCTGCACGCGGGCCTGTGGATGCTGCCCACGGCGGTGCCGATGTTCCTGTGCGCGCCGCTGTCCGGACGGCTCGTGGGCAGCCGGGGCCCCCGGCTGCCGCTGCTGATCGCGGGCCTGACGATGACGGCGAGCGGCGTGCTGTTCGCGGCCTTCGAGGCGGAGACGTCGAACGTCACGCTGTTCGCCGGGTACGTCCTGTTCGGCATCGGCTTCGGCTTCGTCAACGCGCCCATCACCAACACCGCGGTGTCCGGCATGCCGCGCAGCCAGGCCGGCGTGGCCGCCGCCGTGGCCTCCACCAGCCGCCAGCTCGGGCAGACGCTCGGCGTCGCGGTGGTCGGGGCGGTGCTGGCCTCGGGCGTGGGCGCGTCGCCGTACGCGCGGGTGTTCGTGTCGGCCGCGCGGCCCGCGTGGTGGATCCTCGCCGGATGCGGCTTCGTCGTGCTGGCACTGGGCGTGCTGACCAGCGGACGGTGGGCCCGGCGCACCGCCGAGCGGACGGCCGAGCGGCTGGAGACCGTGGAGCCGCGGGACGTGGTGGGCGCGGCCGGCCGCTAGGGCCTGTCTGACAATTCGCGTCGTCGCCCGAAGGGCGGCCCGGCGGCGTCAGGTGCGTGCTCTCGGCGTGCCGGCCCCAGGCCTGCGTACTGGATGTACTCGGGTCTGGGGCCGGTGCGGCGAGAGGGCGTGCATGGCGCCGCCGGGCAGACGGGAATTGTCAGACAGGCCCTAGGCCCTGTCCGGCGGCGGGGTGAGGGCACGGCTTGGCCAACTCGCCGTGAAGAAACCCTGTTGATGTTGGTCATGCTGCACACTCCTTGCGGGCCGGGGTTCGCCCGGACGAGACCGCTGGAGGCGTCGTGCCGATCAACGCGAGCAAGGTGACCCGCTGGGACCAGCACGGGCGTGAGCATGTGGTCACGGTGCAGCGCTCCGGCGTGCAGCGCACGATCAGCTGCGACACGTGCGGCTGGCGGCAGAGCACGCAGTTCCTGCCCTGGCTGAAGGCGCAGGAGCACCTGGCCGAGGCCCACCAGGCCACCGTCGACCCGAGCGAGGCGCAGACGTCGCGATGACTTCCCGGAGCGCGGGCAGTCGTACCCCTACGACGCTCCCGCCCCCGTCGGAAGGCCTGCCATGAGCGCTCTGTACGACACCCTGCGAAGGTACGCGAAGAACGGGACGGTGCCCGGAGCCGTCGGGCTGGTGGCCCGCGGCGACGACGTCGAGGTGGTGACGGTCGGCTCCGCGGACGCCGAGGGCACCACCCCGATGGCCCGTGACTCGATCTTCCGTATCGCCTCGATCACCAAGCCGATCACGGCGGCGGCGGTGCTGATGCTGGTGGAGGACGGCCGGATCGGCCTGGACTCCCCGGTCGAGAAGTGGCTGCCGGAACTGTCCTCGCCGATGGCCGTACGCACCCCGGCGAGCCCCGTCGAGGACGTGGTGCCCGCCGCCCGCCCCATCACGGTCGAGGACCTGCTGAGCTTCCGGGCGGGCTGGGGCTTCCCGGCGGACTTCTCGCTGCCCGCGGTCCAGGCGCTGTTCGAGGTGCAGAAGGACGGCCGCTTCCCGCAGGCGTGCCCGCCCCCGGACGCCTGGGTGGCCGCGCTCGCCGAGGTGCCGCTGCTGCACCAGCCGGGCGAGGCCTGGCTGTACCACACCTGCTCCGACCTCCAGGGCGTGCTGGTCGCCCGTGCCTCGGGCGGCACGCTGCCCGACTTCCTGACGGAGCGGATCTTCGAGCCGCTGGGGATGCGGGACACGGCGTTCGAGGTACCGGCCGAGCGGCGCCACCGCTTCACCACGGCCTACCAGCCCGGTCCGGACGGCACCCTCGTCCTGGCGGACCCCCCGGACGGCGCGTGGAGCCGGGTGCCCGCGTTCCCGTCGGGCGGCGGCGGGCTCACCGCCACGGCCGACGACTGGCTGGCCTTCGCCCGGATGCTGCTGGCGGGCGGCGTGGCGAACGGCCGCCGGCTGCTCTCCCCCACCTCGGTGAGCCGGATGACCACCAACCACCTGACCGCGGGGCAGCGCGAGGCCGGCACCCTCTTCCTGGAGGGCCAGGGCTGGGGCTACGGCGGCCAGGTCGACGTCGCCCCCCTCGACCCGTGGAACGTGCCCGGCCGCTACGGCTGGGTCGGCGGCACCGGCACCACGGCCCATGTCGTCCCGGCGACGGGCACGGTCACCGTGCTGCTGACCCAGGTGGCGATGACCGGCCCGACGCCCACGCCGCTGATGCGGGACTTCTGGCGGTGCACGGCGGGCGCCAGGTAGTCACCCGCGCAGGCCGCGCACCAGCAGGTCGACCAGCGAGGCGAAGTCCGCCTGCGCCTCCGGCCGGGTCCACACCCGGGCGTATCCCGGGTCGTGGAAGCGGCCGGAGGCCTGGAAGACGGCGCGGGCCGCGGCGGCCGGGTCGGGGACGGCGAAGGTCCCGGTCCCGACCCCCTCCTCGACGATCCGGGTCAGCTGGCCGATCAGGTCGGCGATGTGCGCGGCGACCGCCTCGGCGCTCTCGGCGGCCAGCACCCGGTACGTGGCGAACAGCTCCGGGTCGTCGCCCGCCTTGCGGCGCTTGGCGTCGAACAGGGAGCGCAGCCAGTCGCGCAGCCTGGCCTCGGGGTCGCCGGGGCCGGACGCGAAGGCGGCGAGGCCCTCGGCGGTACGGTCCAGCCACCGTTTGGTGACCGCCTCGCGCAGCGCGGCCTTGGTGCGGAAGTGGCGGTAGACGCTGCCGTGGCTGACGCCGAGCGCGCGGGCCACGTCCACCACGGTCGCCTTCGCCGGGCCGTGGCGGCGCAGTACCTCCTCGGTCGCCTCCAGGATGCGTTCGGCGGTCAGGGTCTCGGTGCTGGGTGCCATGCCTCAGACCGTACCCAGGGGGGTGGTCAGCGCTCGCTGTCGAGGTGGGCCAGGGCGGCGGCCCCGTAGCGGTCGCCGGCGGCGGCACCGGCCGGGACGGCCTGCTCGATCGCGGCGAGGTCGGCGTCGTCCAGCCGGACGTCCAGCGCGCCGAGCGACTCCGTCAGCCGCTCCCGGGTGCGGGCCCCGACCAGCGGCACGATGTCCTCGCCTTGGGCCAGCACCCAGGCGATGGCGATCTGCGCGACGGAGACGCCCTTCTGCTCGGCGATCTTCCGCAGCGCCTCGACCAGGCCCAGGTTGTGCCGGAGGTTGTCGCCCTGGAAGCGGGGCGAGAAGGCGCGGAAGTCGTTCGCCGCGAGCTGCCGGTCTGCGGTGTAGTGCCCGGAGATCAGGCCGCGCGAGAGCACCCCGTACGCGGTGACGGCGATGCCCAGCTCGCGGGTGGTCGGCAGGATCGACTCCTCGATGCCCCGGGAGATCAGCGAGTACTCGATCTGGAGGTCGGCGATCGGCGCGGTGGCCGCCGCCCTGCGGATGGTCCGCGCGCCGACCTCGCTGAGGCCGATGTGCCGGACGTAGCCCTGCTCGATCAGTTCGGCGATCGCGCCGACGGTCTCCTCGATGGGGACGGCCGGGTCGAGCCGGGCGATGCGGTAGACGTCGATGTGGTCGACGCCCAGGCGCTGGAGGGAGTACGCGGCGAAGTTGCGGACCGCGGCCGGGCGTCCGTCGTAGCCGGACCAGCCGCCGTCCGGACCGCGCAGGGCGCCGAACTTCACGCTGACCAGGGCCTGCTCGCGCCGGGCCGCGGGGGCGGAGCGCAGGGCCTCGCCGATCAGCATCTCGTTGTGGCCCATGCCGTAGAAGTCGCCGGTGTCGAGCAGGGTCACGCCCGCCTCCAGGGCGGCGTGGATCGTGGCGATCGACTCGGTCCGGTCCGCGTCGCCGTACAGCGCGGACATGCCCATGCAGCCGAGGCCGAGGGCGGAGACCTGCGGGCCGGTTGTTCCGAGGGAACGGGTTCGCATCGTCATGCACAGCACCCTGGCATGACAGATGACAGATTTCAATATTTGTCAGCCGTTCGGCCGTCCGCACCCGCGCCCGCGCCCGCGCCCGGAAAGCAAAAGTTCCCCGCACCCCCGTGAAGGGGTGCGGGGAACTTCCGGCGCGCGGGACCTAGCAGCCGACGAGGCGGCTGGCCAGGTAGCCCTCGATCTGGTCCAGGGAGACGCGCTCCTGCTTCATCGAGTCGCGCTCGCGCACGGTCACGGCGTTGTCGTCCAGCGTGTCGAAGTCGACGGTCACGCAGTACGGGGTGCCGATCTCGTCCTGACGGCGGTAGCGGCGGCCGATGGCGCCGGCGTCGTCGAACTCGATGTTCCAGTGCTGGCGCAGCGCCGCGGCGAGACCCTTGGCCTTCGGGGACAGGTCCGCGTTGCGCGACAGCGGCAGGACCGCGACCTTCACCGGGGCCAGGCGGTGGTCGAGGCGCAGCACCGTGCGCTTCTCCAGCTTGCCCTTGGCGTTGGGGGCCTCGTCCTCGACGTAGGCGTCCAGGAGGAAGGCGAGCATGGCGCGGCCGACACCGGCGGCGGGCTCGATGACGTACGGGGTCCAGCGCTCTCCGGCTTCCTGGTCGAAGAAGGAGAGGTCCTGGCCGGAGGCCTTGGAGTGCGCGCCGAGGTCGTAGTCGGTGCGGTTGGCGACGCCCTCCAGCTCACCCCACTCGTTGCCGCCGAACTGGAAGCGGTACTCGATGTCGGCGGTGCGCTTGGAGTAGTGGGAGAGCTTCTCCTGCGGGTGCTCGTACCACCGCATGTTCTCCTCGCGCATGCCGAGACCGGTGTACCAGTTCCAGCGCTGCTCCATCCAGTACTCCTGCCACTGCTCGTCCTCGCCCGGCTTGACGAAGAACTCCATCTCCATCTGCTCGAACTCGCGGGTGCGGAAGATGAAGTTGCCGGGCGTGATCTCGTTGCGGAAGGACTTGCCCATCTGGGCGATGCCGAACGGCGGCTTCTTGCGCGAGGCGACCTGCACCTGGGCGAAGTTGGTGAAGATGCCCTGGGCGGTCTCGGGGCGCAGGTAGGCGACGGAGCCGCTGTCCTGCGTCGGGCCGAGGTGGGTGGAGAGCAGGCCCGAGAACTGCTTGGGCTCGGTGAAGGTGCCCTTGTTGCCGCAGTGCGGGCAGCCCAGGTCGGCGAGGCCGTTCTCCGGGAGGCGGCCGTGCTTGGCCTCGTAGGCCTCTTCCAGGTGGTCGGCACGGAACCGCTTGTGGCACGAGGTGCACTCGGTCAGCGGGTCCGTGAAGGTGGCGACGTGACCGGAGGCGACCCACACCTCGGGGGCCAGGATCACGGACGAGTCGAGACCGACCACGTCCTCGCGCGACGTCACCATGTAGCGCCACCACTGGCGCTTCAGGTTCTCCTTGAGTTCGACGCCCAGCGGTCCGTAGTCCCAGGCGGCGCGCTGGCCGCCGTAGATCTCACTACAGGGGAATACGAAGCCACGGCGCTTGCTCAGGCTGACGATGGTGTCGATCTTGTCGGCGGCCACGGTGCTCTCTTCATAAGGACGACGGGCGGCGAAGCGAGAAGCTTCCAGCGAATGCTTCAGCGTACCGGCGGGGGCTCCCCCTCAATCAAATCGGGCCTGCTTCCGAGGGCCGTCCGGGCTCGCCGGGCCCTTCTCGGCGCGCTTGTTGACAACGGTTTCCATATTTGTTGAAAATGACTGTCATGAACGTACGACGACGGCACATATCCGGGGTCGCGATCGCCGTGGCCTGCGCACTCGGGCTGGTGGGCCTGTCCGCGTGCACGACCGACAGGGCGGCCGCGGCCGCCGGGGGCAAATTGGACATAGTCGCGTCGTTCTACCCGATGGCCTTCCTCGCCGAGCGGATCGGCGGCAGCCACGTGCGTGTCACCAGCCTCACCAAGCCCGGCCAGGAACCGCACGACCTGGAGGTCAGCGTCCGCCAGCGGGTGCGTATCGAGGAGGCCGACGCGGTGCTCTACCTCAAGGGCCTCCAGCCCACCGTGGACGAGGTCGTCGCCCAGTCCGAGGCGAAGACGAAGATCGACGCCGCCACCCTGACCACGCTGGAGCAGCACGGCACCGAGGTCGGCGGCCACGCGGCCGAGCACGACACCCACGACCACGACCACGAGGAAGCCGGCAAGGACCCGCACATCTGGCTCGACCCGGTGAAGTACGCCGAGGTCGCACGGGGCGTAGGCGCGGCCCTGGAGAAGGCGGATCCGAAGCACGCGGCCGACTACCGCAGGAACACCGCGGCCCTGGCCGGCGAGCTCGGCGAGCTCGACACCCGCTTCCGGGAGGGCCTGGCCGGCGCCCGCTCCAAGGTCTTCATCACCACGCACGCCGCCTTCGGCTACCTCGCCGAGCGCTACGGCCTCACCGAGGAGGCCGTCAGCGGCCTGGACCCCGAGTCCGAGCCGAGCGTGAACCGCGTCAAGGACCTGGAGACGATGGCGAAGGCCGACGGCGTCACCACCGTGTTCTACGAGACGCTCGTCAGCGACCGGACCGCCCGGACCATCGCCAAGGACGCGGGCCTGCGCACGGACGTCCTCGACCCGATCGAGGGCATCACGGACCAGTCCCGCGGCACAGACTACTTCTCGGTCCAGGAAGCGAACCTCAAGGCGCTGCGGACCGCGCTGGGCGCCAAGTGATCTCCACGGAGGATGCAACCATGAGCGAAGCCGTCATAGCGCTGCGCGGTGTCCGCGCCGAGCTGGGTGCGCGCCCCGTCCTGCGCGGCATCGACCTCACCGTCCGCCGTGGCGAGGTCGTCGCGCTGCTCGGCGCCAACGGCTCCGGCAAGTCGACGGCCGTGCGCAGCGTCATCGGCCAGGTGCCGGTCAGCGCCGGCGAGATCGAACTGTTCGGCATCCCGCGCGCCCGTTTCCGCGACTGGCGGCGGGTGGGTTACGTACCGCAGCGCACCACGGCCGCGAGCGGGGTGCCCGCGACGGTCACCGAGGTCGTCTCCTCGGGCCGGCTGTCCCGGGCCCGCTTCGGCATGCTGCGCAAGGCCGACCACGCGGCCGTGCGGCGGGCCCTGGAGCTGGTCGGCATGGCGGACCGGGCGAAGGACTCCGTCGACGCCCTGTCCGGCGGCCAGCACCAGCGGGTGCTGATCGCCCGCGCGCTGGCCGCCGAACCCGAACTGCTGATCATGGACGAGCCGATGGCGGGCGTCGACCTGGCCAGCCAGGAGGTGCTCGCGCACACCCTCGCCGAGCAGGTCGCCCAGGGCACCACCGTCCTGCTGGTGCTGCACGAACTGGGCCCGGTGGAGCCCCTGATCGACCGGGCGGTCGTGCTGCGCGACGGCTGCGTCCTGCACGACGGCCCGCCCCCGCAGGCGGTCGGCCAGCACGCGCTGCCCGGCCACGACCACGTCCACCCGCACGCTCCGGCGGGCGCCGAACCGATCCGCACGGGACTGCTGAGCTGATGGAAATCCTCGACTACGCCTTCGTCCAGCGGGCCCTGCTCGCCGCCGTACTGGTCGGCATCACCGCGCCCGCCGTCGGCATCTACCTCGTCCAGCGCCGCCAGGCCCTGATGGGCGACGGCCTCGGCCATGTCGCGATGACCGGCGTCGGCCTCGGCGTCCTGCTGAACGCCTCGCCCGTGTGGATGGCGACGGCCGTCTCCGTCCTCGGCGCGGTCCTCATGGAGCTGATCCGCTGGTACGGCAGGACCCGCGGCGACATCGCCCTCGCGATGCTCTTCTACGGCGGCATGGCCTGCGGCGTGATGTTCATCAACCTCGCGCCGACCGGCTCGAACGCCAACCTGACGTCGTATCTGTTCGGCTCGCTGTCGACGGTGTCGCAGTCCGACGTGACGGCGATCTGCCTGCTCGCCGGCTTCGTCGTGCTGGTCACCCTGGGACTGCGCCGCCAGCTCTTCGCGGTCAGCCAGGACGAGGAGTTCGCGCGGGTGACCGGGCTGCCGGTGCGGGCGCTGAACCTGCTGACGGCCGTCACGGCGGCGGTCACGGTGACCGTCGCGATGCGGGTGGTCGGCCTGCTGCTGGTGTCCGCGCTGATGGTGGTGCCGGTCGCGGCGGCCCAGCAGCTCACCCGCAGCTTCGCGGCGACCTTCGCGATCGCCGTGGCCATCGGCGTGACCGTGACGATCGGCGGCACGGTCACCTCGTACTACCAGGACGTGCCGCCCGGCGCGACGATCGTGCTGCTCACCATCGGGGCGTTCCTGGCGCTGACCGCGCTGGCCGCGCCGCTGGCCCGGCGCCGCGCCCGTGCGCTCGCCGCCGCCCGGCCCGCCGGGGACCCGGCAGAGTGCGTGATTCCGGCCGGGCGGGGGGCCGACGGGCCGGTCGGCGTCTGACCGCGGGCAGGCCGGGCTGGCACAATGGCCCGGCAGGCGCAGACGTGAGGAGGCACCCCGTGACGACCGCTGGACCGCCCGTGAAGGGCCGCTCCACCCGGCAGCGTGCCGCCGTGGCGGCGGCCCTCGCCGAGGTCGACGAGTTCCGCAGCGCCCAGGACCTGCACGACATGCTCAAGCACAAGGGCGACTCGGTCGGGCTGACCACGGTCTACCGCACGCTCCAGTCCCTCGCCGACGCCGGCGAGGTCGACGTCCTGCGCACCTCCGACGGCGAGTCCGTCTACCGCCGCTGCTCCTCCGGCGAGCACCATCACCACCTGGTCTGCCGCGTGTGCGGCAAGGCCGTGGAGGTGGAGGGCCCGGCGGTGGAGACCTGGGCGGAGGCCGTCGCGGCGGAACACGGCTACGTCAACGTGGCCCACACGGTGGAGATCTTCGGGACCTGCGCGGACTGCGCGCGGCCGCCGCAGGGCTGAGCCGCCGGGCACCGGTCCGACGGGCGCCCGTCGGACACGCGTCAGACGCGCGTCGGATGCCGGTCGAGGATCGCCCGCAGCCGGTCCTCGCCGGCCGGGTCCGACGGGCCCCGGCGCCCCGCCCTGCTGAACCGCCGACGCTCCCCCAGCACCTGCGCGAAGTCCTGCACGGTCGGCCGGTACGTCGGCTCGACCGTCTCCTGTACCGCGTCCCGCCCCATGTCCATGACGATGAGGCGGGATCGTACAGGCGGTCACCACACGTCGATCAGGCGCGGCCGAAGCAGCGCTCCAGCTCGTCGAGGTCGTAGAACCTGCTGCCCGCGGCGATCGGGCGGCAGCCCTTCTTGAAGGCCGTCTCCTTCTCGTTGTAGAGCATGCGCACCAGGTAGCGGCCGCCCTTGGCGAAGACGTCCCACTGGATGTTCGCGCCCAGCGGCGCCACCGAGGCACCCCGCCAGGGATTGGAGGCGTAGGTGTAGGGCCGGTCGGCGGTGACCGGCCGGGTGCTGCCCGGCAGGCCCATCAGCGCGGCCAGCGGGATGATCTCCTCGGCGTGGGTGAAGCGGAGTTCGGCGCCCAGGGTGCTGGTGCCGTCCCGCTTGGCCTCCGCCTGCCGGAAGAAGTCGTCGAGCAGCACACCGGCCATGCGGTACGTGATGTCGCTGTCCGCGAAGCCGGGGCCCTTCTCGTAGAAGTCCTCCGCGTCGCTCAAGTACCCGAACCAGGCCGCGTCCCGCGCGGAGAGCCAGCGCTCCGTCCGCCAGCCCCTGCCGTCCGGGCTCTCCCGGCTCATCGCGGGGGCGATGGCGTACAGGTTGTAGACGGCCTGCGCGGCGGCGACCCGGTCGGCGTCGGGGAGCTGCCCGACGAAGTCGGCCGTGAAGATCCCGCGCAGCACCCGGCGGGCGGCCTCGTGGGTCCTGGGCCGGTCGGTGATGTCCGCCAGCGTCTGCGCCAGCCGCCGGTCGTTCGCGAGGTAGTCGCGGTAGGCGGCGCCCCCGGCGGCCTTGTGGAAGTAGAGCAGGTCCTTGTCGGTGCGGGCCGGACCGATGAGCGGGGCCAGCGCCGGGTCGGTGGCGGCGAGCGCCGCGGTGAAGAGGGTGCCGCTGTCCACGGCCCGGCCCTGGCCCGAGCTGACGACGTCGATCCGCTCGCCGTCCGCGGCGATCCGCTTGAACAGCGACGGCAGTCGCCCGGCCGTACGGGCCGCCGTGTCCCGCATCTCCTGCTTGCCGCGCCCGCTGAGGCCGCCGTAGCCGACTTCGGCCATGGCGGCCTCCAGGGCGCGCACCTCGGGGCCGAACCGCTCGCCCTCGCGGGTGAGCCGGCCCTCCGCCCGCGCCCGGTCCCAGAGCGCGAGGACCAGGTCGCCGTCCTCGCTGTCGGTCGCGGCCCGGGAGCCGTGCCGGGAGACGTTCTCGGTGAAGACGGGGGTGAAGCCGGCCGGGGGCCGCTGGTAGGTGCGCGGATCCTGCTGCGCGGAGTACGGGGCCTTGGTGCCGTAGCTGTCGAGGTGGGCGGGCTGCCGGTCCGCGGCCCGCGCGGGCAGGGCCGTGACCAGCAGCGCGCACACCGCCAGCGTGAGGGTGGGAGTCAGGCGTCTCATGGGCGGATCGTCGACGACCGCCATGAACCCCCGGTGGCCCCGAGGTGGCCGTCGGCGACGCTACTCGGCGGCCGGGTCCCCGCCCTCCATCGCCAGCAGCTCCTCGTTCGGGATCGCGCCGCCGAACCGCCGGTCGCGCGAGGCGAACTCGACGCAGGCCCGCCACAGGTCACGGCGGTCGAAGTCCGGCCACAGCACGTCCTGGAACACCATCTCGGCGTACGCGCTCTGCCAGAGCAGGTAGTTGGAGGTGCGCTGCTCGCCGCTGGGGCGCAGGAACAGGTCCACGTCCGGCATGTCCGGGTAGTACATGTACTTCTGGAGGGTCTTCTCGGTGACCTTCGACGGGTCGAGCCGGCCCGCCTTCACGTCCTCCGCGAGGGCCTGCGCCGCGTCGGCGATCTCGGCACGGCCGCCGTAGTTCATGCAGAAGTACAGCGTGAGCGCGTCGTTGTCCTTGGTCTGCTCCTGGGCTACCTGGAGCTCCTTGGCGACCGACTTCCACAGCTTGGGCATCCGACCCACCCAGCGCACCCGGATGCCGAGGCCGTCGAGGGTGTCGCGGGTCTTGCGGATGAAGTCCCGGTTGAAGTTCATCAGGAAGCGCACCTCGTCGGGGGAGCGCTTCCAGTTCTCGGTGGAGAAGGCGTACAGGGAGATGCTCCCGACGCCGATCTCGACCGCGCCCTGGAGCACGTCGAGGACGCGCTCGGCGCCGACCTTGTGCCCCTCGGTGCGCGGCAGCCCGCGCTCCTTGGCCCAGCGGCCGTTGCCGTCCATGACGATCGCCACGTGCTTGGGGACCAACTCACCGGGGAGCTTGGGCGCGCGGGCGCCGGACGGGTGCGGCTCCGGCGCCTTGTACTCGCGGCGCTGGCGTCCCAGGAACCCGCGTACCACCATGTGCTTCTCGTCTCCTCTTACGGCCTAGGGCTTATTTCTCAACGTACCGAAGCGAGCGCAGCCCGCGCTCCAGATGCCAGTGCAGGTAGGCGGACACCAGCCCGCTGCCCTCCCGGACGTGCCTCGGCTCACTGGCGTCCGCGGTCTCCCAGTCTCCCGTAAGCAGCGCGCCGAGCAGTTCCAGGGTCGCCGGTGAGGGTACGACACTCCCCGGCACCCGGCAGTCCACGCACAGGGAGCCCCCGGAGGCCACCGAGAAGAAACGGTTGGGACCGGGCATTCCGCACTTCGCGCAGCCGTCGAAGCTCGGCGCGTAGCCGTTGACGGCGAGGGAGCGCAGCAGGAACGCGTCGAGGACGAGATGCGGGGCGTGCTCGCCCCGGGCGAGGGTGCGCAGGGCGCCCACGAGCAGCATGTACTGCTGCACGGCCGGTTCGCCCTCGTGGTCGGTGAACCGCTCGGCGGTCTCCAGCATGGCCGTACCGGCGGTGTACCGGGTGTAGTCGGTGACGATCGAGCCGCCGTACGCGGCGATGATCTCGCTCTGCGTGCACAGCGGCAGCCCGCGGCCGACGAGCTCGCTGCTGCCCCGCGCGAAGAACTGCACGTCCACGTGGGAGAAGGGTTCGAGGCGGGCCCCGAACTTCGACTTCGTACGCCGCACCCCGCGGGCCACCGCCCGCACCCGGCCGTGGCCGCGGGTGAGCAGCGTGATGATCCGGTCCGCCTCACCCAGCTTCTGGGTGCGCAGCACGATGCCGTCGTCGCGGAACAGACTCATGGGCCCATTGTCGCCTACGACGGATGGGCTCCGGGGGCGGAGTCGATGTGCCCGGTTCGAGGCGGAGGGAGGCCGGTGCGATCCACCAGGCTCAAGGGAATGACGCAGGCCAGTCGTACGCGGCGGAAGACCGGTCGGTCACCGACCGGCCGCGAGGGCACCCTCGCCGCCGCACCACCTTGTTCCTCCGGATTCCGGACGGTGCCCCGATCGCCTTCGTCGCCCAATTCGACTCCCTTTCATCAGAGTCTTGTGGCGCTTGGCCGGCGTGCTCCGCGTGCAGGACTCAATTCCTTGCGACAAGCCCCAGGAACAGCAACGGTCGGTAGGATCAAGCGGAGCTCGGGGGAGAGTGATGCAGAAGGACGCACGGTACGGCAGTTGTTCGCCCGCGTCGCCTGACGCGGCCGAGGAAAGACGATCCGCATGAGCGCGTGGTCCACTCGCGACGCGCGTGCCGACGACCTGCCCCGGCTCACCGATCTACTGGCCTCGACATGCGACATCGCCGAGGTCCCGTCGGCGGTCCTTATGGCCGAATCGATAGCCGGAGGGTTGGTCCGAGTGGCCGAAGCCGACGGCGAGCTCGTCGGCTGCGCCGTCGCGGAACGGCCTTCACCCGAGCATCTGCGCGTCTCCGTGCTCGCCGTTCGTACCGACCTCCGACGGCAAGGAATGGGCTTAGGACTCCTGGACGAATTATCCCGACTGGTCTCGGAGCTTCCCGGGCCCACCCCCTTGCTCTCGGCCGTGGTCGAAGCCTCGGACATGCCGGTTTCCGGGCTCCTGCTGAAGAGCGGCTTCATCGGCACGCGTGTCATGCACACAAGCAGGAACCCTGGCGGTATCTGTATCCACTATCAGCACAAGAATCGTGTGGAGTACATCGACCCCGACACCAGGCATCTCGTCCCCCTCAGCGCGCAGGCGCAGCTGATCGAGTCCCTCGCCCCGCACGATCAGGCCGTGACCGCTCTGGTCTCCCTGAAGGGGGAGCCTGCGCTGGAAATCACGCGCTTCGAGCGGGACGATCCTGCAACCCTCCAGTCCGGGGAGGCCGCGGCGGGGATAGCGTTCTCCGGCTCGATACTGGCGGCCATCACCTTTCTCCTGGGCTTCGCGTTCACCTCCACACGCTTCCCGGACGATGTCCGCCTTCTCCTGATAGGCGCGACCTTCAGCACAGTTCTGTCCCTGATCATCTACGCCAGTGCCTCGGGTGAGCTCGCCAGGATCCGCTCGAACACCTTCGGGAAAATCATGAAGTACGGCAACGTCCTCTCCGAGTACGGCGGTGTGCTGCCCTTCCTCATTTCCCTTCCCGTCACCTACGCCGAGGCCAGTGGTGATCCGCGCACGACCATGATTCTGGCCGCACTGCTGAGCGTGAGCATCGCTTGGTACGAGCGGTCGGAGTTCTCCATCGCGCACCGGTTCCGGACGAGCTGGGTGGAGACCTCCCTCATGGTCTTCACAGCGGCTTCGCCCCTCATCGGAGCGGCCGTCGTCGCCGCGAAGGCCACCAGCTGGCCGTGGACCGTCGCTCTGGCCTGCGCTCTTTCGGCGCGGACATGGCTGTACATCTTCCGGCGTGGTCCCGAAGCCGGGACCGCCGGCCGCAGACACTGGCAGATCAGGGAGTGAATCGTTCGGCGGTCCGCAGCACTTCGGTGATCTCTCGGGCGCACCCCCAGGACAGAGTCAGCCCGGCGCCTCCGTGGCCGTAGTTGTGCAGGAGGAGCGTGCCGTCACGGAACTCCGCCTCCAACCGGACCTCAGGACGGACCGGCCTGAGCCCCACGCGGTGGCCGACCACCGTTGCGGCGGCAAGAGAGGGCTCGACCTCCGCACATCGTCGAACGATGTCCCGGGCAGCCATGGCGTCGGGATGCAGGTCCCAACTGCCCCACTCCGAGGTGCCCCCCAGAATCACCACATCGGACTGCGGGTAGATGTAAGTGAGTTCTTCGGCATCAGGGGTGTCGTCGCAGAAGAAGGTCTCGATTCCAGGGTTCTCGACCACGACGAGTTGTCCCCGCACGGGCTGTACGTATACGTCGTCGGCCAGCGCCCGGGCACCTGTCCCCGCGCAGTTCACGACGACCGGCGCCTCTCGAAGGACCTCTTCGAGCGAGGCGTAGCGATGCTGTCGGAGATCACCGCCGGCCTTCAGCAACCGCTCGACCAGATATCCCAGGTATTTGGGCATGTCGACGACGGGAGCACGGTAGCGCCACCCTTCCACGTAGCCCGGTCGCAGTTCGCCCGGTTCGCACCGGCGGGCGTCGACCCATGGAGCCCACATCGGCATGTCCCTCGGCACCCGGGACTCGTGGGTGCCCTCGACGAGGCGGACGCCCGTCCTGTCGTCGGCGCTGAGCTCCAGCAGAGCCAGAAGGGTTTCCCTGCTCCAACGCTCCACCAGATCGGCAGGTTCGGCCAGGAACGGATCCCATGAGGCTCCCGCAGCCGCCGAGGTCGTGGCAGCGGGAAGCAGTTCGGCGTCCACCCGCACGGTCCTGCCCGCCTCCGCGAGACGGACCGCCGTCGTGAGGCCGATCACTCCGGCACCGATCACCACCGTTGACGACGACACCATCACCTCCTCTTCGGGCTCCCGGGCGGCCTGGCCGACGAGGCCCTTGTGGGACCGCCAGTCTATGTCCCGCCTTCCGCCTCTCCGAGAAGGCGACCCTCACGCCAGGCTGACACGTCACCGCTCCCCTTCCATTCGAACGCAGCGACGCGGCACGGGCAACCGAATCCCCCCGCACGGTGGTCTGGTGGGCGAGGAGGGTGCTTGATGCAGGCCGAACTGGAGGCCCAGTATGAGGAGTTCGTCAGAGCGCGATGGTCACGCCTGGTGCGGACCGCGTATCTGCTCACCGGCGACGCCCACCACGCCGAGGATCTGACACAGACCGCGCTGGCGAAGGCGTACCGGTCGTGGCGGCGTGTCGCGCGCAGCGACAACCCGGAGGCGTACGTCCGCCGGATGCTGGTCACCTGCAACAGTGACCGCTTCCGCAAGCGGCGGGTCGCCGAGGCGCTGACCTCGGCGCCGCCGGAGCGGGCGAGGCGGGACGACGCGGTGGGGCGGGTCGAGGAGCGCGGTGTGCTGATGGCCGCGCTGGCGGCGCTGCCGCCGCGGCAGCGGGCGGTCGTGGTCATGCGCTATTGGGAGGACCTGTCCGAGGGCGAGGTCGCCGACGTGCTCGGCTGCTCGGTCGGCACGGTCAAGAGCCAGGCGTCCAAGGCGCTGGCGAAGTTGCGCGGATATCCGGGGCTGGGACTGGTCGCGGACGCGCCGCGGCCCAGCCGTGCGTCGGCCGGACAGGGAGACAGCAGGTGAGCGAGAAAGAGCGGCGGCCGTCCGAGGCGGGTTCCGGGGCCGGATCCGGTGGTGCGCCGGCGAGCGGCGAGGACATCGACCCCCGCTTCGAGGAGCAGATGCGCGAGTTGCTGGCCGAGGACGCGTACGCCATCCGGCCCTCGCCCGCGCCCTATCCCGCGGTACGGCGCCGGGGTGTGGTCGAGCGGCGCCGGCAGGTGGCGGCGGCGGGGGCGGTGCTGGTGACACTGGCCGCGCTGCCCGTCGGGGCGTACGCGGTGGGGGTCGGCGGGAGGTCGGAGACGGCGTCGCCGCGGCCGTCCGCCAGCGCCCCGCCCAGCCCCCTGCCGGAGTCGTCCGCGCCGGTGTCCGCGCCGGCCACGGAACCGGCCCGGCCGGTCACGGAGGGACAGCTGCTGGACGGCGTCACCTGGGCACAGGCCGCCGAGGGGCTGAAGAAGTGCATCGCCTACAACGAGACGTTCCGCTCCGCGGGCGGACGGAGCCTGGGCAAGGCGGCGGACTACCGGATCATCCTGGCGATGAACAGCACCGGCGACTCCAACTCCCCCGGTGACGGCATGCACATCGTGGCGGTCACGAAGCATGCGTCGATCCGGCTGATCTGCACCGTCAAGGACGGTACGGGGACCGGCGCCAACACCAGCGTGGGCAACACCGCCCCCGACGACGGCGGCCCCGTCTTCGTGGACATGAACAGCGGCATGCTCTACCAGCAGTCGGTCATCGACCGCGGGCACTGGAAGCTGCCGTTCGACTGGGGGATCATCGGCACGGTCGACCCCTCGGTGACCAAGGTGACCGTCTCCTACGGCGACGCCACCGGCGAGACCGTCCTGGACCACGGCTGGTTCGTCGCCCACGGCACCCTGGACCGCCAGGTCACCAGGGCGCCGCACATCAAGGGCTACGACGCGGCAGGCAAGCTCGTGTACGACTCCGACCAGGACAAGTACTACGAGAAGACGCTGCCCTAGGAGCCCCGCGGCAACAGGGACTCCGTCGCGCGCTGCGCGCCCCCGGCATCACGGGCGCGCAGCGTCGTCATGTCGGCGCGCCGCCGCGCGGAACCGTCGGCGCGCCGCCGCGCGGGACCGTCGGACGTCCCGCGTCACACGTCCGGCGGTACGCATGGACCGTAGAGCCTGATAGGGCGTCAATTCAGGCCATTTCGCAGCGCCATCGGTCGGACCTCCGGCGGATACCGCCATTCGCGTGCGGGCCCTTGACCACCCCCACGGCCGCTCCTATGGTCGCGCTGACCACCGGACGTAGGACGTCGTATCTCCGCGGACAATTCACCCACCGCTCCGCCCCCGAGACCCCTTCGCTGGAGGAACCGTGCGCGACGTGACCCATGACGTTCCGGCGCCGCACCGCCGGTCTTTCCTGAAGCACACCGGCGCCCTGGGCGCCGCCGCGGCGCTCTCGTCGTCGCTGGCGGCCTGCTCGGCCGGGCCGGAGTCCACCAACGACACGGGGTCGGGCGGCGGCGCGCACCGCACGCTGACCGCGGTCATCGGCTACGGCAACGACGGCAGCTGGGATCCGACGCAGACGGCGTCCGCCTTCGCCATGGCCGCCAACAACCACATCTACGAGGGGCTGGTCGACACCGACCCGATCACCCGCGCGCCGTACGCCGCGCTGGCGACCCGGATGCCGACGGACCCGACGGCCACCTCGTGGACGTTCACGCTGCGGCCGGGCGCGAGGTTCCACGACGGGCGGCCGGTCACCGCCGACGACGTCGTGTTCGTCTTCGACCGGATCCTCGACCCGGACACCCAGACCCTCGCCAAGGGGTTCTTCGCGAGCTGGCTGAAGGACGTCCGGAGGATCGACGCGCACAACGTCGAGCTGGTGCTGAGGTTCCCCTTCCCGGAGGGGGTGTCACGGCTCACCCTCGCCAAGATCATGCCGAAGCACGTGTACGAGCGGCCGGGCGCCTGGGACGACGCGATCAGGGGCAAGGCGGTGGGCTCGGGCCCGTACCGGCAGACCGCGCACCACCCGAAGTCCAACACCACCTTCGCCGCGTTCGCCGACTACAACGGCCCGCGCAGGCCCGCCTTCGACAGGATGAACTGGCTGACGATCGTGGACGCCGCCCCGCGGGTCGCCCGGATCTCCGGGGCCGCCGCGGGCGCACAGATCGCCGACAACATCCCGTACGCCAACATCCGTCAGCTGGAGAAGGGCGGCATGTCGGTGGCCGGCGGGGCCGGGATGAACAACCTGTTCCTGATGTTCAACACCCGGCACAGGCCCTTCGACGACGTACGGGTGCGCCAGGCGCTGCACTACGCCGTCGACACCGGGAAACTGGTGCAGGTCGCCCTCAAGGGCCACGGCCGGCCGGCCTCGTCCTTCCTCGACGAGGGCAACCCGTCCCACCGGCGGGCGAGGACGGTGTACGACCACGACCCCGAGCGGGCGAAGGCCCTGCTGAAGGCGGCCGGGGTGAGCGGGCTGCACGTCGACCTCCTCGCGGTGAACGTGAGCTGGATCGTCGACTGCCTGCCGACCCTCAAGGCCTCCTGGGACGCGATCGGCGTGCGCACCACGCTCTCCCCGCAGGAGACCACGGCCGTCTTCACCAAGCTGGACCAGAAGCAGGACTACCAGGTCGTGGCGGCCGCCTCGAACCCCAACCAGTTCGGCCTCGACGCCGACCTGATCATGCACTACAACTACGGCCCGCAGAACCTCTGGATGCAGTACGCCCGCTGGGCCGACGACCCCGTCGCCGGGCAGCTCTTCAAGGACATGGACCGGGCCACCCGGGAACCGGACCCCGCGCGGAAGAGGGCGATGATCCAGGACTACCTCGACGTCGTCGCCGAACAGGCCGTGCTCTACCCGGTCGTCCACAACGAGCTGATGACCGCCTGGAACCCGCGGAAGCTGACCGGGATAAGGGCGCAGCCGTACCCCGGTGTGAACCTCCTCCAGGCCAAGTGGACCCAGTGACAGGGAAGTCGTCTCCGTGATCGCCGTCGTCAGGATCCTGGCCCGCCGTCTCGCCCTGCTCGTCCCGCTGCTGCTCGGCATCGTGCTGTTCGTGTTCCTGGTGATGCGCTTCTCCGACGTCGACCCGGCGTCCGCGTTCTTCCAGGGCGCCAACCCGACCCCGCAGCAACTGCACGACTTCCGCGAGCGCAACGGTCTGCTGGACCCGCTGCCCGTCCGCTACGCCGATTTCGTCGGCGACCTGCTCCACGGCGATCTGGGCACCAGCGCCCTGACCCGGGCCCCGGTCGCCGACCAGGTCGCCACCGCGCTGCCGCTCACTCTCCAGCTGACCTTCCTGGGGCTGGGCGTCGCGGTGGTGCTGGCGCTGGCCGGCGGGGTGACCGCGGCCGTGTACCGGGACCGGCTGCCGGACCAGGTCATCCGCGTCGTGTCCCTGACCGGGGTCGCCGCGCCCTCCTTCTGGCTGGCCCTGCTGATGATCCAGTACCTGGCGGTCGACCGGGGCTGGTTCCCGGCCGGCGGCTACGTCAACCCGGCCGACTCCTTCACCGGCTGGCTGCGGACGATGGCGCTCCCGGCGCTGGCGCTGTCCCTGCCGGTGGCCGCGCAACTCACCCGGGTGGTGCGCACGGCGGTGGTGGAGGAGCTGGACAAGGACTACGTGCGGACGGCGATCGGCAGCGGGCTGCCGCCGCGGGTCGTGGTGGGCCGCAACGTGCTCAGGAACGCGCTGGTCAATCCGCTGACCGTGCTCGGGCTGCGGGTCGGCTATCTGCTGGGCGGCGCCGTCGTCATCGAGACGATCTTCTCGCTGCCCGGCATGGGCAAGCTGATGATCGACGCCGTGCAGAACGGCGACCCGGCCGTCGTCCAGGGCGTGGTCCTGACGACCGCGACCGGCTTCGTGGTCGTCAACCTCGTCATCGACGTCCTCTATCTGCTGGTCAACCCGCGTCTGAGGGAGGCGGCATGACCTTCACCCGCGAGGGCCTGGCCCGGGCCCTGTCCCGGCCCGGCATCCGGCTGCGCGGCTGGCGCAGGCTGCCGCCGCTGTCGCGGACGGCCGTGTGCTTCCTGGCCGTAGTCGTCCTGGCGGCGCTGTTCGCCCCGCTGCTCGCGCCGCACGACCCGCTCGACCAGCAGCCGCCCGTCGACGACACCGGACATCCGTCGGCCGCCCACTGGATGGGGCAGGACAGCCTCGGCCGGGACATCCTCAGCCGGCTGATGTACGGCGCCCGCTGGTCGCTGGCGATCGGGCTGGGCGCGACCGCGCTCGCGCTGGTCGTCGGCGCCCTGCTCGGCGCGGTCGCGGCGACCTCCCGCAAGGGGGTCGACGAGACGCTGATGCGCGCGCTGGACGTGGTGATGGCGTTCCCCGGCATCGCGCTGGCGGCGGTGCTCGTCGCGGTCTTCGGCGGCGGCATCACCGTACTGATCTGCGCGATCGCGTTCCTGTTCACCCCGCCGGTGGCCCGGGTCGTACGGGCGAACGTGCTCGACCAGTACGGCGAGGACTACGTGACGGCGGAGCGGGTGATCGGCGCCCGCACCCCGCACATCGTGCTGCGGCACGTGGCCGTCAACTGCGCGGCGCCGGTCCTGGTGTTCTGCACGGTCCAGGTCGCCGAGGCCGTCGTCTTCGAGGCCTCGCTGTCCTTCGTCGGCGCGGGCGTACGGCCGCCGGACCCGTCCTGGGGCAGTGTGATCGCGGACGGCAAGAACATGGTGCTGACCGGCGGCTGGTGGGCGACGGTCTTCCCCGGCCTGCTGATGCTGGTCACGGTGCTGTCGCTGAACATCCTGTCCGAGGGCGTCTCCGACGCGTGGGCGGCCCCGGCCCCGCGGGAGGTCGCGCCGGACGCGCGGGAGGACCGGCTGGAGCGGCCCGAGCCGGACGGCGGCGAGGTCCCGGTGCTGCCGTCGCTGGCCGAGGCGGCGGCCCGGCTGCGCGCACGGGCCCGCCCGCTGCCCGAGGGGCCGCCGGTGCTCGTGGTCGAGGACCTCGCCGTCGGCTTCCCCGGCCGTCACCGGGGCGTCGACATCGTCGACGGCATCGGCTTCGAGGTGCGGCCCGGCGAGGTCCTCGGCCTGGTCGGCGAGTCGGGCTGCGGCAAATCGCTCACCGCGCTCACCGTCATGGGCCTCGCGCCCAAGGGCGCCCGGGTGCGCGGCCGGGTCCGGTTCGACGGGCGGGACCTGTCGGCCGAGCCGGCGCGGGCGCGCCGCAGGCTGCTCGGGCACGAGATGGCGATGATCTACCAGGACGCGCTGTCGTCCCTCAACCCGGCGATGACGATCCGCGCGCAGCTCGGACAGCTCGTGCGCCGGGGCGGGGCCCGGGAGCCCGCGGAACTGCTCGCGCTGGTCGGCCTGGACCCCGACCGGGTCCTGCGCAGCTATCCGCACGAGCTGTCCGGCGGACAGCGCCAGCGGGTCCTGATCGCCATGGCCCTGTCCCGCGCGCCGAGGCTGATCGTCGCGGACGAGCCGACCACCGCCCTCGACGTGACCGTGCAGGCGCAGGTCATGGAGCTGCTGCTGGCCCTGCGGGCGGAGCTGGGCTTCGCGCTGGTCCTGGTCTCGCACGATCTGGCGCTGGTCGCGGACGTCACGGACCGGATCGTGGTGATGTACGGCGGGCAGATCGTGGAGAGCGGGGTGACCGCCGACCTGGTGGAGGCGCCCGCCCACCCCTACACGCGCGGGCTGCTCGGCAGCGTGCTGTCCCTGGAGTCGGCGGCCGCGCGCCTGACCCAGATCAGGGGGGTCGTGCCCGCCCCCGCGGACTTCCCGCCCGGCTGCCGCTTCGGTTCCCGCTGCCCGCGGGCGGACGACGTCTGCCGTACGACGGCACCGGACCTGGCGGGCACCGCCCGGCACACCGTGGCGTGCCACCACCCGGCGGTCGATCTGCCCGCCGGGGAGGACCCCGAGAGCTCGCAGAGCTCGGAGAGCGAGCCGGTGACATGACCGCCCTGGTGGAACTGTCCGACGTGCACGTCGTGCACAAGGCCCGCACCGGTGGCCTGTTCACCCGCGACCGGGTGTACGCCCTGACCGGCGCCGGCCTGGTCGTGGCGCCCGGGGAGACGGTCGGCGTGGTCGGCGAGTCGGGCTGCGGCAAGTCGACGCTGGCGAAGGTGCTGGTGGGTGTCCAGCGGCCGACCTCGGGCACGGTGTCCGTCCGGGGCCGCGACCTGTGGTCGATGCCGCCCGCCGAACGCCGGACGGCCGTCGGGGCGGGCACCGGCATGATCTTCCAGGATCCGTCGACGGCCCTGAACCGCCGGCTGACGGTACGGCGGATCCTGCGCGACCCGCTGGACGTGCACGGCCGGGGCTCCGCCGCCGCGCGGGAGGAGCGGGTACGGGAACTGATGGGACTGGTCGGTCTGCCCCGGGCGCTGGCCGACGCGCTGCCCGGACAGCTCTCCGGCGGCCAGCGCCAGCGCGTGGCCGTCGCCCGCGCGCTTGCCCTCGAACCGGCTCTGGTGGTGGCCGACGAGCCGACCAGCGCGCTGGACGTGTCGGTGCGCGCGCAGATCCTCAACCTGCTGCTGGACCTGAAGGAACGCCTGGGTCTGGCCCTGGTGTTCGTCTCGCACGACATCCAGACGGTACGCCGGATGAGCGACCGGGTGATCACGATGTACCTGGGCCGGATCGTCGAGGAGTGCCCGGCCGGCCGGGTCACCGACCACGCCCGGCACCCGTACACCCGCGCGCTGTTCTCCGCCACCCCCGGGCTGCTGGACCCGGTCGACCCGATCCCGCTGACCGGACCGGTCCCCTCGGCGACCCGGCCGCCCAGCGGCTGCCCGTTCCGCACCCGGTGCTGGCGGACCGACCAGGAGTGCGTGTCCGTCATGCCGGAATTCTCGGCCGCGTCGGACCCCGCGCATCGCTACCGCTGCCACCATCCTGTGGAGGAGGACCGGCCGACCCGCGACCTCGTACGGCAGAGCCAGCACCCCAGGGAGCCTTGATGACGATCCCCGCCCCGCCGACCGGTGTCGTCCCGCCCGTCTGCACCCCCCTGACACCGGACCGCGAGGTGGACGTCCCCTCGCTGCGCAGACTGGTCGACCATCTGACGGCGGGCGGGGTGCACGGGCTGTTCGTGCTCGGTTCGACCTCGGAGGCGGCCTATCTGACCGACCGGCAGCGGCGGCTGGTCGTGGAGACGGTGGCCGGGCACGTGGCCGGGCGGCTGCCGGTGCTGGCGGGCGCCATCGACATGACGACGCCCCGCGTCCTCGACCACGTCCGGGCGGTCACCGAGGCGGGCGCGGACGCGGTCGTGGTGGCCGCCCCCTTCTACACCCGCACCCACCCGGCGGAGATCGCCCGCCACTACCGCCTCGTGGCGGCCGCCGCGTCCGTCCCCGTCATCGCCTACGACATCCCGTCCGCCGTCCACACCAAGCTCCCCGCCGGGCTCGTCCTGGAGCTGGGCGCGGACGGGGTGCTGGCCGGCCTCAAGGACTCCAGCGGCGACCTCGCCGGCTTCCGCGAGGTCGTCACCGGCGCCCGCGCCCACCCCGGCATCACCGCCTTCAGCGCCCTGACCGGATCCGAACTGGTCGTCGACAGCGCGCTCGCGCTCGGGGCGGACGGCGCGGTGCCCGGCCTCGCGAACGTCGACCCGCACGGCTACGTCCGCCTCCACCGGCTCTGCCGGGACGGCGAGTGGCAGCGGGCGCGGGCCGAACAGGAGCGGCTGTGCGCGCTGTTCAGGATGACCGAGGTGGGCGATCCGGCGCGGATGGGCGGCAGCTCGGCGGCGCTCGGGGCGTTCAAGGCGGCCCTGTACCTGCGGGGTGTCATCGACTGCCCGGCCACGGCGGAGCCGCAGGTGCCGCTGTCGCCGGAGGAGGTGGAGCGGGTGGGCAAGCACCTGGCGGCGGCCGGCCTGCTGTAGCCGCGGGTCAGCCCGGCAGCGCCACCCGGCGGAAGGTGATCGTCTCGTACGGCCCCGCCGCCCCCGTCTCGTACAGCACCCCGACCGTCCCGCGCCCCACCTGCACCAGGTCGGAGTACGCGGCCGGCCGGCCGGACAGCGTCGTCGCCCTGGTGAAGCTCGCGCCGCCGTCCGTGCTGCGCCACAGCGCCAGGGCCCGGCGGGCGGTCGGCACGGACGGGCCGGAGAACAGCAGCGGGACGTCGCGGCCCCACGGCTGGAGGACGCTGCCCTGGACCACCGGCACGTCGTTCAGCGTGGGCTGTACGGCGTAGGGCCGGGTCAGGGTCCGCGCGCCGTCCTCGGAGTAGCTGTCGAGGCGGTGGCCGACGCCGCCGCCGTTCTGGTTCCGGGCGTTGAAGTAGAGCCGTCCGTCGGGCAGCTGTGCGGCACCGGACTCGTTGGGGTGGTGCCCGCCGTCGGCGGAGTCGGCGACGAAGCCCAGCCGCCAGCTGTGCCCGCCGTCGTCGCTGTAGAGGGCGTGCGCGCCGTAGTACCTGGCCTCCCGGCCGGTGTCGGGCGACCCGGCGGGCGGGGCGACGGAGTGGTCGGCGGGGACGACCAGCCGGCCCGCGTGCGGTCCCCGGGTGAGGGCGAGGGCGTGGCCCGGCCCGGTCGCATACCAGCGCCAGCCCGCCGGCTTCACCTCGGCCGTGATGTCGCGCGGCGGTCCGAAGTGCCGGCCGTCGTCCCGGCTGCGCTGCACGAACACCCGCCGGCCCCGCTCGGGCGGTACCTCGCCGCGCATGATCTGCGCCTCGGTCACCGCGCCGCCGTTGTACGACGTGACCAGCACGACCGTCCCCGTGCGCGGATCGACCACGGGCGCGGGGTTGCCCCGGGTGTCCCCGTTCCCCGCGGCGACCACGGTCGTCGGGCCCCAGGTGCAGCCGCCGTCGGCGGAGCGGCGCAGCACGACGTCGATGTCCCCGGTGTCGGCGGCGCCGTCGCGCCTGCCCTCGGCGAAGGCGAGCACCGTGCCCCGGCGGGTGACGACGGCGGCGGGGATGCGGTAGGTGGCGTAGCCGCCCTCGCCCGAGGCGTAGGGCACGGAGGAGGTGCAGCCGGTGGCGGCGGAGGCGCCCTGGGCGGTGACCGCCCAGGGGGTGAGGAGCACGGCGGCGGTCAGGAGGGTGCGGCTCAGCCGGGTCATCGCTCTCCCTGGTGCGGGTGCCGTCCCGCACGGGACGCCGACCGGTCCGCGTCCCGCTCGGGACGCCGACCTGTTCTCCGTCACATCCTGCCCGGCGTGACCAGCCCCGACTCGTACGCCACGATGACCAGCTGGGCCCGGTCGCGTGCCCCCAGCTTCCCCATGATCCGGCTGACATGGGTCTTGGCGGTCAGCGGGCTCAGCCCCAGCGCCTCGGCGATCTCGGTGTTGTTCAGGCCGCGCCCGACCAGGGCGAGCACCTCCCGCTCGCGGTCGGACAGGCACTCCGGTCCGCCGGTCGCCGGCGCCGAGGGGCTGCGCAGGAACCGCGCGATCAGCCGGGCGGTCGGCCCCGGGGACAACAGCGCCTCCCCGGCGGCCACCGTGCGGATGGCGTCGAGGAGTTCGGCCGGCCGGGTGTCCTTCACCAGGAAGCCGGAGGCGCCGGCCCGCAGCGCCTCGACGATGTTCTCGTCGGTGTCGTAGGTGGTCAGGACCAGCACCCGTACGTCCGTCAGGTCCTCGTCGGCCGCGATCAGCCGGGTCGCCTCGATGCCGTCGAGGCCGGGCATGCGGATGTCCATCACGACCAGGTCGGCGCGCCGGGCGCGGGCCAGCTCCACGGCCTCCCGGCCGGTGCCCGCCTGTCCGACGACCTCCATGTCCCCGGCCGACTCGACGAGCATCGCGAACGCGGCCCGTACCAGGGTCTGGTCGTCGGCGAGCAGTACGCGGATGGTCATGCGGTCCCTCCCAGCGGCAGCAGTGCCGTCACCTCGAAGCCTCCCCCGGCGCCCGGTCCGGCCAGTACCGTCCCGCCGACGCTGCGGGCGCGTTCCCGCATCCCGACGAGCCCGAAGCCGGGGGCGCCGGGCCCGGCGCCCGCTCCGTCGTCGCTGACGCGCACCCGCAGGGCGCCCTCCGCGTCGTCCACGCTGACCCGAACGGTGAGGTCGTCCCGGCCGCCGTGCCGTACGGCGTTGGTCAGCGCCTCCTGCACGATCCGGTAGGCGGCGGCGCCGACCGCGGGCGGGGCCTCGCCGGCGGTGACGGCCAGTTCGACCCGCGCGCCCGCGAGCCGGGCCGCCTGCGCGAGGTCGGGCAGCCCGTGCAGGCCGGGCAGCGGTCCGCGCGCCTCGGGCGAGTCGTGTTCGCGCAGCACCTCCAGGGTCGTGCGCAGCTCGCCGCGTGCCGTGCGGCAGGTCTCGGCTATGTCGTCGAGGGCCTGCGCGACGGCCGCCCGGTCGAGCCGGTCGGGGTCGGCGGCCAGGACGTGTGCGGCCACCGAGGTCTGCACGCCGATCAGGGTGATGCTGTGCGCGAGCAGGTCGTGCAGGTCGCGGGCGATCCGCAGCCGCTCCTCCGCGACCCGTCTGCGGGCCTCCTCCTCGCGGGTGCGTTCGGCGCGCTCGGCGCGTTCGACTATCGCGGCCACGTACTGGCGGTAGTAGCGGACGTCGACGCCGAGGAAGAGCACCGCGATCACCCAGCCGGAGACCCGCAGCAGTTCGAGGGCCCGGTGGGTGTCGACCGTGAGCATGACGCTGACGGAGATGCCGAGGACGGCCAGACCGGTCAGTACGGTGCGCAGCGGGCGGCCGGTGACGGCGACGGTGTAGAGCGCGACGTACTCGGCCGCCGTCGGGGCCGCGTGGTTGTTGTCCAGGGCGTGGTAGGGCACGACCAGGGCCACCACCAGGGCCAGGACGAGCAGCGGGCGCCGCCGCCGCCACACCAGCGGCACGGCGACGGCGAGCAGCAGCGTCCAGCCGAGCGCGTCCGGGCGGCGCGCCGGGTCGGTGGTGAGCGCGACCGTCGCGGAGAACACGGCGGCGGCCGCCGCCAGCCACGCGTCGTTGCGGGTGGCGTGCGGGGCGGTCCGGGGGTCGCGGTTGACCACCGCCATGATCCGCTCGATACGGCGGGGCGGCGCCACGGCGACGGCCCGCGCGGACGGCACGGACGGCACGGGCTGAGCGGGTTGCGCGGAATGGACGGGATGCACGGGTTCATCTTCCGGTAGGAGGGCGCCCCTCCGGCAGGGAGGGGCGCCCCGGGCTCACACGGGCTCCGGCTGCCGCTCGGGCCGTACCGGCTCGGGTGTCCGCGACAGCGGGCCCGGCCACCACACCTTCCGGCCCAGTGCCACGCTCGCGCTGGTCACCAGATAGGTCCGCACGAGGAAGGTGTCCAGCAGCACGCCGACCGCGATCACGAAGCCCAGCTCGACGAGCTGCACCAGCCCCATGTTGGTCAGCACCGCGAAGGTCGCGGCGAGGACCAGGCCGGCCGAGGCGATCACCCCGCCCGTGGTGCGCAGCGCGGTCAGCGCGGCGGCGGCGGGTTCCGCGCCGCGCGTCGACTCCTCCCGCATCCGGTGCATGAGGAAGATGCCGTAGTCGACGCCGAGCGCCACCAGGAAGACGAAGGACAGCAGCCCGAGCCCCGGGTCCGTGCCGCCGAAGCCGAACAGCGGCCCGAACACCAGCCCGCCGATGCCGAGCGCCGCGCCCCACACCGCGACGACCGCGGCGACCAGCAGCAGCGGCGCGACGAGCGAGCGCAGCAGCAGGATCAGGATGAGCAGCACCGCGGCGAGGACGAGCGGTACGACGACCAGCCGGTCGCGGGCGTTGGTGTCGACGAGGTCGAGCTGCTGGGCGCTGGGGCCGCCGACGTAGGAGCCGGGCAGGGCGTGCCGCAGGTCCTCGATGGTCCGGGTCTCGGCCGCCGACTGGGGGGTGCCCTGCGCGGTGACGGAGATCTCGGTCCAGCCGTCCCCGGTGCGTCCCCGCTCGGCGTTGTCGACGCCGTGGACGTCGCGGACGGCGTCCAGGGTCGCGTCGGCGCGGCCTGCCGGGGTGATGACGGTGATCGGCTGGCTGGAGCGCTCGGGGAAGGCGCGGGCCAGGGTCTGGAGGGCGGCGACCGACTCGGGCCGGTCGACGAAGGCGTCCGACTGCTTGAGCCCGCCGGGCAGGTTCAGCGCCCCCAGGGCGAGCGCGCCGAGCAGGACGGCACCACCGGCCAGCACGGCCAGGGGGCGCCGGCCCGCCGAGGTGCCCATCGCGGCGAACAGCGACCGGCGAGCCTTGGGCGTGCTGCCGTAGGCGGGCACCAGCGGCCAGAACACGCGGCGCCCGAGGAGCACCAGGAGCGCGGGCAGCAGCGTCAGCATCGCCACGAGCGCGCACAGCACGCCCACCGTGCCGAGCGGGCCCATGCCTCGGCTGCTGTTGAGGTCGGCGGCGAGCAGGCACAGCAGTCCGGCGGCGACCGTCGCGGAGGAGGCGAGCACGGCGGGCCCGCAGCCGCGCAGGGCGGCCAGCATGGCGTCGTGGGGCCGCTCGTGGCGCCGTAGCTCCTCGCGGTAGCGGGAGACGAGCAGCAGCGCGTAGTCGGTGCCCGCGCCGAAGACGAGGATGGTCATGACGCCGGAGTTCTGTCCCGACACCGTCGTCCCGAAGGCCTGGTTGAGTCCGTAGGCGACTCCCGTGGACAGGAAGTCGGCGACGCCCGCGACGACGAGCGGCAGCAGCCACAGCACGGGGCTGCGGTAGATGAGGATCAGCAGCAGGGCCACGACGGCGACGGTCGTGTAGAGCAGCGGCCCGCCGAGCGAGGCGTAGACCCCGGCGGCGTCCGTGGCGAGCGCGCCCGGCCCGCCGACCTGGACGCTCAGCCCGTCCGCGCCGCGGGCGACCTCGCGCACGTCGTCGACGAGGGCGTCGCGCGCGTTCTCGTCGGTGCCGGGCTCGTTGCTGTCGACGGGGTACATCAGGGTGGTGCCGTCCGCGGAGGGCACGCCCCGCGGGGGCGCGGTCAGCGTGTGCCGTCCGGCGATCCGCTCGACCTGCTCCCCCGCGCGGGCCCGGTCGGCCGCGGTGAGTCCGCCGTCGCGGTGGTAGACCAGCACCAGTTCGGTGGTCTGGCCGCCCGGCAGCCGGTCCTGGATCCTGGCCACCCTGGTGGAGTCGGCGCTCGCGGGCAGGTAGTCGGTCACCCGGTTGTGCTGCACGTCGGCGAGTTTCGCCGCGAACGGTGCGACGGCCGCGAGCAGCCCGATCCACAGGGCGAGCACCGCCCAGGGCACGGCCCTCCGCCGTGTCCGCGTACTTGTCTCCCCAGCCCCCATGGAAAGGGCTCCCTCCGGTCCGGTCGTCTGTTGACGTCGTCCAGACTTCCGGGACGGGGAGCGGTTTTCGTCCGGCGTGGGAGCGAGCCGGGGCTTACTGCGGCGGGTGACCCGGGGCCGCCGTTACTCCCCCGGGAGTACGGCGTCCTACGACGGTGTCCTGGCCGCCGCCAGCAGACGGGTGACGTCGTCCGTGCAGATCGCCAGTGCCGCGCCCACGGTGACCAGGACGTCCCGTTCGGCGGGGGTGTAGGGGCCGTCGGCCAGGGCGATGCGGGCGCCCTGGAGCAGGATCGATTCGCGGCCGACGGCGGCGAGGTGCGGGGTGAGCGGGTCCAGGGCCTCGTGCAGCTCTATGGCCAGGCCGGCCCCGCAGGGCGGGCCGAGGACGCGCCCGGTGTCCGCGGCCAGGGCCTCGACGAGGGCGCCGAGCTGGTCCCGGGTGCAGTCCTCGAAGCCGGCCGCGCGGACCGTGGCCGCGGCCGCCTCCAGGGACGCGGGGGCGCAGGTGCCGCCGGCGGCCAGGACGGCGAGGGCGACGGTGTGGACGGCGTCGCGGAGCATCGCGGAGAAGCGGGTGGTGGTCGGGTGGTCCAGGACGTCGGCGCCGAAGTGGCGTCGGCAGGCCGCGCACTCGACGACCGGTCCGGTCTCGCCGCGCGGCAGCACGGGCACGCCGAGCAGGGTGAAGCGCCGGCGGCCGGTCAGCCGCTGGTAGTTGCGGTCGCCTCCGCAGCCGGGACAGAAGAACTCGCCGTCGCCGACGGGTGTCCATGAGGTGCGGGTGCCCAGGATGCGCGCAAACCTGGTGGCACGGCCGTCTTGTCCCCGGACTGGCAGCACGTCGCACCTCCGTAACCCCGCGGCAACATCGCCGCGCTTGCGTGATGTTAGCCACATCGGTGAGGTCGCGTCAGTACCCCGTACGAGACCTGTCCGTGACCTCTCCGGTCGGATGGCCGGTACACGACGGTGCCCCGACCGCCCGGGCGAGCGGTCGGGGCACCGAAAGGCCTCGTCGGAGGCGGTGTCAGCGGGTCGCGCGGTTGACGGCCGAGACGACCGCCTTCAGCGAGGCACGCGTGGTGTTGGCGTCGATGCCGATGCCCCACAGCACCTTGTCGCCGATCGCGCACTCGATGTACGAGGCGGCCTGGGCGGAGGCGCCCTCGCTCATCGTGTGCTCCTGGTAGTCGAGCAGGCGTACGTCGACGCCGATCGACTCCAGCGCGTTGAAGAAGGCCGAGATCGGACCGTTGCCGGAGCCGGTCAGGACGGTGTTCTCGCCGTCGACGGTGGCCTCCACGGTCAGCGTGTCCACGCCGTCGGTGTCGGTGGTCGACTGGCCGGTGCGGACCTGGATGCGGCCCCAGGGGTTCTGCGGGTTGGGCAGGTACTCGTCCTGGAAGACCGACCAGATGTCCGAGCCGGTGACCTCGCCGCCCTCGGCGTCCGTCTTCGCCTGGATGATCTTCGAGAACTCGATCTGCATCCGGCGCGGCAGGTCCAGCTTGTGGTCGTTCTTCAGGACGTAGGCGATACCGCCCTTGCCGGACTGCGAGTTGACGCGGATGACGGCCTCGTAGGAGCGGCCGACGTCCTTGGGGTCGATGGGCAGGTACGGGACCGCCCACTCGATGTCGTCGACGGTGACGCCCTTGGCCTTCGCCTCGGCCTCCATCGCGTCGAAGCCCTTCTTGATGGCGTCCTGGTGGGAGCCGGAGAAGGACGTGTAGACCAGGTCGCCCACGTACGGGTGGCGCGGGTGGACCTCCATCTGGTTGCAGTACTCCGCGGTGCGACGGATCTCGTCGATGTCGGAGAAGTCGATCTGCGGGTCGACGCCCTGGGAGAACAGGTTCATGCCCAGGGTGACCAGGTCGACGTTGCCGGTGCGCTCGCCCTGGCCGAACAGGCAGCCCTCGACGCGGTCGGCGCCGGCCATCAGTGCCAGCTCGGCGGCGGCGACGGCGGTGCCGCGGTCGTTGTGCGGGTGGACCGACAGGCAGACGTACTCGCGGCGGGTCAGGTTGCGGTGCATCCACTCGAACCGGTCGGCGTGCGTGGACGGCGTCGAACGCTCCACCGTGGCGGGCAGGTTGAGGATGATCTCGCGGCCCGGGCCGGGCTGCCAGACGTCCATGACCGCCTCGCAGACCTCCAGCGCGAAGTCCAGCTCGGTGTCGGTGAAGATCTCGGGGCTGTACTGGTAACCGAACTCGGTCTCGGGGCCCAGCAGCTTCTCCGCGTACTCCACGACCAGGCGGGTGCCGTCGACGGCGATCTGCTTGATGTCGTCCTTGGAGCCGCGGAAGACCACCCGGCGGAAGACCGGCGCGGTGGCGTTGTACAGGTGGACGGTGGCGCGCCTGGCGCCCTTCAGGGACTCCACCGTCCGCTCGATCAGGTCCTCGCGGGCCTGGGTCAGTACGGAGATCGTCACGTCGTCCGGGATCGCGCCCTCTTCCTCGATGATCGAGCGCACGAAGTCGAAGTCGGTCTGGCCGGAGGCCGGGAAGCCGACCTCGATCTCCTTGTATCCCATCTTGACCAGCTGGTCGAACATCCGGCGCTTGCGCTCGGGCGACATGGGGTCGATCAGTGCCTGGTTGCCGTCGCGCAGGTCGGTGGAGAGCCAGCGGGGGGCTGCGGTGATCCGCTGTGCCGGCCAGGTGCGGTCCTGGATGTCGACCTGCTCGTACCGGCCGTACTTGTGGATCGGCATGGAACTGGGCTGCTGGCGGTTGGCCATGGTGGCGTGGGCTCCTCGTGAAGGTGTCCTACAGGACGGCCGACGACGCAACGCCAAGCTCCGCGGGGAGGGGGTCGGCCTCGACTACAGGCCCTCGCCGCGGCAGCTAAGGAGAAGCAGCCCGAAACGCATGATGCTGCGCAGCCTAGCCGAGCCGCACCGATGGCGCGGGGGTGTTCCAGTATGCGGGACCGGATGGACGTAGGGAATGAAACGGACAAAAAGGTGTTCCATACCACTCCGTGACCAAGGCAAGGCCGTTTGTCCCTGTATTTCACCAATCATGGTTGCGGGTAGTGACATAGGGACAACACGGTGCGAAGGTGCCGGGCATGACGACACACGGGGGCTCCGAGCCCGTCTTCTGCACGATCGTCCCGCCGCACGTCCTCGACAAGCTCGCCCAGCACGAGGACCCCGCGCTCTCCGGTCCCGCCCGCCGCTCCCTGGAGCACGACGCCCTGGAGCGCACCCGCCGCCGGCTGACCACCGTGGTGGGCGCCCCGGCCGTCGCCGCGCCGGCCGCGACCGGCAAGCCGCACCGCACCCTCTACGACGCCCGCCACCACACGGACCTGCCCGGCCACAAGGTCCGCGGCGAGGACGGCCGGGCCGTCAAGGACGCCACCGTCAACCGCGCCTACGCGGGTCTGGGCGCCACCTTCGAGCTGTACCTCAGCGCCTACGGGCGCGACTCGATCGACGGCTCCGGCCTGCCGCTGGACGCGACCGTGCACTACGACCGGGACTACAACAACGCCTTCTGGAACGGCGAGCAGATGGTGTTCGGCGACGGGGACGGGGAGATCTTCCTCGACTTCACCCTCCCGGTGGACGTCATCGGCCACGAACTCACCCACGGCGTCACCCAGTACACCGCCAACCTCGCCTACTTCGACCAGTCGGGCGCCCTCAACGAGTCGCTGTCGGACGTCTTCGGCTCGCTCATCAAGCAGTACACGCTCGGCCAGACCGCCGCAGAGGCCGACTGGCTGATCGGCGCGGGCCTGCTCGCCCCCCGCGTCACCGGCACCGCGCTGCGCTCGATGAAGGCGCCCGGCACCGCGTACGACGACGACGTCCTCGGCAAGGACCCGCAGCCCGCGACGATGGACGGCTTCGTGCGCACCGGCCGCGACAACGGCGGCGTCCACATCAACTCCGGCATCCCCAACCACGCCTTCTACCTCGCCGCCACCGCCCTCGGCGGCCACGCCTGGGAGCGGGCCGGACAGATCTGGTACGACGTGCTGACCGGCGGCGAACTGAAGAAGGACGCGCTGTTCGCCGACTTCGCCACGCTCACCACGGCCGCGGCGCGGGCCCGCTACGGCGCGGGCGACGAACTCCAGGCCGTGCTGAAGGCCTGGGAACAGGTCGGGGTGCGCACGCTCTGATTCCGTACTAGACACAGACCCATGCGTATTCGGATCAGGCGCACGGGCGGGTTCGCGGGCATCGAACGGGTCGCCGAGGTGGACACCTCGGGGCGGCCCGACGCGCCCGAGTGGCATGCCCTGGCCGAGCAGGCACTGGCCGCGGGCCGGGGCAGGCCGACGAACGGGGTTCCGGACGGCTTCCACTACGAGATCACGGTGGACGGCCGCACGGTGCACGCGGCCGACCCCGGGCTCACCGAGGAACAGCGCACGCTTGTCTCCCGGGTTCTGAAGGAGGGCGCCTAGGCCCTGTCCCGGCCGCGGTTCGCGCAGGACCGTTGACTTCGGTTACCGGCGGTACCGATGATCCGGCGCATGGCGACTGAACCGCGCGCGGCCGCGCACCCGATCCCCCGCTTCCCCGACGGCTTCCTGTGGGGGGTGTCTACCTCGGCCCACCAGATCGAAGGGGCCGCGGACCGGCGCGGGGCGTCCGTGTGGGACGCCTTTTCCGCCGGGCCCGGACACATCAAGGACGGCTCCACCGCGGCGGTGGCCTGCGACCACTTCCACCGCTACCCCGAGGACGTGGCGCTCCTCCAGGACCTGGGCGTGGACGCGTACCGCTTCTCCATCTCCTGGCCCCGGGTGAACTCCCCCGGCGGCCTCGACTTCTACGACCGCCTGGTCGACGCCCTGTGCGCGGCCGGCGTACGGCCCGTGCCGACCCTGTTCCACTGGGACCTGCCGGTGGAACTGGACTGGCTGGACCGGGACACCGCGGAGCGGTTCGCCGAGTACACCTCGGTCGTCGCCGGCCGCCTCGGCGACCGCGTCAAGAAGTGGATCACTCTCAACGAGCCCGCCGAGCACACCCTGCTCGGCCACGCGCTCGGCGCGCACGCCCCGGGCAGGCAGCTCATGTTCGACGCCCTGCCGGTGGCCCACCACCAGCTCCTCGCCCACGGTCTGGCCGTACGGGCCCTGCGCGCGGCCGGGGCGGGCGACATCGGGATCGCCAACTCGCACGGCCCGACCTGGGCGGCCTCGGACCGCGACGAGGACGTGGCGGCGGCCGACTTCTACGACCTCCTGCTCAACCGGCTCTTCGCCGAGCCCGTCCTGCTGGGCCGCTACCCCGACGGCATCGGAGAGCTGATGCCCGGCGACGTCGAGGCCGACCTGAAGATCATCGGGGAGCCGGTCGACTGGTACGGGATCAACTACTACCAGCCGACCCGGGTGGGCGCCCCCGAGGGCTCGGAGATCGAGTTCGGCGGACTGACCCTGCCCGCCGAACTGCCCTTCACCGTCAAGGAACTGGAGGGCTACCCGGTCACCGACTTCGGCTGGGCGGTGGTGCCCGAGGGGCTCACCGAGCTGCTCACCACCTTCCGCGAGCGCTACGGCGACCGGCTCCCGCCCGTCGTCATCACCGAGAACGGCTGCTCGTACGAGGGCGTCGACGACCAGGAGCGGATCACCTTCCTGGACGGTCATGTCCGGGCGCTGCACCGGGCGTTGGAGCAGGGCGTCGACGTACGCGGCTACTTCGTCTGGTCGTTGATGGACAACTTCGAGTGGGCGGAGGGCTATCAGCGCCGCTTCGGGCTCGTGCACGTCGACTACGACACCCTGGAGCGGACCCCGAAGGCCTCGTACCACTGGCTGCGGGACGCCCTGCGGGCGCAGAGATGACCGCGGCCGACCCGGCCGTGCCGCTGCCCGCCCCCGCCCTCGCCGAGCCGGTCGAGCGGGTGGGGCGGGGCTGGACCTCGGCGCTCTCGCTCGCCAACGGGGCGATCTGGGTGGGCTGGTACGGCCCGCTCCAGATCCTGCTCGCCTCCCAGGCCGAGGACTTCGCGCCCGGCTCCGGCATGTCCAAGGAGACGATGCTGGCCTGGGTGACGGGCGCGGGCGCGGTCGTCTCGCTGGTCGCCAACCCGCTCTTCGGCGCGCTGTCCGACCGGACGACCGCGCGGTGGGGCCGGCGCACCCCGTGGATCGTGGCCGGAGCGGCCGGCGGCGCGCTGTCCCTGCTGCTCCTCGCGGGCGCGGGCGGGGTGTGGACGATGGCGGCGGGCTGGTGCCTGGTCCAGCTCACCCTCAACGCCGCGTTCGCCGCGGTCACCGCGGCCGTGCCCGACCGGGTGCCGCGCCTCCAGCGCGGCAGCGTGGGCGGCTGGCTGGGCGCGGCGCAGATCCTCGGCGTGGTCGGCGGCACGGGGCTGGCGACGGTGGCCGGGGGCACCGGCGGCGGGTACGCGGCGTGCGCGGTGTTCACCCTGGTGGGCGTCCTGCCGTACGTCCTGCGCCACCCGGACCTGCGGCTGCCGGTGTCGGCCCGGCCGCCCTGGTCGGGCCGGGAGTTCCTCGCGTCCTTCCGGCTGAGCCCGCGCGAACACCCCGACCTGGCGTGGGCCTGGCTGACCCGCTTCCTGATCAACCTCAGCAATGCGCTGGTGCTGCTGTACCTGCTCTACTACCTGCGGGACCGGCTGCACCTCGACGACCCCGAACAGGGCGTCCTCGTCCTGACCGCGGTGAACGGGATCACGCTCCTCGCCACCGTCGTGGTGGGCGGGGTCTGGTCGGACCGGCTGGGCCGCCGCAAGCCGTTCGTGATCTGGTCCGGGATCCTGATGGCGGTGGCCACGGCGGCACTGGCCTGCTGGCAGACCTGGCCCGGCGCGATCGCCGCCGCGGCCGTCCTCGGCATCGGCTTCGGCGTCTTCACCTCCGTCGACTTCGCCCTGATGACCGACGTCCTGCCGAAGGCCCTGGACCGCGGCAAGGACCTGGGCGTCATCAACATCGCCAACGCCCTGCCGCAGGTCGCGGCCCCGGTGCTGGCGGCACCGATCGTGACGTACCTGGGCGGCTACCGGATGCTCTACGCGGTGGCGGCGCTGATCGGGCTGGCGGGGGCGGTGCTGGTGGGACGGATCCGCGGGGTGGACTGAGCCGGGCGCGGCGGGTCGGCCCGGCCGGGTGCCCCCGCCGGGTCCGCCGCCTGCGGGCTCAGAAGCCGAGCTTGCGCAGCTGCCTGGGGTCGCGCTGCCAGTCCTTCGCCACCTTCACATGCAGGTCGAGGAAGACCGGCGTGCCCAGCAGCGCCTCGATCTGCTTGCGGGACTTGATGCCGACCTCCTTCAGGCGCTTGCCCTTGGGGCCGATGATGATCCCCTTCTGGCTGGGGCGCTCGATGTAGACGAAGGCGTGGATGTCGAGCAGGGGCTTGTCGGCGGGGCGGTCCTCGCGCGGCAGCATCTCCTCCACGACCACGGCGATGGAGTGCGGAAGCTCGTCCCGTACGCCCTCCAGCGCGGCCTCGCGGATCAGCTCCGCCACCATCACCTGCTCGGGCTCGTCCGTCAGGTCGCCCTCGGGGTAGAGCGCGGGCCCCTCCGGCAGCAGCGGGACGATGAGGTCGGCGAGCAGGTCGACCTGCTTGTCGGCGACCGCCGACACGGGGATGATCTCGGCCCACTCGAAGCCGAGCTCCGCGCCGAGCTGGTCGATCGCGATGAGCTGCTCCGCCAGCGCCTTGCCGTCGACCAGGTCGGTCTTGGTGACGATCGCGATCTTCGGCGTCTTCTTGATCGACGCCAGTTCCTTCGCGATGAAGCGGTCGCCGGGACCGAGCTTCTCGTTCGCCGGCAGGCAGAAGCCGATCACGTCGACCTCGGCCCAGGTCGTGCGCACGACGTCGTTGAGCCGCTCGCCGAGCAGGGTGCGCGGCTTGTGCAGGCCGGGGGTGTCCACCAGGATCAGCTGGGCGTCCGGCCGGTGCACGATGCCGCGCACCGTGTGCCGCGTGGTCTGCGGCTGGTTCGCCGTGATCGCCACCTTCTGGCCGACCAGAGCATTCGTGAGGGTGGACTTGCCCGCGTTGGGGCGGCCCACGAAGCAGGCGAAGCCGGCGCGGTGGGCGGCCTCGGCCGACTGTTCGGATGACGGGGTACGAACGCTCATGACGCCCATTCTCCCTGATCCACGAACCCCGGCTGCACGCGGCGCCGACCACCCCGCGGCAGTGAGCTCCCGGAAACCTCCCGGCAATAGGAAACTCCGCCGAAACACCCCTGTGCACAACCGGAAACGCCCACCGGTGACCCTCTGACGAGCCCCCATCCCGTTGGAGACACCGTGACCCTGGCCGCGCCCCTCTCCGCCCCTCTCGCCGAAGGGCGCATCGACACCGGCGACACCGCCTGGCTGCTCGCCGCCACCGCCCTCGTCCTGCTGATGACGCCGGGCCTGGCCCTGTTCTACGGCGGCATGGTCCGCACCAAGAGCGTCCTGAACATGCTGATGATGAGCTTCGTGTCGATCGCCCTGGTCACGGTGGTGTGGCTGGTCGCGGGCTACTCGCTCGCCTTCGGCGACGACATCGCGGGCGGCCTCCTCGGCGGGCTCGGCCACCTCGGCATGGCGGACCTGGGCCCCGACAGTGTCCGGGGGAGCGTGCCGACCCTGCTCTTCGCCACCTTCCAGCTCACCTTCGCGATCGTCACGGCCGCGCTGATCAGCGGCGCGGTCGCGGACCGGGTGAGGTTCGGGGCGTGGCTGGTGTTCGTCCCCGTCTGGGCGCTGCTCGTATACGTGCCCGTCGCCCACTGGGTGTGGGGCCCGGGCGGCTGGATCGTGGAGCACCTCGGCGCCCTCGACTTCGCCGGCGGGCTCCCCGTCGAGATCGCCTCCGGCGCGTCCGGCCTCGCCCTGTGTCTGGTGCTCGGCCCCCGGCTGGGCTTCAAGAAGGACGCGATGCGCCCGCACAACCTCCCGATGGTCATGATGGGCGCCGGTCTGCTCTGGTTCGGCTGGTTCGGCTTCAACGCGGGCTCCGCCCTGCACGCCGACGGGCTGGCCGCCGCCGTCCTGCTCAACACCCTCGCGGCCGGCGGCACCGGACTGCTCGGCTGGCTCTTCGTGGAGCAGCGGCGCGACGGCCACCCCACCACCCTGGGAGCCGCCTCCGGCGCGGTCGCGGGCCTGGTCGCCATCACCCCCTCCTGCGGCTCGGTCTCCCTGCTCGGCGCGCTGGCCGTCGGCCTCGCCGCCGGGGTCGTCTGCTCGTACGCCGTGAGCTGGAAGTTCCGGTTCGACTACGACGACTCCCTCGACGTCGTCGGGGTCCACCTGGTCGGCGGAGTCGTCGGCACCCTGCTCATCGGGGTGTTCGCCACCTCCCGGATGACCGGTGGCGTCGCGGGCCTGCTGGAGGGCGGCGGGCTCGGCCTGCTCGGCCGGCAGGCGGTGGCCGTGGCGGCCGTGGCGGCGTACGCGTTCACGGTGACGTACGGCATCGGCAGGCTGCTGGACCGGCTGCTCGGGTTCCGGGCCAGCGAGGAGCAGGAGCACACCGGACTGGACCTTACGGTGCACGCCGAGACGGCTTACGATCACGGGGTCCTGGGCCATGGCGCCCCGGTCGGCCACTCCGCCCTCCCCTCCGCGCAGAAGGTCAAGCCCCAGGCATGAAGCTCATCACCGCGATCGTCAAGCCCTACCGCCTCGACGAGGTCAAGACGGCTCTCCAGGAGCTCGGTGTGCACGGTCTGACCGTCACCGAGGCCAGCGGCTACGGCCGCCAGCGCGGACACACCGAGGTGTACCGGGGCGCCGAGTACCGGGTGGACCTGGTGCCCAAGGTCCGGATCGAGGTCGTCGTCGACGACGCCGAGTCCGACGCCGTCATCGACGCGGTCGTCAACGCGGCACGGACGGGGAAGATCGGCGACGGGAAGGTGTGGGCGACGCCGGTCGAGACGGTGGTGCGGGTTCGGACCGGCGAGCGCGGCCCCGACGCACTCTGACGAGGAGCACCCCGCCGACGACTCCGGCGGCGAACACCAGCGCCACCAGCAGCCACGGCAGCGCGAGGAACGAAGCGCTCGCCGACTCCCGGGTGCCCTGGGCGCTGGCGGTCAGGGTGACGTCGCCCCGGTCGAGCTGGGGCGCGCCGTGCCAGGGCTCGCTGAGCCGGACCCGCTGCCCCGGCAGCAGCTCGGCCGGGATCCTGGTCAGGGCGCGGCTGAGGAGCGTACGCCCGAACAGGCCACGGGCGGTCAGCTCCACCTTGGGGTCGAGGGTGACGTTGCCGGTGTTGCGCAGGGTGTAGGAGATCGTCGCCGTGCTGGCGCCGAGGCCCGGCACGAGCGGCTGGTGGTGGCTGATCCGGACGTCCTCGACGGAGATCGCGGGAAGGGCGGGCCCGCTCACCCGCAAGTAGACGCGGGCGCCGACGGCCCGCTGCACCCCGACGGCGAGCGATCCGGAGCCGGTGTCGACGCGTTCGTCGAGCGCCACGATGGCGCCGGGGTGGTCGCCCGGTTCGGCGTCCCGGGGCACCGTCAGCGTGACGGGCACGGTGACCGAGCCGTGGGCGGGCACGGTGACCCGGTCGCGCGCCGGCTTCGCCCAGGCGCCCACCCCCCGCATCCGCTCCTTCACCGTCCGCACGGCGAATCCTCCGTCGCGGGCGGTGTTGTAGGCGTCGGCCGCGTAGAGGCGGAAGGTCAGGGGCGTCCCGGTCCGGTTGGCGACGACGACCTTGTCCTCGACGGTCTGGCCGGGGTCCGCGGAGATGTAGAAGTAGGGGCGCGCTGCGGCGGCCGGGGAGGCCGGGTAGACGGACCAGCTGCCGTTGTCGGCGGCGTGCGCGGGTGCGGCCGTGACGGCCAGGAGGAGGCCCAGGAGCAGGCACAGCGGCAGGGACAGCGGCAGGGACAGCGGCAGGGACAGCCGGAGCGCCGGGAGCAGGGCGGCCGGCCGTGGGGCCGAGGACGGGTGCAGGTGCGGCTTGCGCATGGGTGCGGACCCCCCGCTGAGGTGATCGAGCCGGGACGGACGGGCCGACGCGCACCGGCCGAGACGACCGAGCCGGGACGGACAGGCCGGGACGGACGGGCCGAGGTGGACGGGCCGAGGTGGACGGGCCGAGGTGGACGGGCCGAGGTGGACGGGCCGAGGTGGACGGGCCGAGGTGGACGGGCGGGTGCGGACCCGTGGGGCTGGGGCGCCCGTCCTCCGGAAGGGTGCGGTCAGGTGAGCGTCAGCGTGAGAATGCCGGAGTACGTGCCCGGCGGGGTGAACGCCGGTACGTTCAGCGACAGTCCGGCGTCCACGGTGAACTCGCCGCCGGTGAGCGCGGAGTCGGGGGCGGCGGCCAGCGTCGCCCCCGAGGTGCCCACCGTGCCCGCCGAACCGGCCTGGCAGGTGCTCGGGCTGCCCGCCTTGGTGGCGCAGGCGGGGGTCCAGCTCAGCTTGCCGGCGTCGATCTTGGCGCCGGGGCCGGTGAAGTCGGTGACCTTGCCGGTCAGGGACCAGCCCGCGGGTCCGCCGCGGAAGTCCTTGACGGTCACCGTCTGGAGGGATCCGGCCGAGGCGCCGCCCTGGCCGAAGTCGACCGCCGACAGCTGCACCGCGTCCCCGGCCTGGGACATGGACAGCGTCCCCGCCCGGACCGTGGTGGTCAGCTTCTGACTGCCCTCGGGTACGGGCGTGTTGTCGACGACGACATAGGCGGCGGGTCCCGCGCCCTTGTCCGAGCTCCACGCGCCGCCCTCGTACGCCACGACCCCGGTGGTCGTCCTGTCGTTGACGACGAGCGGGCCGCTGAAGGCGCCCTGGGCGTCCGCGGTCACGGTCGCCGTGTCCGCGGTCTGGGCGGTTCCGGCCCGGCCGGCCAGGGTGACGGTCGCGCCCGGGGTGAAGTTGCTGCCGGTGACGGTGACGCTGTCACCGGGGTTGCCGGATGCCGAACCGAGCGTGATGGCACGGGTGTTGGGCTGGCTCACGTCCGTCGCGGTGATGGTCTCGGAGACCGGCGCGGGCGGGGTGATGACCGTGCAGGGGGTGTCCAGCTCCAGGATGTAGCTGGTGTGGATGTTGTAGTCGCCGGGCGAGAGCGTGATCGCGCCGGGCGCGGTGACCGTGAACGTGCCGGTCATGGAGAACGACGGGAAGGCGCCACGCCCCGGCACCGGGTCGTTCTTCTTCGGCCCGGCGACCGTGACGTTGCCGGTCTGCGCCCCGCCGAGGACGACCGTGCCGGTCGGCGTCATGATGTCGGCCGGCAGGGCGAGGTCGGTGGGGTTGCTCGCGGCGGCCGTGACCACCGTGTAGGTGACGGTGACGGTGTCGCCGACCTTGGGGCTGGTGTTGTCCACCGCGATGTTCGCGGTGGTGGTGCCGTCGATCGGCGGGAGGCCCGCGATCGCGGGCGGGATGCAGTGCGCGGCGAAGTCCACGTTCGTGGACGCGGCTCCGGCCGGGCAGGCGAGTGCGCCGCCCGCGGTGACCGCGAGCGCGGTCGCCCCGAGCAGCGACGCCCACCGGCGCCATAGGGATCTCCGGGGTTCTGGACCCATGCTTGCCCCCTCTGGGTGATGCGGGCGCAGCGGCTCGTCTGCGCCGACAGGGGGCCATTGATGTGCAGGCCGCGTGAGAAGTCAATGGAGACGCGGCAGGGAAACTGACGCTGCATCAGTTTCCTTGCCGCGTGGGCTCGTCCGGGCTCAGCCCGCGGTGACGGTCGCACGGACCGTGCCGTCCGGCGCGGCCACCAGTACCGGCGTCCCCGGTCCGCCCAGGTCCCGTACCGCCGCCCGGTCCTGCGCGGACGCGGACTCCGCCTCGGTCACCACCGCCGCCGCCTCCAGCGACTTCGCGCCGGATGCCACCGCCATGGCCACCGCAGTCTGGAGGGCGCTCAGCTTCAGGGAGTCGAGCTCGACGGTGCCGGCCACATACGTACGGCCGGTCTCGTCGCGTACGGCCGCCCCCTCGGGCACACCGTTGCGGGCGCGGGCGGACCGCGCCAGGGTGACGATCTTGCGGTCCTCGGGGTCGAGCGCGTTGCTGTCGGTCATGCCCCGAGCATACGAAGAACCGGACCGCTCCCCCGGCCACGGGGTACGTCCCTCCTCGCCGACGGCGCCGGGGTGCGCGCCGGACTCAGTCGAGGGTCTGGACGATCTCGCTGCGCGTGGCCGTGTGGACGAGCCTGCCGCGCGCTCCGTTCACCAGCGGCAGGTACGGCGGGACATGGCCGCACTCGACGTCGGCGACGATCGGCACGTTCAGCGGGCCGAGGGCGTCGAGGACCGCCTCGTGCTGGGTGAGCGTCCGGCCGTCCGGCGCCTTGGTCCGGCCGACGAGCACCGCGTTCGCCGCGTCGAAGAAGCCCGCCAGGCGCATCCCGTGCAGATTGCGGCAGATGGTGAAGGCGTTGTCCTCCGCCGCCTCGACGTACACCAGCAGCCCCTCCGGCGCCAGGTCGCGGGCGAAGGACCGGACGTCGAGATACGGCGTGCCCGCGAGGTTGACGAGGGTCTCGACGCAGCCGCCGATCAGCCTGCCCTCGACGTCCACGTCCCCTTCGCCGTCCAGCCGGGTCCATCCGCCCGCGGTGTCCAGGGTGAGTTCGCGGACGTCCGGGTGGGCGCGGTAGTCGTCCCAGCCGCTCGCGCGGTGGCGGCCCGGCGGGGTCTGGGCGAAGGGCTCGCCCTGGGGTGCGGCGACGATGTCCAGCCAGGACAGCAGACCGTCCGGCACCCGGTAGGGGGTGTCCATCAGGTTGTTGCCGTGCACGGTGGCGACGCGGGTCAGCAGGGTCAGGGGCGTCATCAGGGTGGACAGGTCGGAGAACCCGACCAGCCAGGTCGGCTCGGCCTCGCGCAGCCGGTCGAAGTCGAGCAGCGGCACCAGGTCGATCGCGGTCTCCCCGCCCCACGGCGGCACCACGGCCCGGATGCCGGGATCGGTCAGCATCCCCATCAGCTCGGCCGCCCGCTCGGCGGCCGGGGCGCTGACGTGTCCGGAGCCGTCCATGCACCGGCCGACGACCACCTCGTAGCCACGGGCCCGGAGATCGCGTACGGCCACCTCGAACCGCGCCGCGAGCTCCTTCGGGACCCCGCTGGAGGGCGAGGTGACGCCGATACGGTCACCGGGGCGCAGCGGGCGCGGATATCGAACAGACATGCGTGGATTCTGGCACGGCATCAGGACCGGCGGCAGGGGAACCGGGCGTCAGGGCCGGTCCAGGCGCAGCCGCTGTGCCCTGGGCAGGCCGGCCACCACCAGGTCGTACGAGTCCTCGACGAGCTCCCTGACCAGCCGGTCGGAGAGCCCGCCGTCGGCCGTGACGGTGTTCCAGTGGCGCTTGTTCATGTGGTACCCGGGGACGATCAGTCCGGGGTGCTCGTCCCGCAGCCGGACCGCGTCCTCCGGGTCGCACTTCAGGTTGACCGTCAGGGGCCGCGCGTCCAGGCCCGACAGGGCGAACATCTTTCCCAGGACCTTGAAGACGGAGGTCTCCGGATTGAACGGGAAGTCCTCCACGGTCGCGTTGAACGACAGGCACAGGGCGCGCAGCTCCTGGGGGGTCACTCCGGCTTCGTCTCCTTCTCGTCGCCCGGTCCGGCGACGCCCACCGGCTCCACCAGGACCGTCACGATCTTGTTCCGGCGCCCCGCGGAGGTCTCCGCGGTCAGCCGCAGCGCACGGCCGTCGGGGAGTTCGACCGCCGCCGAAGCCCCGGCGATGGGCACCCGGCCCAGCGCCTTGGCCAGCAGTCCGCCGACGGTCTCCACGTCCTCGTCGTCGTACTCCTCGAGGCCGTACAGCTCGCCGAGGTCGGTGATGTCCAGACGGGCGCTGACCCGGTGGCGGTCCTCGCCCAGCTCCACCACCGGCGGGATCTCCCGGTCGTACTCGTCGGTGATCTCGCCGACGATCTCCTCCAGGATGTCCTCGATGGTGACGATGCCCGCCGTGCCGCCGTACTCGTCGATGACGACGGCGACGTGGTTGCGGTCCTGCTGCATCTCGCGCAGCAGGTCGCCGGCGTTCTTGGTGTCGGGGACGAAGGCGGCGGGCCGCATGGCCGTCGAGACCAGCTCGCTCTCCGCGTCCCGGCTGATGTGCGTCTTGCGGACCAGGTCCTTCAGATACACGATCCCGACGATGTCGTCCTCGCTCTCGCCCGTGACGGGGATGCGCGAGAACCCGGACCGCAGGGCGAGCGTGAGGGCCTGCCGGATGGTCTTGAAGCGCTCGATGACGACGAGGTCGGTGCGCGGGACCATCACCTCCCGCACGAGCGTGTCGCCCAGTTCGAAGACCGAGTGCACCATGCGGCGCTCGTCGTCCTCGATCAGGGACTCCTTCTCGGCGAGGTCGACCAGCGCGCGCAGTTCGGCCTCGGAGGCGAACGGACCGCGCCTGAAGCCCTTGCCGGGGGTGAGCGCGTTGCCGATGAGGATCAGCAGCGAGGGGATCGGGCCCATGATCCGCGCGAGCGGCAGCAGGACGTACGCCGCCGCCGTCGCGGTGTTGAGGGGGTGCTGGCGGCCGATGGTGCGCGGGGAGACGCCGACGGCGACGTACGACACCAGGACCATGACGCCGATGGCGATCAGCAGGGCCTCGGCGGTGCTGCCGAACTCCTTCAGGCTGCCGTAGGCGACCAGCGCGGCCGCCGCCATCTCGCAGACGACCCTGACCAGCAGCGCCACGTTGAGGTAGCGGGTGGGGTCGGCGGCGACCTGGGACAGCTTCGCGCTGCCGCGGCGGCCGGACTTCACCGCCTCCTCGGCGCGGAAGCTGGAGACCCGCGCCAGGCCCGCCTCCGCGCAGGCGGCCAGCCAGGCGACGACGATCAGCGCGATCGCGCCGAGGACGAGTGGCGCACTCATGAAACGGTGGGAGCCGGAGACGGGCCGGTCAGGCCGTTCTCCGCACGCCAGCCGTCCACGATGGCGGCCTGGAGACCGAACATCTCGGCCTTCTCGTCGGGCTCCTCGTGGTCGTAGCCCAGCAGGTGCAGCACGCCGTGGACGGTGAGGAGCTGGAGCTCCTCGTCCATGGTGTGCTCCGTGGGCGCCTCCTTGCCCTGCCGTTCGGCGACCTCGGGGCAGAGCACGATGTCCCCGAGGAGGCCCTGCGGGGGCTCGTCGTCGTCCTTCGACGGCGGACGCAGCTCGTCCATCGGGAAGGACATGACGTCCGTGGGCCCCGGCAGGTCCATCCACTGGATGTGCAGCTGCTCCATGGCGTCGGCGTCCACGACGATCACCGAGAGCTCGGAGAGCGGGTGGATACGCATCCGCGCGAGCGCGTAGCGGGCGATGTCGAGGATCGCCTGCTCGTCGACCTCGGTTCCGGACTCGTTGTTGACGTCGATCGACATGGTGCTGACTTGTCTACTTCCGTTTGGTGCGGCCGCCCTTGTGGGTGCCGTTCTCCGTACCGTTCTCGCTGTCGTACTTCTCGTACGCGTCGACGATACGGCCGACCAGCCTATGCCGGACGACATCCTGGGACGACAGCCGGGAGAAGTGGACGTCGTCCAGCCCCTCCAGGATGTCCTGCACCTGCCGCAGGCCGGACTTGGTGCCGTTGGGAAGGTCGACCTGGGTCACGTCACCCGTGATCACGATCTTCGAGTCGAAGCCGAGCCGGGTGAGGAACATCTTCATCTGCTCGGGGCTCGTGTTCTGGGCCTCGTCCAGGATGATGAAGGCGTCGTTGAGCGTACGGCCGCGCATGTACGCCAGCGGCGCGACCTCGATCGTCCCCGCGGCCATCAGCCTCGGGATCGAGTCCGGGTCGAGCATGTCGTGCAGCGCGTCGTACAGCGGACGCAGATAAGGGTCGATCTTCTCGTACAGCGTGCCGGGCAGGAAGCCGAGGCGTTCGCCGGCCTCCACCGCGGGGCGGGTCAGGATGATGCGGTTGACCTGCTTGGACTGGAGCGCCTGCACGGCCTTGGCCATGGCGAGATAGGTCTTGCCGGTGCCCGCGGGACCGATGCCGAAGACGATCGTGTGCTTGTCGATCGCGTCGACGTACCGCTTCTGGTTGAGGGTCTTGGGGCGGATCGTGCGGCCCCGCGAGGACAGGATGTTCTGCGTCAGCACCTCGGCCGGGGTCTCCTGGCCGTCGCTCGTCCCGTTCTCGCTCGCCCTCAGCATGGCGATCGAGCGTTCCACTGCGTCCTCCGTCATCGGCTGCCCGGTGCGGAGCACCAGCATCATCTCGTCGAACAGGCGCTGGACGAGGGCGACTTCACGCCCGTCGCCGACCGCGCTGATCTCGTTGCCCCGGACGTGGATGTCGGCCGCCGGGAAGGCCTTCTCGATCACGCGCAACAGGGAGTCGCCGGATCCCAGTACGGTCACCATGGGGTGCTGCGCGGGAACGGTGAACTGTGCTCTCGCCTGCCCCTGAGCAGGGGTGCGAGCTGTGGGTGTCTGAGTCATGGGCCGGCTCTGTAGGCCTGCGGTTCCTCCTCGTCAGGGCCGCGTAGCTGAGGGCGGCCTCGCGATTCCAAGGGTACGACGGGGCACCCTCAACGCCGTAGGGCTTTTCGGCACCGCGGTCCCAGGGGCACCGCCCGCCGCTCACGCCGAGCGCCCGAACCCGATCGTCGGCACCGCCCGGCGCAGCGGCCAGGGCCTGACCCGCTCCTCCCCCGGCACCAGTCGGTCCAGGAACGCGTACCGCCGCAGCGCGGCCGGATCCTGCTCCTCGACCGACTGCACCCGGCGCCACCAGGCCGCGATCTCCGCCCAGCCGGGCGCCGACAGGGAGCCGCCGAACTCCTGGACGGAGAGGGCGGCGGTCAGACCGGCGAAGGCCAGCCGGTCGGCGAGCGGCCAGCCCGCCAGGGTGCCGGTGACGAAGCCCGCCACGAAGACGTCGCCGGCGCCGGTCGGGTCGAGGGCCTCGACGGCGATCGCCGGGACCTCGGCGCTCTCGCCGGTACGCCGGTCGACCGCGTACGCGCCGTCCGCGCCGAGGGTGACGACGGCGAGCGGCACGTGCGCGGTGAGGGCGTGGGCGGCGGCGCGGGGGCAGTCGGCGCCGGTGTAGCGCATGGCTTCCTCGGCGTTGGGCAGGAACGCCTCGCAGTGCGCGAGGTCGGCGAGGCCCGCCAGGTCCCAGGCACCGGTGTCGTCCCAGCCGACGTCGGCGAAGATCCGGGTGCCGGCGCGGGCGGCCTCGGCGATCCAGGGGGCGACCCGCCCGGGCGTGAGGGAGGCGACGGCGGCCCGCGCCCGCGGGGCGTGCTCGGGAGCGCTCTCCTCGGGGGGCGGCTCGTGGCCGTGCGAGACCATGGTGCGCTCGCCCTCGTAGGCCATGGAGACGGTGACCGAGGAGTGCCAGCCGGGGACCGTGCGGGACGGCGTGAGGTCGATGCCCTCGCCCTGCTCCAGGGCGTCCCAGCAGTACTCGCCGTAGTGGTCGTCGCCGAAGGCGGCCGCCAGGGACGTGCGCAGGCCGAGACGGGCCAGCGCGGTGGCCATGTTGGCGACGCCGCCGGGGCTCGATCCCATCCCGCGCGCCCAGGACTCGGTGCCGCGCACCGGGGCGGAGTCGAGCCCGGTGAAGATGATGTCGAGGAACACGTCGCCGGTGAGATACACGTCCCAGGGCGGATCGTCGGGGGTGCGCAGGGCGGCCAGCGGATCGATGTGGGCCTGCCACTGCGGGCCCGGGGTGATGGGCGACGGTCCCTTTCCGTCATAGGCGTCGTACGCGATCACGGGGTACTCCCTGGCGTGGTGCGGATCTGGCCAGTGTGCACCACGCCACCGACAAAGCGCCGTGCGTCACGTCCGGCCCGCCGTCGCGCCGCGGACCGGCCCGCGACCGCCCCGCCCGGCCGCCCCGCGTGCCTCGACCCGCCCCGCCGGCCGTCACCGGCGGGCAACCGCCGGGGTCGTCACCGGCGGGGGACGGACGGCGTCGTCACCAGCGAGGCACGGACGGGGTGACCCAGTGCGGGTCGACGGCGCGCATCGCGGCGGCGTCGTCGCGCTCGCGCAGCCCGCCGTCGTCGTCGAGCCAGCGCCGGTGCAGGAACTCCAGCCGTTCGCGGTCGAGGGTGACGCCCAGGCCCGGGGCGTCCGGGACGGCGACCCGGCCGTCGTCGAAGACGAGGCGCTCGGTGAGGACGTCCTCCGACTGCCAGGGGTAGTGGGAGTCGCAGGCGTGATGCAGGTCCGGGACGGTGGCCGCGACATGGGTCATGGCGGCCAGGCTGATTCCCAGGTGGGTGTTGGAGTGCATGGAGATCCCGACGCCGAAGGTGCGGCAGACGGCGGCGAGCTCCCGGGTGTTGCGCAGACCGCCCCAGTAGTGGTGGTCGGACAGGACGACCTGCACGGCGCCCCCGGCGAACGCCTGCGGGATCTCGGCGAAGGTCGTCACGCACATGTTGGTGGCCAGCGGCACCCCGGTGCGGGCGGCGACCTCGGCCATGGCGGGGGTGCCGAGCGCGGGGTCCTCCAGGTACTCCAGGAGGTCGCCGATCTCCTCGGCCACCCGCAGCGAGGTCGCCACGCTCCAGGCGCCGTTGGGGTCCAGTCGCAGCGGATGCCCCGGGAACGCCTCGGCGAGGGCGCGCACGGCGGCGATCTCCTGGTCCGGCGGGAAGACACCGCCCTTGAGCTTGAAGGAGGTGAAGCCGTGGAGCTCGGTGAACCGGCGCGCCTGCTCGACGATCCCGGCCGGGTCGAGCGCGGCCCCCCAGTCGTCCTTCTCGCCGGCCGCGCCTTCGGGATGGGCGGCCCACTTGTAGAAGAGGTACGCGCTGTACTCGACCGCGTCGCGGACCTTGCCGCCGAGCAGGGCGTGCACGGGCAGACCGAGGGCCTTGCCGAGGGCGTCGAGGCAGGCGACCTCGAAGGCGGAGACGACGGACAGGCGCAGCTTGTCGGCGGTCTGCACGCCCCGCAGCCCGCCGACGTCGACCCGGCCGGAGGTGCGGGAGTCGTCGACGGCGACCTCGTCGGCGAGCGGGAACAGCGCGTTCAGGTCGCTGACCCGGCGGCCGACGAGACGGTCGGCGAACGGCCGGGCGAGTTCCAGGTACTTGGTGTCGCCGTAGGTCTCGCCGAGTCCGGTGACGCCGTCGGCGGTGACGATCTCGACGATCAGTCGGGGGGTGTAGGGCTGGTGCACGCCCTGGGTGTTCAGCAGCGGCGGATCGGCCACCAGGATCGGGGTCAGCCGTACCTCGGTGATGGTCAGGTCGCGGGTCACGGGGTGGCTCCTCCGAGGTCGGGTCCGGTGGTCGGCCGGGTGGGCGGGGCAGCCATCGGAACATCATCTACATATGAAAATGAAGGTTAGATACGCGAACGGATACCGTCAACGACGCCGTCTCACACCCCCCCCTCGCGACACCCCTCGTGAAGCCCTCTCATGACGCCTCGTCATGAAACGGGACGTTCCTCACATCTCATCGCGAACCCTTCTTCTCGAACGGCGCTTTTGATACAAATTGCCCGCACGTTCCCGTCAGTCGACGGTCGTCGCACCCCTCCCCGCCTTGAGCCGCTCCTTTCGCATGCCCCGGGAACGCCCGTGTCCGCGCCTCGCACCAGCACCTGGCCCCTCGTCGCCCTTTTCACGGCCGGTTATCTCGCCCCGTACCTGCTGCCCACCCTGGTCGGCAGACTGGACTCGGGGCTGCCCCTGTCGACCACCCAGGCCGGGGCGGTCGGCAGCGTCCTGCTGCTGAGTTCGGCCTCCGCCGGATTCCTTCTCGCCTCGCGCGTGGACCGGATCGGGGCGCGGCGGCTGGCCCGGGCCGGCCTCGTCCTCGCCGCGCTCGGCTACGGCGTCGCGGCGCTCACCGGAGTCGTACCGGCCGTCGTGCTCGGCGCGCTGCTGGGCGGGTTCGGCTCCGGCACGGTCACCGCGGTGGCCGCCACCCGGATCGCCACGCAGCCCGACCCGCACCGCGCCTCGACCCTCGGTCTGCTCGGCGTCTCCGGGCTCGCCGGGCTCCTCTATCTCACGCTGCCGCACCTCGGCGCGGGGCACGGTCAGCCGCTGGCCGCGCTCGCCCTGACCGCGCTCGCCGTCTGGCCCCTGACGGGCCGTCTTCCGGCACCCACGGCCGCCGCCCGGACCCCTCGGCGGCAGCCGACCCCGCGGCAGCGGGCCCGGCTGCCGCGGCCGTGCCCCGGTCTCGTGCTGGTCTCGGTGATCCCCTGCTGGTCCCTGGTGCAGAACTCGCTGTGGGGGGTCAGCGGCCGCATAGGACTGACCCAGGCGCAGCTCACCGAGACGGCCGTCGGCGTGGTCTTCGCCGTCGCGCTCGGGGCGGCGCTGCTGGGGGTGCTGGGCGCGCGGGCGCTGGGGTCGCGGCTGGGGCGGGCGCTGCCGATC
>NZ_VJZD01000300.1 GCF_009377175.1 Streptomyces adustus
GCCGTCCCCTCCCGTCGGCTCGCCCCGCGGCGCGTCGAACAGGGCGCTGACGGACTCCCCGTTGTGGATCCGGCGCACGGCCTCCGCGAGCGCCGGGGCGATGGAGAGGATCCGCAGCTTGTCGGTGTGCTCCTCGGCCGGCACCGGAACGGTGTTGGTGCACACGATCTCCAGCACGTCGGGCTGCTCGCTGAGCCGTTTGAGCGCCCCCGCCGCGAACAGCCCGTGCGTACACGCCACCCGAATGCTGCGCGGCCCCAGCTCCCGCAATCTCTCCAGGAGTTCGAGCACCGTACTGCCCTTGGCGATCTCGTCGTCGAGCACGATGACGTCCCGTCCGGTGACATCGCCGATCACCGCGCTGATGCTCACCCGGTCGTCCGCGTAGCGCTGCTTGGCCCCCGCGGCCACCTGGGCGCCGATCAGCCGGGCGAAGGCCGCGGCCTCCTTGGCGTTGCCCAGGTCGGGCGAGACGACGGTGGTGCTCGTCAGGTCGTACCGGCGGAAGTGCGCGGCCAGTTCGCGGTGGGCGTGCAGATGGTCGACCGGGACCGAGAAGAAGCCGTGCACCTGGGGCGCGTGCAGGGCCATGGTGAGCACCCGGCGGGCGCCCGCGGCCACCATCAGGTCCGCGACCAGGCGCCCGCCCATGGAGATACGGGGCGCGTCCTTCTTGTCCGAGCGGGCGTAGGAGTAGTGCGGCATGACGACCGTGATCCGGCCGGCCGAGGCCCCGCGGGCCGCGTCGCACATCAGCAGCAGTTCGACCAGGTGCTCCTGGACCGGCCGGACCAGCGGCTGGAGCAGGAAGACGTCCCGCTCCCGGCAGTTCGCCTGGAGCTGGACCTCCAGGCAGTCGTTGGCGAACCTGCTCACCCGGGTGGGCCTGAGCGGCACGCCGAGATGGGCACAGAGCTCCGAGGCCAGCTCGGGGTGGGCGCTGCCGGTGAAGACGGCGATGTCTCGCACGATCCGCTCCTCGCCTGACCAGGTCGCCCTGGTCACCTGGGGTCGACTCACGTGGGGCCGGTCGTATCGGGCCTGATCCCCATGCTCCCCGAGCGGCGACCCGGCCGCGAGCCGACGGCGCGCCGTCCCCTGGCGGGACCACCGGCCGACCGACGAACGGAGTCGATCAGCCAACCGGGCTGTCTGGCATCGCGATTGGCGGGCATCCGGCCAGTAGGAAGGAGGACCGCCGACATGACCTCTTCGATCAGGCGCATCCCCCGGCGCATGCCGGGCTGGGCGAAGGTGCTCACCGCCTTCGTGCTGGTGCTCGTCGTGCTGTTCGCCGGCGTCCGGCTGGCCGTACTGCCGGGACTGCGGGACCTGTTCGGCACCGAGACCCAGGACCGCTCGGGTCCCGCGCTCCTCAAGTCCATCCAGGACATGAGCCGTTACGACGCCGCCTCCGGCAACTTCCAGGTCGTCGTGGACCTGGAGAAGGACGCCAAGTACCTGCCCGACGTACTGCACGGCAGCCGCACCCTGTACGTCGGGGCGGGCACCGTCGACGCGTACGTCGACCTCGGCAGGCTGGGCGGGAACGACGTGACGGTCGACGCCGACCGCACGTCCGCCACCCTCCGGCTGCCGCACGCCCGGCTAGGCAAGCCGGCCCTCGACCCCGACCGTTCCTACGCCGTCTCCAAGCAGCGCGGTCTCCTCGACCGGCTCGGCGACCTCTTCTCGGACAACCCGAACAGCGAACAGGCCGTACAGAAACTGGCGGTCCGGCACATCGGCGAAGCCGCCAAGGACAGCGGGCTGACGGCACGGGCCGAGACCAACACCACGGACATGCTCCAAGGACTGCTGAGTTCCCTCGGCTTCAAGGAGGTGCACATCACGTACCGGAGCTGACCGACCGTCCGCGCCACCGCGCCACCGGACTCTCCAGATGTCCGGCCGGGCCCGACATCGACCCTGTGATGGCGGGTAACCCCCCTACAACGTCGGAAAGTTGAAGCATGGAGGAACTCATGGCCCGCGCAGCCTCCAGGCCGCGTACCGCCTCACGATCGCGCACCCCCCGAACCGATCCGGCAGCCGCCGGACCCGAGCCGTCCGCCTGGACCAGCAGGCTGCCCGGCTTCCGCTCCAGGGCGGCAAAGGCCGGGGCGAAACCGAAGACCGGGGCCAAGCCGAAGGCCACGGCGAAACCGAAGGCGGGGGCCAAACCGAGGGCCGGGGCGAAGGCGAAAGCCGGCACGAAGGCGAAAGCCGCCCCGAGGCCGAGCTTCGCCGCCAGGGCGAGGGCGGCCCTGAAGGCCAAGGGCAGGGCCACGGCACGGCCGGCCCGGGACGAGCGCCGTCCGCTGCCCCTCCCGCTGCGGGTTCTGGCGATGCTGTGCGCCTTCGTGTTCATGGTGGCGTTCGCCGTCGTGCTGGCCAAGCTCACCCTCGAACCGTCGCCCGCCTCGGTGGCGCTCACGCACACGAACCTCCATCCGGGCAGCTCCCTCAAGGCCTACCTGGACCAGCCCGCGCTGCGTGACGCGGTCAAGCAGATCGGCGGGAACGTGCTGCTCGGGGTGCCGTTCGGGATCCTGGTGCCGGTCGTGGCCCCGCAGGCCCGCGGTTTGCTGCGGGTGCTGCTGCTGACCGCGACCGTGATGCTGCTGGTGGAGTTCGCGCAGGGCGCCCTGATCACCGGACGGGCCTTCGACATCGACGACGTCATCCTCAACACCACGGGGGCGCTGGTGGGTTACCTGCTTCTCGGCCGACGGCTGAGCCGGGCGGTACACGCCCGCAGGCGGTCGCGCTAGCGGATGTCCGGGGGACAGCGGGGCGGCCACCGCCCGGCCGTCCCGCCGACCGTGGCACTCAGGTGCGGCCCCAGTGCAGCTTCCAGGTGAACTTGTCCCCGCCGACCCATCGGATCACGTCCGGATCGTCCAGGTCGTGGACGACGATGCCGGACGCGGCCGCTGCCGCGAGGACGTCGGTGACGGTCTTCGCCTCACCGACCACCTCGCCGTCGATCTCCACGATGCGAAACGGCGGGTCCCCCGGCTGGACGCCGAGCACCATGATCCGCGGACTGCCGATGTGAGGGCACGCGACTTCGGTCATGTCTTCGAGCCTAAATCGCAACCGGCGGTCGCGGGTGACGCGTGTCACCCGTCGGGCCCATCGGGTTCACCGCCCCGGCGGTGAACCGCGGTGCGGCCCGGCGCCGGCTGGGCAACCCTGGATCCAGGAGGTGGCGATGGAGCCGGTACGGGCCCTGGAGCGGATCGCCTTCCTGCTGGAACGGTCCGCGGCACCGACGTACCGCGTCCGTGCCTTCCGCACCGCGGCGCGCGTGCTGCGGGAGCTGCCCGAGGCGGAGCTGCGCGAGCGGGCGGCGGCCGGGACGCTGGCGGGACTCAAGGGCGTGGGACCGAAGACCGCCCGGGTGGCGGCCGAGGCACTGGACGGGCAGGTGCCCGGCTATCTGGCGAACCTGGAGGACACCGGGAGCGCGGGCCCGCTCGCCGAGGGCGGTGAGCGGCTGCGGTCACTGCTGCGCGGGGACTGCCATCTGCACTCCGACTGGTCGGACGGCGGCAGCCCGATCGACGAGATGGGCCGGACCGCGGCCGCGCTCGGGCACGAGTGGGCGGCGCTCACCGACCACTCCCCCAGGCTGACGGTGGCCCGCGGCCTGTCGGCCGAACGGCTGCGCGAGCAACTGGACGCGGTCGCGGAGCTCAACGAGACCTGGGCCCCGTTCCGGCTGCTGACCGGCATCGAGTGCGACATCCTCGACGACGGCACCCTCGACCAGGAGCCGGACCTGCTGGAGCGGCTCGACGTGGTCGTGGTGTCCGTCCACTCCAAGCTCCGTATGGACGCCCGGTCGATGACCCGGCGCATGGTGGCCGCCGTACGCGATCCGCACGCCGACATCCTGGGGCACTGCACGGGACGCCTGGTGGCCGGACGGACCCGGCCGGAGTCGGAGTTCGACGCGGACGAGGTGTTCGCCGCGTGCGCCGAGGCAGGTACGGCCGTGGAGATCAACAGCCGTCCGGAACGGCTCGACCCGCCCGAACGGCTGCTGCGCCGGGCCGTGGCGGCGGGAGTGCTGTTCGCCGTCGACACCGACGCCCACGCGCCGGGCCAGCTGGACTGGCAGGCGCTCGGCTGCGCGCGGGCCGAGCAGTGCGGGGTGCCCGCGGAACGTGTGGTGACCACCTGGTCCGCGGACGAACTGCTGGCCTGGACCCGGGACGGCCGGGTCCCCACGCCGGCGTCCTGGTGATCCGTGTCCCGCCCGGGGTGACACGGATCACCACGAGCGGCGGCCGGACGGGGAACAGCAGCCGGTGATTGCCCGTTGAACCAACCGTGGGAGCGAAGGGAACAGTGTCCCCGGGCCTCACCCCTTCGCCCCCGGGGACGATCGTTCGGCTGAAGCCCCGGGGAGCCCTCGCCGCGAGGCGACCGCCCTTCGTTCCCACCTTGTGCCGCCCCGACCGTGATTCCCCCGTCCGGTCGGGGCTCTTCGCCGTCCGGACGCCCCCCCCGACCGTGCTCGCTTGACTTCGAGAGCACTCGAATCCGTAGCGTTCGTGGCATGACCTCCGCACAGCACAAGATCGGCTCGGGCTTCGGCGCCGAGAGCACCGCCGACGACGTCCTCCAGGGCGTCGACCTCACCGGCAGGCTCGCCGTCGTCACCGGCGGCTACTCGGGCCTCGGCCTCGAGACCACCCGGGCCCTGACGAAGGCGGGCGCCCACGTGGTCGTCCCGGCCCGTCGCCCGGACACCGCCCGGGAGGCGCTCGCCGGGATCGACGGCGTCGAGCTCGACGAGCTGGACCTCGGCGACCTGGAGAGTGTGCGCGGCTTCGCCGAACGGTTCCTCGCCTCCGGCCGGACCGTGGACCTCGTCATCGACAACGCCGGGATCATGGCCTGCCCGGAGACCCGGGTCGGACCCGGCTGGGAGGCCCAGTTCGCCACCAACCACCTCGGGCACTTCGCCCTGGTCAACCGGTTGTGGCCGGCGATCGCGGCGGGCGGCGCCCGCGTCGTCTCCGTCTCCTCGCGCGCCCACCACTTCTCCGGCATGCGCTGGGACGACGTCCACTGGCGCCACGGCTACGACAAGTGGGAGGCGTACGGACAGGCCAAGACGGCGAACGTGCTGTTCGCGGTGGAGCTGGACCGACTGGGCCGGGACGCGGGCGTACGGGCCTTCTCGCTGCACCCCGGCGGCATCATCACCCCGCTCCAGCGGCACCTCCCCAAGGAGGAGATGATCGAGCGCGGCTGGATCGACGCCGAGGGCAACCTGCTGAACCCGAAGGGTTTCAAGACCCCCGAGCAGGGTGCGGCGACCCAGGTGTGGGCCGCGACCTCGCCGCTGCTGGACGGCCTGGGCGGCCTGTACCTGGAGGACTGCGACGTCGCCGAGCCCGCCGTGGAGGGCGGCGAGCCGAACGGGGTGAAGGACTGGGCGACCGATCCCGCCCAGGCCACCCGGCTGTGGACCCTGTCGGCCGAACTCACGGGGGTCGACGCCTTCTCCGGCTGAGCCTCGTCCGCCGGTCGCCGGCACAGGTGCGGGTCCGCGCGGACCGGGTACTCGGGCAGCTCCACCCCACCCACAGGGAGGAGACCGAGGTGTGCAGCGAACCGGGTCGGAGGGTGGTCGTCACGGGCGCCACCGGCCATGTCGGTACGAGCTTGGTGCGGCTGCTGTCCGAGGATCCGGAGGTGGGCACGGTACTGGGCCTGGCCCGTCGGCTCCCCGACTGGTCGCCGCCGAAGACGGACTGGGCCGCGGTCGACCTGTCCGCCGAGCGGCCCCATCCGGTGAAGGAGTTCGAGGGGGCGGCCGCCGTGGTCCATCTGGCCTGGACGTTCCGGCCGACGCACGATCCCGCGGTGACCTGGCGCACCAATGTGCTGGGCAGCATCCGGGTGTTCCAGGCGGTCGCCGCGGCGGGGGTGCCGACGCTGGTGCACGGGTCGTCCGTGGGGGCCTACTCCCCGGGGCCGAAGGGCCACACGGCGGACGAGTCGTGGCCGACGCACGGCTGGCCCGGCGCCGCGTACTGCCGGGAGAAGGCCTATCTGGAGCGGGTGCTGGACACGTTCGAGCGGGAGCATCCCGAGGTCCGGGTGGTACGGATGCGGCCCGCCTTCCTCGTCCGGCGCGAACCGGCCCGCGCACCGCGCCGCGCCCCCGGCGGGCGACTGCTGCCCGGTCCGCCGCCCCGGCCCGACCTGCTGCCGTTCCTGCCGGAGGTCCGCGGGCTGCGGGTGCAGGTCCTGCACCCGGACGACGCGGCCCAGGCGTACCGGCTGGCGGTGCACCGCCAGGTCCACGGGCCCTTCAACCTGGCGGCCGAACCCCCGGTCGACACGGAACTGCTCAGCGCGATGTTCGGCGCCCGTCCGGTACGGCTCCCGCGCACCGCGGCCCGCACCGCGGTCGCCGCCGCCTGGGGCCTGCGGCTGCTGCCCGCCTCGCCCCAGCTGTTCGACGCGGTCCTGCGGCTGCCCCTGATGGACTGCACGCGGGCGCACACCGAGCTGGGCTGGTACCCGCAGCACACCGCGACGGAGGTGCTGGAGGAGTTCCTGCTCGGCCTGCGCCGCGAGGAGGAGACGGAGACCGAGCCCGAGTCCGCGTGGTGGCGCAGGGCGGGGTGAGCGGCGCACCGGGCCGTCAGTGCGGGGCCCGCTCCTGGAGGGCCGTGCGCCAGGCCGGGGCCGGTCCCTCCGGCTCGGGTTCCGGACGGCGGCCGCCGCGGGAGAAGAAGTCGGCGAGCGGCAGGATCGCCGCGCCGACGGTGACCGCGTCGGGCCCGAGCCTGCCGAGCTCCACGGTGACCTTCTCCGCGGGATGCCGCAGGGCGTACGCGGTGGCGTGCCGGCGGACCGAGGGCAGGAAGCGGGCGCCGAGCTGGAGGCCGGCCCAGCCGCCGATGAGGATGCGTTCGGGCTGGAAGAGGTTGATCAGGTCGGACAGGCCCGCGCCCAGGTACTCGGCGGTCTCCTCCAGGACGGCGAGGGCGACCGGGTCGGCCGTGCCGACGCCGTCGACGGGGTAGGCGGCGGCCAGCATCGCGGTCAGCGCCGTCTCCTCGTCGGCGCCCTGCGGCGGCTGTCCGCCCGCCTCGCTCCACCGCTGGAGCAGCGACTCGGCGCCCGCGTACGCCTCCAGGCAGCCGAGGGCGCCGCAGCGGCAGCGGCGCCCTCTGACCCGTACCGTCAGATGGCCCCACTCCACGGCCCGGCCGTGTTCCACGTCGGCGGTGACGAGGCAGGCCCCGACGCCGGAGCCGAAGAGGACGACGACGGCGTTGTGGGCGCCGCGGCCGCCGCCGAACCACATCTCGGCCTGGCCGAGCGTCTTGGCGCCGTTGTCGATGAAGTACGGCACGCTCTCGGGGAGCTCGATCCCGGCGCGCAGCAGCGCCTCCAGCGGGACCGCGGGCCAGCCGATGGTCTGCCCGTGCACGACGGCCCCGCGGTCGGCGGTGTGCTCGACGATGCCGGGCACGCCGATGCCGACGCCGAGCAGCCGCTCGGGCGGGATGCCCGCGGTGGCGAGCACCTCGGCGATGCCGTCGCGGATGTGCCCGACGATCACCTCGACCTCGTACCGCTGGTGTTCCAGCGGGCGTTCCGCGCGGGCGAGTTCGGTGAGGGTCAGGTCGAACAGCTCGATGCGTACCCGGGTCTCGCCGACGTCGACGCCGATCATGTGACCGCTGCCGGGCGCGACGCGCAGCAGGGTACGGGGGCGGCCGCCGTCGGAGTCGACGCTGCCTGCCTCCTCCAGCAGGCCGTCCGCGACCAGGTCGGAGACCACGTTGCTGACCGAGCCTGAGCTCAGGCCGGTGACCGGGCCCAGCTCGAAGCGGCTCAACGGGCCGTCGAAGTAAAGCCGTTGCAGCACGACCGTGCGGTTGGCCCGCCTGAGATCGCGCACCGTGCGCCCGTTCCGCCCCGCCATGTGGTTCCTCCCGAACCCTGCCCGGAACCCGTCGGAACGGGTCCGGCACCCTGCCCGACCTGCAACATACCGCCGCAAGCTTGCCCGGCGCACTTCCTATGACCCTTAATTCACGTAACGAGCTAAGCGACGCCACCCCTTCTCGCTCATGAAATCCGTTGGCGTCCCCCTCGGACACTGCTTACCCTTGACCAAAACCTAGTACCCCTAGGTTTACCGGCGTCCGGGAGTGTCGGCACCCCCGGGAAGCCGCGCCGCACCCGCCGTACCAGGAGGCCACCCCCATGAGATCGCTCACCGAGCCGGAGATCCGCGAGTCCTTCGTCAACTGTTCGAAGGGCGAGGCCAAGCGGTTGTCCGTGCCCCGGGATCTCGACCGGCGCCCCTGGGCCGACCTCGACTTCCTGGGCTGGCGAGACCCTGGCGCACCCGACCGCAGCTACCTGGTCACCGAGCGGGCGGGACGGCTCGTCGGGGTGACGCTGCGCTTCCCGTCCTCGCAGCGCGGCATCCTGCACCGCAGCATGTGCTCGCTCTGTCTGACGACCCACCGCGGTGGCGGCGTCTCGCTGATGACCGCGCGCAAGGCGGGGGCCGCGGGCCGCGAGGGGAACTCGGTCGGCCTGTACATGTGCACCGACCTCGCGTGTTCCCTCTACGTACGCGGCAAGAAGTCGCTCGACTCCGGTTCGCGTTTCGAGGAGAGCCTGACGGAGGAGGAGCAGATCGCCCGTACGACGGGCAATCTGTCCGCGTTCCTCGACAAGCTGGACGTCTGAGCCCTCCGGCACCGGCGCGCTCACCCGGCCGACGGCGCCCAGCGCGGGTCGCGCCCCAGGAAGGCCGGCAGTGCCTCGGCCGCCGTGTGGTCCTCGTGGATCTCCTTGGCGGGCGCGAACACCTGGTAGGCATCGCGCAGGTGGTTCACGAGACGGTCCGCCGGGGCCGGACCTCCTCGGCGAGGCCATCCGGAAGTGGCCGGTTCTGGCCGGTCGCGACCGCGACCAGCACCCTGTCGAGTTCCGCCACCGGGTCCCCGGCGAGGGAGTCCTTCGGCCGGAAAGGGGTCGCTGTCCGGTCGGCCGCCGGTCAGGACGAGGCCGTGGGCCTGCTGGTCGATGCGCGCGTGGTCGAGGACCTGCCGTACCGACCACGCGGAACACGGGGTCGGTGCGGCCCGGGCCCCCTCCGGCACCGCGGCGACCACTTCCCGCAGGTAGTCGTGCGCGAGGGTGAGCACCTGGACGCCGTGGAACTCCGTCATGCCCCTGCCCCTCGGGTCGTGTTCCGGCTGGTGAGAACGAATCTATGGGCCCTTGCGGACATCCGCGGTCCTCGATCGGGACGTTCGAGCGGTCCTGGGATGGGGAACAGGCCAAGAGATGCGCGTTGCACAGGAGTGGAAAGAGTCCCTCGGACGGCTGGTGAGGCGCCACCGGGACCCCGTCGTCGTCCAGGCGCTGCGGTCGACCGCCGCGGCGACGATCGCCTACGTCATCGCCCTGCACCTCAGTCCGGAGCCCGCGCCCCTGACGGCCCCGCTGACCGCGCTGCTGGTCGTCCAGGTCACCCTGTACTCCACCCTCACCACCGGGATCCGCCGGGTGAACTCCGTGGTGGCCGGTGTCCTGGTCGCCATCGCCTTCAGCCTCCTGGTGGGGCTGACCTGGTGGAGCCTCGCGCTGGTCATCGTGGCGTCGCTGGCCGTCGGGCATCTGGTGCGGGTCGACGAGTTCGTGCCCGAGGTGGCGATCAGCGCCATGCTGGTGCTCGGTGTCACCGCGGTCGGCAACACGGCGTGGGCCCGGGTCCTGGAGACGCTGATCGGCGCGGTCGTCGGGCTCGGCTGCAACCTGCTGCTCGCCCCGCCGGTGTGGGTGGACGAGGCGGGCGAGTCGATCGTGGAACTGGCACGCCGGGTACGTCAGCTGATGCTGCGGGTCGGCGACGAGGCCGCCGGGCACACGCCCGTCGAGAACGCGACGGCCCGGCTGCACGAGGCACGCAGGCTCGACCACGACATCGCCCAGGTGGACGCCGACCTGCGGCAGGCCGAGGACAGTCTGCGGCTCAATCCGCGGGTGCAGGAGGGCCTGCTGCACCGCATCGTGCTGCGCACCGGGCTGGACACCCTGGAGATCTGCACCGTCGTGCTGCGGGTGATCACCCGTACGCTGACCGACCTCGCCAAGGAGCGCGAGTCCGAGCCGCTGTTCCCGCCCGGGACAGGGGACGTCGTGGAACAGCTGCTGTCCGAGGTCGCCGACGCCGTGGTCAGTTTCGCGGTCCTGGTCACCAGCCATGTGAGCGCCAACGCCGAGTCGGCCGAGGACCGGCTCGCCGCCGCGTTGCAGCAGGCGGCGACCACCCGGGACAAGCTGTCCCGGCTGCTGCTGGAGGAGATCCAGCGCGACGCCCGGCAGTGGCAGCTGTTCGGTGCGGTGCTGACCGAGACGACCCGCATCATCGACGAGCTGGACACCGAGCACCGCTCGCGCCGGCTGATGGAGGAGCTGGACCGCTGCGCACGCCGGCAGCACGCGCGACTGTCGTGGGTGGCCCGGCTGCGCGCGTAGCCCGGTCGGGCGGTCGGGCG
>NZ_VJZD01000301.1 GCF_009377175.1 Streptomyces adustus
GCCGCAACCAGGTCACCTACGTCGACGCGCAGACCAAGCAGATGAAGGTCACGCAGGACGGGGCCGCCACCCGGCGGTCGCCGACCACCCCGGCCGCCTCCTCGTCCGCCCAGCGCTCCACGGTGTAGCCGACGGCGGTGCCCAACGGGCGCAGGAACGGGTTCGCGCGGGCCGCCAGCCCCGCCAGCAGCAGATAGCGGTGGTGCCGGCCGACGAGGTGGGCGCGTTCGTGGGCGAACAGCACGCGCCGCTCCCGGGAGGTCAGCCCGGCGAGCATGCCGGTGGAGACCACGACCCGGCCCGGCCGTCCGGAGCGGCGCCGGTACCCGCGTCCGGGCAGCGTGTAGGCGTAGGGGAGCGCGTCCGGGAGGACGGCCACCTCGGTGGGCGGCAGCCCGCGCAGGGCGCGTGCGGCGCGGCGCCGCACCCGGTGATGACGCAGGAGCAGCCCCACGCAGGCGGTGCACGCCACGGCGAGCGCGCCCACCGCGGCCTTGCCCACCACCTCGTCGTGCGGCACCGCCGCCCGGACCGCCGGATCGGCCCAGCTGTCCGGCAGCGGGTTGCCGGGGAGCTGGGCGGTCCCGACGATCGCGAGCAGGCCCAGGCACAGGGTGCTGCACAGGCCCAGGACGGCGGCGACGCCGGCGAGCAGCAGCGTGGCCGTCCGCGGATGCAGCCGGTGCTCGGCGAGCCGCGCGACGGGCCAGGCGGTCAGCGGCAGGACGAGCGGGAGGAAGACGAACACGCCCACGGTTCAGCCCGCCCGGCCCTCTCCCGGCGCGCCCCGGCCGCCCTCGCCGGTCGCGCCGCCCTCGTCGGTCGCGCCGCCCTCGTCGGTCTCGTCGGTCTCGTCGGTCTCGTGCAGCAGCCTGCGCAGCAGTTCCTCGTCGCCGGGCGGAAGGCTGGAGACGAAGCTGGCCAGCACCGCCTCCCGGTCGCTCTCGCTGTCCAGGACCCTGCGCATCCGGTGGGCGGCGAGCCCCGCCGCGTCCGCGGCCGCCGTCCAGGCGAACGACCGGCCCGCCCGCTCCCGGGTGACCGCGCCCTTGGCCTGGAGCCGGGTGAGGATCGTCATGACGGTGGTGTAGGCGAGGGTGCCGCCGAGCCGTTCGCGCACCCAGCCCGCCGGTACCGGTTCCGGCGCCGCCTTCAGGGCGGACAGCACCTGGGCCTCCAGCTCGCCCTGGCCGCGCCTGCGCCCGGGAGCGTCCGACCGCGCCCCGCCCTCGTACCGCTCCGTCACGCTGCCTCCCTGACCCTTGGGGCGTGTTTCGCCTCCCGCCCGTCGCGCGCCTCGACGACCGCCCATAGTAATGAGCGGTGAGCGCCCTCCCCACGACTTCTACAGTGCTGTAGATTCACATCGCAGTCCACCCGGCGCCGGTCCGGATCGCCCGGCCACCGGCGGAGCAGAGGAGAGCAGCGTGGGAGTTTCCCTTTCCAAAGGCGGCAACGTCTCGCTCAGCAAGGAGGCGCCGGGGCTGACCGCGGTCCTGGTCGGCCTGGGCTGGGACGTGCGCACGACGACGGGCACGGACTACGACCTCGACGCCTCCGCCCTGCTGCTGGACGCGTCCGGCAAGGTCCTGTCCGACCAGCACTTCGTCTTCTACAACAACCTCCGCAGCCCGGACGGTTCGGTCGAGCACACCGGCGACAACCTCACCGGCGAGGGCGAGGGCGACGACGAGTCCGTCAAGGTGAACCTCGCCGCGGTGCCGGCCGAGGTCGACCGGATCGTCTTCCCGGTCTCCATCCACGACGCCGAGAACCGCGGGCAGAGCTTCGGCCAGGTCCGCAACGCGTTCATCCGCGTGGTCAACCAGACCGGCGGCCAGGAGATCGCCCGCTACGACCTGTCGGAGGACGCGTCGACCGAGACCGCGATGGTCTTCGGCGAGCTGTACCGCAACGGCGCGGAGTGGAAGTTCCGCGCGGTGGGCCAGGGTTACGCCTCCGGACTCGCCGGTATCGCCTCCGACTTCGGCGTCAACGTCTGACCCCGGCGCCCGCGTCCGGCCCGGCCCCGGGGGCGCCCAGGGGCCGGGCGGCCGTGCGGGTCAGCCGAAGCGGCCCGCCACGTAGTCCGCGGTGCGCGGGTCCTCGGGGGTGCTGAAGATCCGCTCGGTGGATCCCTGTTCGACGATCCCGCCGGGGGTGCCCTGTTCGGCGAGGAAGAACGCGCACTGGTCGGAGACGCGGGCCGCCTGCTGCATGTTGTGGGTGACGATCACGATGGTCACCTCGCCGGCGAGCTCGTGGATGGTCTCCTCGACCCGCCGGGTCGAGGTCGGGTCCAGCGCCGAGCAGGGCTCGTCCATGAGCAGCACGCGCGGCCGTACGGCCAGGGCGCGGGCGATGCACAGGCGCTGCTGCTGGCCGCCGGAGAGCGCGCCGCCGGGCTGCCGCAGCCGGTCGCGGACCTCCTTCCACAGACCGGCCCTGGTGAGGGACTCCTCCACCAGCACGTCCTTCTCCCGGCGGTTCGCGCGCGTGCCCGTCAGCTTCAGCCCCGCCACCACGTTGTCGTAGATCGACATGGCCGGGAACGGGTTCGGCTTCTGGAAGACCATGCCGATGCGCCGCCGGGCGTCCGTCAGCCGCCGCGCGGGGCCGTAGATGTCCTCGCCCTCGAACAGGACCTCGCCCGCGAACTGCGCCGCCGGGATCAGCTCGTGCATCCGGTTCAGGGTGCGCAGGAACGTCGACTTGCCGCAGCCGGACGGGCCGATCAGCGCGGTGACCTGCCCGGCGGGCATGGTGAGGGAGACCCGTTCGAGGACCTTGTGGTTGCCGAACCAGGCCGACACGGCACGCGCCTGGAGGGTCGCGGGGCCGACGGCGGCGCCGGCCGGCGAGGGCAGGACGACGGTGTCGGTGGGGGAGAGGGTCGTGTCGGTCACGTCGGGTACCTCGGTTCGCGGGTTCACTGCGGGGCTCGGGCGGGGCTCGGGCGGCGGTCGGTCACAGCAGGTTGGGCAGGAGTTCGGTGGTGCGCGTGGCGACCTGGAGGCCCAGGGCGGCGACGACCGGCGCGAACACGATCCAGGTCTGGTGCCGGCCCCAGCGGTGCCACGCCCAGACGGCAGCGACGGCGACGGCCAGCAGCGCCTGGAGCCACAGCACCAGCGGCCAGGGCACGCCGGCCGGGCGGGCCAGCGGCTGTTCGGCCTCGGGCAGCGTGCCGGGGCGGACGACGGCCGCCGGGGTCGGGAAGGCCGCGGAGACCAGATCGGCGTCCACCCGCAGCAGCCCGCCCGGCATGAAGCGGGGGCCGGTGGCGGTGACCAGGACGAGACGGCCCTCGCCCGCGGCGACCGGGGCGGGCGCCGGGTCGCCGGCGCGCCGGACGTCGAGGACCTCGTAGGTCGCCTTGCCCTGCCCGGTGGTGACCGTGATCCGGTCGCCCTCGGTGAGCTCGGCCAGCCGTCCGAACGGTCCGCCGTACGCCGCGGCGCGCCCCATCAGCACGCTGGTGCCTGCCTGTCCGGGCAGCGGGGTGTCCCGGCGGTGGCCGGGGCCGCCGGTCAGGACGGCGGAGTCGGTGCCCTCCAGGACCACCTGCTGGAGACCGAGCGAGGGGACCTTGATCAGGGCGAGCGGGCTGCCCGGGGTCAGCAGGTTGCCCTGCTGGTCGGTCTGGGCCACCGGGGCCGTGCCGAGGGCGAGTTGATTGCGCAGTTCGTCGAACGTGGCCTGCTGCGCGGAGTGTTCCTGTGCCCCGCTGAGCAGCAGCAGCTGCGCGGTGATGCCGAGCAGCAGGGCGGCGAGGCTCAGCAGAGCGCCCCGGGCGAGGTGGCGTACCGCGGTGATGCTCCGCACGCGCGGCAGGACCGCGGCCGGTGCGAGGGGTGTCTGTACGGCGACCGTCACGGGGCCCGCCTCCTTCGCTGGATGGGTGCTGAGGGTGGTGCCTGGATGGGGGCGTCCCGCCGGGGCGGCCGCGGTGGGCGGCCGCCCCGGCGGGGCGGGGACAACGGGTGCCGGATCAGACCGACTTGACGACGAAGTTCGCCCCGTTGCGGGTGTTCACGGTCGTCGAGCCCGCGTAGTACGCGTGCAGCGTGTGCCGGCCGGCGCGCAGCTTCGGCAGGGTGACGGTCACCTTGCCGCCGCTCAGCGTGCCGGTGGCGATGATCTTGCTGCCCTCGTAGATGCGCACGGTGCCGGTCGGCGTGGTGCCGGTCGCGGTGACCTTGACGGTGACCTTGCCCCGGGCGGTGTGCTTGACCGAGGTGGGCGCGCTGACGCTGACCGCCGGGGTCGCCTTGACGACCTTCAGCGAGACGCTCGCCGCGGAGGTGTTGAGCTTGGCGGCGCCGCTGTAGGAGACGGACAGCGCGTGGGTGGCGACCTTGAGGTGGTTCGACAGGGCGACGGTGGCCTTGCCGGTGCTGCTCAGGGTGGCGGTGCCGAGGACGGTGCTGCCCTCCTTCACCGTGACCTTGCCGGACGGGACGACGCCGTGCGTGCCGGTGACGGTGACGGCGACCTTGGGCGTCTGGCCGTAGGCGGCGGTCGCGACGGTCGCCTTCGTGGTGCTGGCGTACTTGACCGCGCCGGTCCAGGTGGCACCGGCGCCCGTGCCGTTGAGGTTGGCGCCGGAGACGGTGGCCGTGTAGGTGCCGACGGCCAGACCGGTGAAGGAGTACGACGTGGTGCCGGCCGCGACGTCCTTGGTCGCCACGACGGCGCCGTCGGAGCCGGTCAGCGTGACCCGGTAGTCGGTGAGCGGCAGGCCGGTGGGGGCGGGCGCGGTCCAGGTGAGCTTGACGCTCGCGTCGCCGAGGGTGGCCTTCACTACGGGCGCGGCGGGCGTCGAGAGGTCGATGCCCGACTCCTCCAGGCCGCCGAGCTTGGCGTGCTTGGCCGGGTTGACCGAGCCGTTGTAGGACTCGTTCACGAAGCCGAAGGCCGCGATGGTCTGCTCGGCGGTGTCGGACGCCAGGGCGGCGGTGTGGCTGCCGCTGGTGACGAAGACGTCGTAGAGGTCCTTGTCGAAGAAGACGCTCGTCGGGTCGATCGCCCGGGTCGGGACGACGTTGTAGACGTCGCGGCCGAAGGTGGCGTTCTCGTAGTAGTAGTTGACCGGCACCAGCTTGCCGTTGGCCGTGGCGACCGGGGTGGTGGCGCCGCCCGTGTCGCCGGGCAGCTGCACGCTCGCCAGGTGACCGCCGGCCGCCGCGGCGTCCTTGCTGTGGTCGGGGGCGACCCCGTTGATCTGGGCGATCCAGCTGCCCACGGAGAACGGCTCCAGCGCGCCGTCCTCGGTGAGGCCGTCGTTGGCCTGGTTCTCCTGGACGGTCGGGATGTTCGGGGAGATCGTGGCGTCGGTGAGGCCGATCGCGCTCAGGAAGAACTTGCGGGTGCCCGAGCCGGACTGCGGGATCTTCGGGTGGACGGTCTGGCCGTGCACCACGGTGGTCGTACCGGCGTAGATGTCGTGCAGGTCGTCGACCGTCAGGCTGTCCAGGGCGGAGCCCTTGACCGCGACACCGACCGCGTCCCGCGCGAACGGGATGTACGTCAGCGCGGTGCCGGAGGTGCTCGGACCGCTGGAGGAGCGCGCGAAGTCGACCTGGCCCTTGATGGCGACACCGGAGCTGTCCGGGTACTTGTCGCCGGTCAGCGCCTGGCTCAGCGCGAGACGGCCCTTGCCGGAGCCGTTCGGGCGCAGGAAGGAGGGCCCGGCGGCGCGGGTCTGGATGCTGGAGGTGGTGGAGCCGGTGAGGGGCTCGATCGCGTCGTAGGAGGCGATGCCCGCGCCGCTCGTCGCCTTCACGGCGGCGTAGGTGGTGCCGTTCACCGAGTCGCCGGCGAGGGCGTTGAGCACGTCCTGCGTGGTGTCGGAGCCGACGCCCACGAGCGAGCGGTAGGTCCCGGCAGGGGTCGGGTCGGCGTACGCAGGGCTCGCGAGAGCCAGGCCGCCGGCCACCACAGCGGCGGCGACGAGCGCAGCCGTAGAGCGCGAAGAGCGCATGGAGGTTCTCCTGAGGATTGTGCGCGGGTGGATCTGGCAGGGTGGTACCGGCCGTCCGCCCCGACTGCCTTTCGGGGCGGGCGGCCGTCTGTGGGGAGCCCCCCGCAGGGGGCTCCGGGGTGTCACCGCGGCGGCAGCAGCCGGCGCAGTCGCTCCGGCAGCGTGAGCTGCGGCAGAACGGTGACGGTGCGGCCTCCCGGCAGCGGCATGCGCAGCGGCAGCCGCGGCCTGCTGCCGCCCGCGAAGGGCGCGCCCAGGGCGGCGACGGCGCCGAGCGCGGCCCCGACCGGGACGGCGTAGCGCAGCGAGTTCGCCGGGTCGGCGGGGGTGGTGCCGGCGGCCGTGGTCTGCACGGCCTTGCCACCGTCGTACGACGGTGCCGCGCCGGGCCTGGCGCTCGCACCGGCGGCCGTCGGCGACGTGCCGAGGTTGTTCGGCGTGCCGTCGGAGGCCGCGCCGCCCGCGCCGCCCAGGTCACTGCCGGAACCGACCTGGCCGCTGCCCCCGTCCGTCCCGCCGGAGCCGGACCCGGAACCGTTGCCCGAACCGGCCGGGCCGGTGTACTTCGCCAGGGCGTCGGCGGCCCGTACGGCGCGCTCGCGCAGCGACTTGGACAGCGGGGCGTAACCGGCCGGCAGCCGGCCCGGGTCGGCGCCGGTGACCTGGCCGGCCCCGGCCACGTACCGCAGCAGTGCCGCGTAGTCCTTGCGGGCCGCGGCGCTCAGCGAGCCGGGCCGTGCGACCGCGTGGACGAGCTGGGCGAGCGGGTACGCGCCCGCGGCGGTGGCCTTGGCCGGATCGATCTCGGGGGCGTCCGTGCCGGTGGCGCTCGTGGCCGCGGCGGTCAGCGACGCGTGGTCGGGGGCGACGAACTTGCCCGCCGCGTTGCGCAGCCGGGCGGTCTGGAGCCCGTAGCGGGCGGCGGACGCCGCGTCGGTCACCGTGATCACGAACCGGGAGCCGACCGTCTGCGGGCCGGGGCTCTTGAACGCGGGCGGGTTGCCCAGCGGGTCCCAGGTCGACTTCCACAGCGTGTCCGCGCGCCGGGTGTGCAGCGCGCCGGAGTGCAGATCGTCCACGTACGGGTGGAAGTCGGTCATGCACTGCTTGAGGGTGGCGTCGGTGCCCGGCGGGATCGTGCACCAGGGGTCGCTCTTGGGGTAGTCGTCGGCGCGGACGGCGTCGAAGCCCGAGCCGGTGGGGTTCACGTCCGGGTTGGTGGAGTAGTACGGGTTGACCACCATGCCCGAGCCGTCCGGCAGCCCGGACAGGAACTTGCGCGCGTCGGAGTCGGACAGGATCCACCGCCACAGGGCGCGGGCGGTGTCGGTGTGCCCGAGGGAGGTGATCAGGTCGGTGTCGGTGGCCGGGGTCTCGGCGACCGACAGATAGGCGAACTCGGGGTTGAGCGCGATGAACTCGGGGTCGCTGGCCAGGCCGGCCGGGTTGTTCTTCGCCCACTCGTAGCCCTTGGCGGCGGTGCCGCCGAGCACGGCGCCCCAGGTGGAGTTGCGGTAGGACTCGGTGAGCAGCTTGGCGACCAGCCGGGGGGTGAGGTCGATCGACTCGACCTTGGTTCCCGCCTGTCTGCGGATGTCGTCCGGCGCCCCGGATCTGGGTCTGCGCTCGATCGTGAAGCCGATGACGGTCCCGGAGAGCGCCACCGGCGCGTACGTGGTGGTGTCGGACGGGGCGGTGCTGCCCTCGTCGGCGCCCAGCGCCCGGGTGGTGAAGGCCAGCCCGGCGGATCCGTCCGCGATCAGCCGGGCCCGGGTGTCGGGCTCGCCGAGTTCGGTGTAGCCGTAGACCTTGCCGGTCGGGCACAGGGCCGCCTGCCAGCTGGTCATGGCGTCGGCGACGAGCTCGCTGCCGGTGGTGGGCCGCTCGTCGGAGCCGAGCGCGCAGTTGGTGCCGACCGAGTTGAAGTCGAGCTTGACGGCGATGCGGTTCTTCCAGTTGGTGGAGGAGACCGGGGAGCCCGCGTTGACCGTGCTGGTGTCCGCGTAGGGCTTGCCGTCGAGGTCGAGCCGGCCCTGCGGGACGATCACCAGCCAGCAGGAGCGGGGCTTGGTGCCGGAGCCGGTCCTGACCGGCGTCCCGCAGCCCAGGTGCGGCGCCTCGTTGGCGGTCTGGACCTCGAAGTACTCCTTGCCGCTGCCGTCGGCGCCGGTGCGGGCGAAGTCGACCTCGTTGGTGGTGTTGCGGTTGAAGAAGGCGTTGTTCTGGGTGCCGCTGGTGATCACCGTGCCGTCGACGGACTTGAAGGGCACCTCGCCCAGCCCGTTGGCGCCGGCCGCCCCGTACCGGTCGTCCTGCCCGTAGTTGCTCGGGTCGGCGTTGTAGAAGACCTTGCGGGTGTCGTCGTACTCGTTGCCGGGCCAGCTGCCCCGGTCGGTGGTCGGGGAGGCGCCGAACTGGCACTGGGTACGGGACGGGCCGGGGTTGGACGGCACGGTGCCGTCGTCGTCGCCCCAGCACTGCATGATCTGCACGAAGTCGGTGTTGAAGAAGGTGCCGGCGAACGTGGTCGGCGTGCCGCCCGACCAACTCACCGTGATGGCCTGGCTGGTGAGCCGCTTCGTCTGGCTCACCGTGAACTTCATGTCCTTGAACTCGCCGCGCCCGGAGACGGTGACGGCGGAGCCGGTGGCGTCCGCGGCGGTGGCGCTCGGCGCCGCCTGGGCGACGGCGAGACCGGCCAGGGCGCCGACCGCGGCGCCGGCCACCAGCCGGACGAGGGTCTCGCGCAGGCGCTTCATCGCGAACCCCCGTCCGTGCCGGAGGAACCGGAGGAGGCCGCGCGGGCGTCGGCGCCGCGGCCGCCGGTGATCAGTCGCGACACCAGGGAGGGCAGCAGCACCAGCCCGAGTACCAGGAGCGCGGCCAGCACCATCAGCGTCTGCGTGCCGGTCCAGCCGTGCTGCGCGGCCACGGTGATCGGCTGGGCGAGGGCGACGGTGTCGTCGCCGGACCCGCCAGACCCGCCGGACCCGCCGGAGCCGGTGTCCGCCGCCGCGATGACCTGCCCGGTGTCGGGGTCGACGGACGGCTGCGCGCCGCCGGAGGCGCCGCCCGAGGTGCCGGCCGAGCCCGTCGTACCGCCGCTCGTCGCCGTGCCGCCCGTGGTCGCGCCGGTGGAGCCGCCCGAGGTGCCGCCGGAGGCCGAGCCCCCGGTGCCGCCGGAAGCACCGCCGGTGCCGCTGTCGGACTTGGCACCGCCGCTGCCGGTCCCGCAGGGCGCGGCGCCCTTCTTGTCGCAGTCCGCCGGGTAGGGGGCCGTCTCCGCGAGCTTGTTGCGGCCGTTCGCGGTGAAGGTCGGGTTGTTGCAGCCCTGGACGTTGATGTTCTTCGCCGTCACCCCGGGGATCCGGCGGATCTGCTCGAAGCCCGCCTTCACCAGGTTGATCGGCAGCGGTGAGTAGCCGAGCTGGGGGGCCGACTGCTGGCCCTGGCACATGAAGTAGTACGAGAACGCGCCGAGCGTCTTGCCCTTGGCCTTGGTGAAGGTGCCCTGCACCTTCAGCGGCAGGATCATGTACGAGTAGCTGGACAGCGGGTAGTTGCGCTTGTCGGAGTCGTTGTAGACGCCGTCGAGCTGCTGGGTGAGGTAGTCCGCGGAGCTCTTGTCGGTGTTGATCCTCGCCTTGAGCAGCGACACCGCGACGTTCTGCGGGGTGGGCTCGGTGTAGTAGCCCGCGTGGTTGAGGACCTTGGCGACCGGGTAGTGCGCGTTGAGCGCGTACGAGTAGTTGACGTAACCGATCGCGCCCTCGCCGTAGTTCTGGGCGACGTAGCCCGCCACACCGAGGTCGCCGGACTGGGCGATCATGCCGGTGACGGTCGGGTAGTACGAGGTCTGCCCGCAGGCCCCGGACCGGCCGACCCGCCCGCAGTAGGCCTGCCACAGCGACTTGTGCTGGTTCGCCATCCACATCGTGAACTGCGCCGTGGAGCCCGAGCCGTCCGAGCGGACCACCGGGACGATGGTGCGGTGCGGCAGCTGCACGCCGGGGTTGTCTGCCTTGATCACCGGGTCGTCCCAGCTCTTGACGACGCCGGTGAAGATCTTGGTGACGACGTCCCCGGAGAGCCGCAGGTTGGTGACCCGCTTGCCGTTGACCGTCAGGTGGTACATGAAGACGGTGCCGCCCGCCACGATCGGCATGTAGGCGTACGAGCCGGCGCCCGGCCGCTCGGCCGCGGAGCCGTCCGTCGGGTGGGTCTGGAACGGGATGTCCGAGACGGCGAAGTCGACGGTGCCGCTGAGGAACTGCCGGCGACCGTCGGAGGATCCCGTACCGGCGTAGCTGATCCGCATGCCGTACTGGTTGACGGCCCGGCGCCATTCGTCGACGGCGTTCTCCGCCCAGGTGGAGCCGGCTCCGGCGATCGGCGTGTAGCTCTCGGCGGCGGCGGGCGTGGCCAGCGGGCCGGCCAGCAGCGTCACGAGCACGCCGAACACCGCGCCGAGGGTCGCCGGCGCCCGCAGGCGGCTCAGACGAGCGATGAGGTGGCTGAGCATCAGTCGGTCTCTCCGGTGTCCTCGACGGGGGTGTGCCGGGGGGCAGGGGAAGGG